>CAZHNG010000064.1:0-1628 GCA_964533785.1 uncultured Saprospiraceae bacterium | reverse complement strand
GGCCACATCCTCGATCCCAGAACCGGCCGCCCGGCACCCCCGACCTGGCAGCTCGTCACCATCGAGGCTCGCGAGGCAACCATCGCCGACGCGCTCTCCACCGCCATGTGTCTGATGACAAAAGCGCAGATGGAGGATGCCCTCGCGGCGTTCCCCTCGGCCGCCCTCGTTCACCTCTCGGCGTCGGACAGCGGCGACTTGGCGCCGGGGATACCATAACGGCATGTCCGAGCTGCCAACGCTGCGAATCTCCACGCCTGGCAGCTTGCAGCACGTGCCCTGATAACTTAGTTTGTTATAACTCACTAACTACCTGGAACGGTGATGCGCTCTCGCCGGTTGGCAGTTGAACGCAAGGCCGAGATCGTCGCGGCAACGCTGGATCTCGCGGACACGGTGGGGCCGGACCGGCTGACCACCGAGGCGATCGCGCTGGCGGTGGGCATCAGCCAGCCGGCGGTGTTCCGGCATTTCGCGACCAAGCAGGCGCTGTGGGTCGAAGTGGCCGAGGCGTTGGACGCCTCGATGCGGGCGCGCTGGCAGGCTGCGGTCGAGGCCCATGCCGACCCGCTCGAGCGGGTGCGGGCGCTTGTCGCGGCGCAGCTCGAGCTGGTCGAGGCGACCCCGGCGATTACCGCCATTCTCTTCTCGCGCGAGCTGAACGCCGCAAATGCCCCGTTACGCGAGGCGTTCCTCGCGCTGATGCAGCAACTGCAGGCGACCTTGCGGGCAGCGTTCGACGAGGCGGCCACTTCGGGACGGCTCCGGCCGGGCATCGCACCGGCCGATGCCGCTTCGCTGGTGATCGCCTTTCTGCCCGGCCTCGCGGTGCGCTGGTCGTTGAGCGGCAAGGCCTTCCCGCTCGCCCGTGAGGGGCTGCGGCTCTTCGCGCTGCAACTCGACGGGCTCGTCCCATCATCCCCCTGCCGGGTGAAGGACGAGGCATGACCAGGCGCTGGGGCGGCCGCCTCGCGGTCCTGGTTGCAGTGGCCGGGCTCGCCATCGGCGGCTGGCTCTTCGTCACTGTCCGACCCCTCCCCGTCAGCGTCGTCGTGCCCGAGCGTGACGTCGCGATTCGGCTCTTCGGCCTCGGCACCGTCGAGGCGCGGGTGCTGGCCAGGGTCGGCTTCGAGGTCGGTGCCGCGCTCGACGAGGTGCTAGTCGATCATGGCGACAGTGTCACCCTGGGCACAAATCTGGCGCGGTTGCGCACGGCCGAGCAGGCGGCCCGGGTGGCGCGGGCCGAGGCCACGGTCGCCATCGCCGAGGCATCCGCCCTGCAGGCCGAAGCCAATCTCGATCGGGCGCATGCCGTCCAGGCCGAACGCGAGGCCGCCAACCGCCGCCAGGAGGAACTCGCCCGGCGCAGCGTCGTTTCCGCCCAGACAGCGGAACAGGCGCTGCGCGACGTCGCCGTCGCCGCCGCCGAGACGACCGTGGCAGAGAGCGAGATCCTGGTCGAGAAGGCGCGGCTCGACGATGCCCGGGCACTGCTCACCTACGAAAAGGCACTGCTCGACCAGCACGAGCTTCGGGCCCCCTTCGCTGCCGTCGTCGTCGAGCGCCACGTCGAGCCCGGCACGGTGGTCGTGCCCGGCGAGCCGGTCTTCACCCTGGTCGATCCCGCT
>CAZHNG010000063.1:5120-24463 GCA_964533785.1 uncultured Saprospiraceae bacterium | reverse complement strand
GGCGGTCAAATTCATGGACGCTGTAAACAGGTATCCTAGTTCTTTTCCCAGGTGGGCCAGAGCAGTACTCCATCTCAGTCAGCAACAGTACGAACTAGCGGTAGTTGGGGATAATTACGAAGCTGTTGCTAAGAAGATCTTTCAACAGTATCTACCGAATACAATAATCATGGGGAGTGCTGATGAAAACGAGAATTATCCGCTGCTCAAAGACCGAAAAGCCTCCGCGCAAACGAATATTTATATCTGTCAGGCTTACGAATGCCAGTTACCCGTTACTAATATAACGGATGTAAAAAAAAGATTATCGCCCGAGTGGATCAATAGTTGATTTAGTAAAAATGAGAGTTCAGTGAATGAGCAAGCGAGTATGATTACTAATAACTCCCACACATTCTCAGCCGGTACCGGGGCTGGCATTCCTGCCTGTTTTAACGCAGGAAGAGCGTTTAAACCCGGTGTCTTTTCATTAAAGTAAACTTATGTTGAAGCAATATTTTATTCTGTTGTTTAGTTTGACGGCCGTAATAGGCTGGAGTCAGCAATCCAGCAATTACGGTCTATATATGATGAATAATTTTAATTGGAATCCTGCCTTTGCCGGTATGGATGAATCCCTTAGCATCACCGGAGGGGTAAGGGAGCAATGGACGGGTCTGCAAGCAGTAGGTTCTGATGCGAATGTAGGGCCTTCTACTCAATTTGTCAATGCCCATTTGCCCGTTGATTTGTTGCGTGGCGGATTTGGCATTCAACTGGAAAACGACGCTTTGGGTCCCGAAAAGAATATGTATTTTGGAGCGGCTTATAATTTTCAAACCTATTTGGGACCCGGAATCTTATCTATCGGAATTGGCGGCGGGTTTTTTCAAAAAGAATTGGATGGTAGTGTACTATTGACGCCGGATGGGAACTACAGCCAGGGGAACATCGATCATCAAGATGTTTTGCTGCCCATCACCAGTGTTTCGGCTAATGCGCCTACTACCCGTCTGGGACTTTACTACAAAAGCGAGTGGTTTGAAGCGGGGATTTCTGCGGTGCACCTGAACGAACCAGAGGTAGATCTAGGCCCCCTTGCTGTGGCTCTGGTCAGGACTTATTACCTCGGCGCTGCTCTTCACTTGAATATCAATGACGCCATTCAATTTCATCCGTCATTTCTCGTTAAATCAGATACTAATCAAACCCAAACCGAACTTTCCGGATTGGTAGAGCGTAACCAAAACCTATTTATCGGAGGAGCGGTGCGTGGGTATAACACGAATAGCCTGGATGCAGCGACTGTCTTGGGCGGTTTTAAAGTGGGTAAAAAAATAACAATAGGCTATGCTTATGATATTACGCTATCCAATCTTCAAAATGTTAGTAACGGCTCGCATGAATTGGTGTTGAATTATAACTTACAGACCATTCTGGATTGGGGACGCCCTCCTAAGGTTATTTTTAATCCCCGGAATCTTTAGAAAATAACGCTGGTTTTTCATTAACTGCCATACAACTATTTTTGCTCGAAGGGCGTCTTTAAAATTTGTCCATTGTAATTTTTTTTGTAAGTAATTGATTTTCAGCGACCTTCCTTTCGAATTAGAATTTTTAACATTTGAAAGAGAAGAATTTTATAATCTACTAATAATATGCCCGCCAAGAATGACGTTGAATGAGTGTCCTTTGATAAAGGAACCCATCGAAACCAAATCTAAGCTATAAGAAGCATTTTAGCTTACAATCGCAAAATGTATTAATACTCTAAAGGCAACTTTAGAATAGATTTTAAAAAAAGTTATCTTTGCGATCGCCTTTAAACAGGTGTGAACAAACATTTGAATATTTTATTCCTATTAGAACTGATTTATATAATAAGAAGGAAAACTTGGGTGTAAACATGAAGAACTTACTCAAAATCTCTTTATTCGTTGTGGCGGTTATTGCTGCTTCCTCTTGTGGAAGAAACGAGAACGGCCAGCTTGTTGGCGTATTAGATCGTCCCTCATGGAGGGGTATCAATCCTTATGGTATGGTTTACGTTCCTTCCGGAACAGTCCACGTTGGGCCCAGTGATCAAGATGTTACCAATACATTTGTTCAGCGGAATAAGGCCATTTCGATCATGGGATTTTATATGGATGATACCGAGATTACCAACAATGAGTACCGCCAATTCACTAACTGGGTTCGGGATTCATTAGCACATTCCTATCTCGATCATTATGTTGAAACAGAGACTGGGGAAGAAGTAATCGATTGGGAGTACGAAATCGATTGGGAAGATGAAACACTGGAAGATCTTTTCTACCAGGGAGATGACCGGTTCGCCGGTAAAAAGGAAATTGACATCAGCAAGATGGTCTATGAATATGAGTGGTACGATTGGCAGGCTGCCGCCCACGACAAGAGCAGGTCTCCTCGTAATACTTATATCAAGCGTAGAAAAGTAAATATTTATCCGGATACTTTAGTATGGATTCGCGACTTTTCTTACTCTTACAATGAGCCAATGGCGAGAAACTACTTTTGGCACCCGGCTTTCGATGATTACCCCGTCGTTGGTGTAGATTGGCATACAGCCAATGCATTCTGTTACTGGAGAACCAAGCTATGGAATACTTACCAAAAGCAAAGAGGAGATGGTGTTAATACGGAAGACTTCCGTTTGCCGACTGAGCACGAATGGGAATATGCTGCTCGCGGTGGACACGACAACGCCCCTTATCCATGGGGAGCTTATTACGTAAGAAATGCCAAGGGGTGTATCCTGGCAAACTTCAAACCTGGTAGGGGTAATTACCCGGAAGATGGCGGGTTGTATACGGTAAAAGCAGATGCTTATTTCCCCAACGATTTTGGCCTCTTCAATATGTCTGGAAACGTTGCTGAATGGACGCTTTCGGCCTACAATGAAAATTCTTACTCTTTCATACACGATTTGAACCCGGATATTCGTTATGACGCAAAAGACGATGATCCCGAAGCCTATAAGCGTAAAGTTGTAAGAGGAGGGTCGTGGAAAGATATACACCACTTTTTGCAAACCGGGACACGTCACTGGGAATTCCAGGATACAACGAAATCTTACATTGGATTCCGTTGTGCTTTAACCTTCTTGGGTCGTTCCGTAAATGACTTCTAAACTAAGATTGTATCATTTTCTCAAAAAATGAGTAAATAAATCTTACTGAAAAAAGGATATTACGGAAAGTGTCGTAATATCCTTTTTTTATGATTATCCGCTTTTTTATTTGAAATGTTGTAACTTTGCGTCCAATTTTCGTTTAAGATAAAAGCAAATAGTAAAAACGCTTCTTCAGAGCCAATATAAAAGAACAAAAGTTTTTTGAATTACACTCCTGTGAACATTTAGGACATTGATCTTAACCACTCTTATTGAAAATGAAAGCGATACTTATTCTCCTTTCTACTTTAAAAACAACAGCAACGAAAAAACTACACTAAAGAAGTATTGAGATTATGGATAATGATAATACTTGTTTGGTATGCTTTAATATGTTATACCGCTCAGGCAAACGGGGTTCAGATTAGATTTTGCCAGCATTAAAACTCTCTTTCTAATTATCCATTAAATGATTGCAATTTCTTGTGATGAGTATTCATCCGAAAAATATTTTGACATAAAATTCAATAACTACAAAAACGAGTTCAAAGATGAGTTTTGTTAAATCAAAAGGCTTTAAGTATCTTAAAAACCTGATTATTGGTGTTGGGGCATCGATCGTATTAATGGGCGCCCTTTTCAAATTGGAAAGTTGGCCGTATGCCAGTGAGATGTTGATTATTGGTCTTTCTGTGGAGGCCTTTATCTTCTTATTTTTAGGAGTGATCGGACCTGAAAAAGACTACTATTGGGAAAAATTGTATCCTGGTATTGACGATTACACCTCTGATGTGAATCCTCTTGCTGCCGGTCCCGGCAATAACACACCAGCCTTAAATGGTGAAGTGGTGGAACAACAATTGGGAGGTATGTTGAATGAATTGCAAACCATGTCCCGCAGTATGTCTTCTCTGAAAGCACTGCAAGAAGTTGATTTTTCTGGTACAAAAGATCAGTTAAGGACCATGACCAACTTCTATGCTAAGATCAACGAAGCAATGGCAGACCTTAGCGATTCTCTGGAAGATACCAAAGCGTATAGAGAGCAGGTGCAAGAGCTCAACCAAAATGTCAGCAAGTTGAATAACACCTACGGAGCACTGAACAGTGTTTACGGTAATATGATCTCTGCTATGGGCAATCTGGGCAGGAGAGATAATGACTAATCGATTTAGGTCTTCTTAACTCAAGTGGCCGTTGTTCTTGTGCGAAAGCTTATTGAAGGCTGGATCTGATTCCTGTCGGCAGTTTTTTTACTGATCAAATGATTAATGCCAGGGTATGGGTGTTGCCTTATTATGATGATCATCATGGTAAGGAATAGTAACTGTAAAGATTTTCGGTGGACTGGCCACTTCAGTTAAATTTATTGTAACGCTTTTGAATATAGGGGACCGTTATTCTTTCAACTTTAAAGTTTTAAAAAAATAAAAATATATGTCAATTCCTAAGGAACCCCGGCAGTTAATGATCAACTTAATGTACCTGGTGCTTACCGCACTATTGGCATTAAACGTTTCTGCCGAGGTAATGAACGCATTCTTTACCCTGGATGAGGGTAATCAAAGTAGTATTTCCACTGTAAACACTCAATTGGACGAGAAAGTAAAAGGTGTAAAGGAGCTTCTGAGTGATGAATCTAAAGCAAAGTTCAGACCCATTGAACCGGCGATGGACCAGGTTCGTGAGTTCGTGAATGGCTTCAATACTTACGTGGATGATCTTAGAAATGAGATTATTGATGTTTCGGGTAATAACGACGGGAAAGTCGATGACAAAGATTATACGATCAGCTACGGAAAGAAAATTGCCAAGGGTAGGAAAAATAAAGACGTAACTACTAATCTTTTAGTTACGGAAGGGAAAGGAGAAGATTTAAAGCAAAAAATCATCGAAACCAAAGAGCAATTGGCTAAGATCTACGAGGATCTTTTAACGCAACACGGTCAAACCTTCGGTCTAAAGGAATCAGAAATAGAGACGCGGATTGAAAATATGGTCAATAACCTGCCTTTGAGCATTGATGATGAAACCTGGAAGAGCAGTAAGGATAAAAATAGCTGGGCCGATTTCAAATTCCGTCAAATGCCGGTTGCGGCAGTTTTGCCCTTGATGAGTCAGATGCAGGCGGATGCGAAAAGTTCCGAAGCCGCTTTAGTTAACGATCTGGCTGAGCTGACTGGTGGTCGTGTGGTTGAATTTGATTCGTTCTTCCCGGTGGTACAGGCTCCAAAATCTTACGTTATTCGCGGAGAACCTTTTGAAGCCAATATTTCTATTGGTGCCTACAGTACGCAATTGAATCCGGCAGATATCGGAATTTTTGTGAACGGTGAAAAACAACCAGTTGATGAGAATGGAAAAGCCTCTTTCTCGACCGGTACTTCCGGAAGTCTGGGACCAAAAACGCTTAACTTGAGGGCCGTGGTCAGAAATCCATTGACCGGCGAAGTGATCGAAAGTGAAGAAACTTATACCTATGAAGTGGGCGAACGTTCTATCGCTGTTTCGGCGGATAAAATGAACGTATTCTTCATTGGTGTTGATAACCCAATCTCCGTTTCTGCGGCTGGTATTCCAACGGCGGATTTGCGGGTGAGTGCCAGCGGTGGTGGTGCCAGAGTAAGAAAGGTAAACAATACCAATTATGTCGTAAATGTTTCTGAAGTTACCGATAATGTTAGAATTAACATCAGCGGTGGTGGGGTAAGAGACAGTAAGCCTTTCCGCTCTAAAAGAATACCTGACCCGATTGCAAAATTGGGTAGAAGCAAAGGTGGTTCCATCGGTAGCGGTGAATTCAGAGTACAAGCCGGTGTGCTTGCTATTTTGGAAAACTTCGATTTTGATGCCACCTGTCAGATCGACCGCTTTGAAATGGTATACGTTGCTCCACGCCAGGATGCGGTTTTGGTTCAAAACAGCGGTCCAAGATTTGTAAGCCGCGCTAAAAACCTGATCGGCAGAGCTAAGCCAGGGGATACTTACTTCTTCCGTGATGTACGCGCGAAGTGCCCGGGTGATAAGAATACCCGTCAGATTAACGACATGGTATTCACCGTGAAATAGTAAATGCTAGGAGTCATCCTGTTTCTTATTATCCAAATGTAAGGGACTAAAAATGGATAGCTCTACTTAAATAATTACTGGTTATTAGAGATGTTACGAGTTGTAGGTTTCGGGTTGTTGAACGCGAAACCTGCAACTCGCAATAATATGAGATGTTCAAAGCGTTTAAGATCAGCGATAAATGAATGTCGTTCAAATCAAGGAATGACTGATGTTTCCCAAATCTACTCTCCTCGGTAAAAAACCCAAATTATTTTGTTAACCACGTAATACGGATACGATCTATTCCGTTTCAGAATAGTAATTATCAATATCAGAAAAACGAAAATGATTATGAAGATTGTTCTCAGAGCATTATGTGTAGCCATTTTGGTAACATTGGTCTTACCAGCATTTGCACAAACGCCTACCAATATAATTTTGACCGAGGCGAGTGATCCTGATGAAGAAAAGCCTCTTGATGACATCGTAGAAAAAAGATTAACCTACGAAAAGCGAGTATTGCCTTATGAAAACCTCCGTGAGGCTGACATCATGTGGGAAAAAAGGATATGGAGAGTTATTGACATCCGGGAAAAAATGAACCTGCCTTTTTCCTATCCCGAGCGTGCATTCTTTACCATTTTGATGGAAGCTGCCGAAAACGCTGAAATCACTACCTACAGTGCTGACGATGATAAATTTACCAATCCTTTATCTCCTGACGAAGTAAAGAACATGGGATCAAAAGCGGATACGATTCCATTTTTCGATCCGATCACTTACGAAGAAAGAGATACCGTGGTTTACAATGTTTTAGATCATACAAAGGTTAAGCGTTTCCGCTTAAAAGAAGTATGGTTCTTCGACGAAGAGTCATCAGCTCTCCAGGTGCGTATTTTAGGGATCGCACCACTGCTGGATGAATATGATGATAATGGGAACTTCCTCTTTGAAAGGCCACTGTTCTGGGTATATTATCCCGAGGCACGCGAAGTATTGGCGAGAGAGCCTGTCTTTAATATGTTTAGTAACGATTCGCAGAAATTAACCTGGGAGGATATGTTCGAAATGCGTTTCTTCTCCAGTTATATTTACAAAGAATCGAATGTACACGATAGAAGGTTACAAGGTTACTTATCGGGGGTAGACCTTTTACTTGAAGCCGATAAGATTAAAAATAAGATCTTTAACTTTGAGCACGACCTTTGGTCTTATTAATATTGATACCGGGGCCATCTTATAAGTGTAGAGATCAAAGAAATACCTTTGAATAATTATCGACCCGACCAAGTTGGGCTAAGGACCGCCAAGCGTTTTTCTCTTGGCGGTTTTTAGTATTTTGCGGCAACTCGTTCTGTCAATATTTTTCAGTCTTACTTTTGATATAGCTTCGGTATTCCTTTATGAGCAACATTTCCCACAATTTACATCAACAGCTTGATCGTATCGAAAAGCTGGCCCGGAGTACAAAATTTCAGCGCTTCCGCTTTAATCCGCTCCATTACACCTACGGCATATTTTTTTCAAAATTCATTTATCCTATTTTTAAGCGAGGGAAGATTGTCGAAGTATTCACTTTTTTCGGCACCAAAATGAAAGTACTCCTTCCCGCCGGAACGGATATATACCTACTAGGGGCAAAATCTCACGATTCAGAAATTCGGCTTACGCGGTATCTGATCAACCGCCTGGAGAGTGATGACCTCTTTTTTGATATTGGCAGTCATTACGGTTTTTTTTCCTTGCTGGCTGCGGAACTCATTCAGTGCCTCGATAGTGTATACTGCTTCGAAGCTTCTGCGAAGAACTACCATCTTTTGGCGGCTAATTGTCAGTCCAAAGGTCAAATCAAGATCAACCACCTCGCCGTTACCGACCATAACGAGGTCGTTACCTTTTATGAATTTCCCGCAGCCTATTCTGAAAATAATACACTAGACAACACTATTTTTACGAAAGAAAATTGGTACCAGCAATACCAACCCATTCCAATCAAGGTAGAAGGCCGCACTGTTAGTAGCATCTGTCAAGGAATGGGAAAAACTCCTACTATTATTAAAATTGATGTGGAAGGGGCGGAATCAGCGGTTATAGCAGGTATGGCGGATTTGTTTGCGCAGAAAAAATTTCCCGAAATAATCATGGAATATTGGATTGATCCGAATAGGAACGCATCACACCAATGCGCTATTAAACAATTAGAATCAGTTGGTTATCAGTTTAATGTGATAAATAATAGAGGCCAGCTCTCCAAAGTTGATGATGTCCGCCAACATTTTTCTGATGTCACCGATGAATCTGACAATCTGGTGTTGGTTCACAATGCTGGATTATAGGGCTTCCTTCATAGCCTTCACTAAAGCCGTATCTACTTCCTGCCACCTGAACTCCCGGGTAATATCTTCTTCTCCCATGGGAGTTCCACCCCTATAGACCATTCTGCTGGCAATAGGCCTTAACGCCGCACTGTGCAGTTCATTAATACCCTCAATAGCCGCAATTTCAGCGATATTGACGGGCAACAGATCCCCGCATGCCATAATGGAGAGGTCATTGGCAGTTTTTGCTGCATAATTTTGTAAATTATCTTTTCCCAACAACGCAGTAGGCTGCTGTCCGGAGGTGAGGACGCGTTTCACGCCCATTTGTCCGAGAAGATCAAGGGCCTCCAGAGGGTGGCTGCACATATCGAAAGCGCGGTGGCAAGTAAAGGGTAGGGGAGAGGTAGCCTCGACGAGTTGCTGCATCCTGTCGTAATCCATCTTTCCGTTGATCTTTAAGACGCCGGAAACGATACCGTCCGCTCCCAAGGATTTGGCTACCGCAATGTCTTCCAGCATTATCTGAAATTCTAAATGGGTATAAAGAAAATCTGCCTTGCGGGGCCGGATCAAAACAAAAACGGGAATATCTAACTGTGCTTTTGCCATTTTAATTTTTCCTGCACTGGGGGTTACGCCTCCCTGCGCCAGGTTTTCGCAGAGCTCGATCCGGTCGGCACCTCCTTGTTGGGCGTTGAGCGCTGAATTGACGGAATCGCAGCAGATTTCTAGGATTTTTTGCATATTGCTTTATTTGTTAGGAAGTAGACTCCTGATATTATGATGAATACTTTGCGTTATCTATTTTTTACAGTACTCTTGCTTTTCGCTTGTCTTTCCGGAGCAGCGGGGCAAGAAGTGCCTAAAATAATTAATTTTAAAGATCATCCAAACACAAATAAAAGTCAGACCTGGGGGATTGCGCAAGATGATCATGGTTTTATGTACTTTGGGAGCAAAAGGGGCCTGCTGAAATTTGACGGGAGCCGATGGAAGCATTTTTCTTTACCCAATAAACAAACTATCCGATCCCTTGCGGTCATTAATAACCAAGTATTTACGGGAGGTTTTGAGGAGTTTGGTTATTGGGAACACGATCCGGAACAAGAACTCAAGTATTATTCCGTTTCTAAGGTTTTAGAGCAGGAAACCCTTAGGAAAGAAGAAATCTGGCATATCTTACCTATTGAAGAAGGAGTGCTTTTTCAATCATTTTCTACGATTTATACTTTTCGAGACGGCGAACTCTCTGTTTTTGCTCCTCCGGGGAACATCATGTTCACCCAAAGTTGGGGTGGGCGGATCGTTGTGCCTGTTATAGGACAAGGGTTATACGAATTAAAAAAAGACAATCAATTTCAGATAATCGAGGGTAGCAGTATGTTTACGGATAAAATGATCGCCTTTACACTACCGGTAACCGACTCACTTCTCCTTATTGGAACCAAAAACAAAGGTATATTTCAATACGATGGCAGGGTTTTTTCTGTTTGGAACGAAAGTTTGAACCAATCCTTGAATCAATATCAAATCAACAAGGCTATTAAGTTGGATAACGGGAATATCGCGATCGGGACTATTTTGGAAGGGGCTTTTATTTTCAATGAAACCGGCGAATTGCTTTATCATCTCAATCAGAAAAAAGGTCTGCAAAACAATACCATACTAAGCCTTTTTAGCGATCAAAACCAACAATTGTGGATAGGGACCGATAAAGGCGTAAATCTAGCCTTACTGAATTCTCCGCTTACTTATCATGTCGATTATTTAGGAGCAATTGGTACAGTCTATGCCGCCGTCATTTATTGGGATAACCTTTTCGTTGGGACGAACCAGGGACTTTTTTGGAAGTCTTTTGAAAAACAAGAGGCTGAAGAGCTTCCATTTCACCTCGTGCCGGGAACACAAGGTCAGGTGTGGGATCTTAAGATAATAGGAGGGGAATTGTATTGCGGACATAACCAGGGGACCTTTAAAATAAAGAAGGAGAAGGCTGAGAAAATATCACATTTTACAGGAGGATGGCAATTGATGGCTTATTGTAATTCGTACGTACAAGCTACATATACAGGGTTGGTTTTATTTGACAAGGCTATGGAGATGCAGAGTAAGATCATTGGTCTAAATGAGTCGATCAGACATATTGAAACTGATCAACAAGGCAAAATCTGGGCCGTGCACCCACAACGAGGGTTATACCGGCTGGAACTATCTGAAAAATTAGATTCAATCGTAGTGAAAGAAGTTTTTGGGGAGGAAAAAGGCTTGCCTACTGCTTACAATCTTGGGTTATTCAAGCTCAACGGACAAATTATCGTCAAATCGGGTATGCGTTATTTCCGCTTTAACGAAAAGGAAAATAAGTTTGAACCGCTTGAAACGTGGGAAGGACAAAAGCTGACCGGAAAAAACTGGTGGATGAGCCAAGGAGATAACGGAGACCTTTTTCTAATTGAAGAAGGACAGATGACCTGGGTGCTTAAATCAAAAGAAAAACATGTTTTAAATGTAGATGTACCCTTCGAATACAATAGTATTATATCTCTCGATTCCAATTATTATTTCGTTTTTTTGGGAGACGGTTATGCTCTTTTGGATAAGCAAAAAGGGTCTTTCCAAAATTATCGATCGCAAACCTATTTGACCAGTTTGAAAACCACAACTCGTACCATTTTTTTCCCCGGGTTGTCGGAAAACCCTAGTAATCGAATAGCCTTGACCAAGGATGAAAATGATGTAAAAATCAACTTCACGAATACTGATTATACCACCAATGCCGGGTTTAGCTATTTTTTAGGAGGATTCAGTAATAAATGGTCGGAATTTGAAAAAATTAATAATCAAACTTTTACTAATCTGCCAAGCGGAGATTATACTTTTCGACTTAAATCCAAAAGCTCACCCGGGCAGGTTGTAAAGCTTGACTTTTCCATCGCTCCACAGTGGTATGAAACTGCATTGGCCAGATCTGTATTCCTGGCCTTTCTGCTCTTTGGTCTCTATTGGCTATATCGCTGGCATCAATACCGCATGAGAAAACAGAGATATGAGCTTTTACTTGCCAGAGCGAAACAATTACGGGAAGAACGTATCAGAAATCGCAATGAAAAATTAAAGATGGATATTCTTAATAAAAGTACGCAACTCGCTAATTCAACAATGGACCTCATTAAGAAAAATGAGATCTTGCTAAATATCAAAGCTGAACTCGATAATCTTAAATCCGAAGCTTCCTCCTCGAAAGGAAGTAAGCCCATTCAGCATATTCAAAAGTTAATTGACCGGAATATTTCTGATGAAAACGATTGGCAACTTTTTGAAACCAATTTTAACCTTGTTCACGAACAGTTTTTAAAAAAACTGAAGGAAAAACATCCTGACCTTACCCCGGGAGATCTTCGATTAGCAGCCTATTTACGCATGAATTTATCTACCAAGGAAATTGCTCCGCTATTAAATATTTCCATCCGTGGGGTAGAAAATAAGCGGTACCGTTTAAGAAAGAAATTGAAGCTGAATTCCGTAGATAATCTTACCGAGTATCTTATTCAATTTTAGTAATCTTTTGTTCTAATACTATGAAAATCAGATAAAAAAAGTAATGGAGTAGTTGTAGTGAGGTGAATCACCTGGACTATTCGATTAAAAAAACCGATTTTTATTCTGAGTTAATTGATTAATGAGTTTAATCATTAGGATATTTCCGGGGTAATAGATATTTCATTATGTCGTAAAGAGGCTATTTAAAACAAACACTAAACATTTGCA
The DNA here is from genome assembly GCA_964533785.1 of uncultured Saprospiraceae bacterium. Taxonomy (GTDB): domain Bacteria; phylum Bacteroidota; class Bacteroidia; order Chitinophagales; family Saprospiraceae; genus JANQRV01. Next base: position 12,211 of record CAZHNG010000063.1, on the reverse strand, counting down.
TGTTTGATCTGATAAAAATATCGGCAATTGTTGTTGTCGTGGTGCTTAATGCCCAATGGGTGGATGCCCAAACAATTCCTACGGGTTTGAGATCTGAAGCTTATGATAGTCATATCGAACTATTCTGGAATCCTAATCCGGAGCCTAATTTATTAAAATATAGGATTTATGCGTCCGAAGACTCAACTGAAAATTTCGAAAGAATTGCTGAAGCTGGTAGGGCTGAAACGAGTCATATCGATTTTGTAGGGACTCCGGATGTTATTAAATATTACAAGATCTCTGCAGTTAACTCTTCTGGCGATGAAGGGGAATTTTCGGATATTGTGGCCGATACTACTTTTGCCATGACCGATGATGAATTGCTAACAATGGTTCAGGAATATACCTTTCGGTATTTTTGGGATTTTGCTCATCCGGTCTCAGGTCTAGCAAGGGAACGGAATACGACGAGTACCGTAACGATGGGCGGCAGCGGTTTTGGGGTGATGGCGATTTTGGTGGGAATAGAACGGGGGTTCATTACCCGGCAGCAAGGGTTAGAGCGCCTGCTGAAGATCGTTACCTTCCTTGAAGGGGCCGACCGGTTTATGGGCGTTTATCCACATTGGATGAATGGTGCTACCGGAAGAGTGGTTCCTTTTAGCCCACTCGATGATGGTGGTGACTTGGTAGAGACTTCGTTCTTGTTGCAAGGATTATTAACAGTGAGAGAGTACTTTGCAGGAGATAGTCCGGAGGAAATGGAATTGAGGAGCAAAATTACGGGCATTTGGGAAGCTGTCGACTGGAACTTCTACCGCGACGGCCGGGATGTTTTGCTGTGGCATTGGTCACCACAACATAATTTTGCCATTAATTTTGAGATCCGAGGGTATTTCGAATCGCTTATTACTTACCTATTGGCCGTAGCTTCCCCCACGAATGCCGTTCCCGCGAGCCTTTACCACGATGGCTGGGCCGGACGCGAACAATACACCAACGGCCGCTCGTTTTTTGGATTTAAGTTGTTTGTCGGACCTAACGCCGGCGGTCCTTTATTCTTCGCCCACTATTCGTTTTTGGGTTTTGACCCACGTGGTATTAAAGATGCCTACGCCAATTATTTCATTAATAATATTAACCATACCTTGATCAACCGGGCCTATTGTATTAACAATGGACGCAACTTTGTCGGTTATAGCGATGTTTGCTGGGGACTAACGGCCAGTGATAACCCCTTCGGTTATTCCGCTCATTCTCCTTCCAATGACAATGGCACCATCACGCCTACCGCCGCTCTTTCCTCTATGCCCTATACGCCTACGGAATCCATTGCCGCAATGAAACACTTTTACCGCGAACACGGAGAACGGCTATGGGGTAAATATGGTTTTTACGATGCCTTTAACTTGACGGAAAACTGGTTTGCCCGGTCTTACCTGGCCATCGATCAGGGGCCCATCATTTGCATGATCGAGAACTACCGTACGGAATTATTGTGGAACTATTTTATGAAAAACCCGGAAATACAAGAGGCGCTGGACGAAATTGGTTTTGTGCCGGATTCTACAGTAGTAACCAGTAATCAAGACTTTGTTTTGGAACCCAATGCGTTAAAAGTCTTCCCAAATCCAGTGCATGACCAGTTGACGATCGAGATCGAAGCAACCCACTCTGGTAATTCCGGTGTGATCGAAGTGTTAAATTCGACCGGTAAAGTGATTTGGAGACAAAAGTCACATTTTGATTTAAATAATAAGCTTAATTTGGATTGCAGCCAATGGCCTTCCGGCTTGTATTGGATAAGGTTAAAAATTAAAAGCGACGAAAGCTTACGAAAAATATTAATCAATCATTAACTAACAAAAACTTTAGAGGTATGAAACGATATCTACTTACCTTGCTGGCATTGGCCCTAACCATCGCTGGCCTGAATGCACAAACAAATGTTGTATTAGAAGATTTTGAAGACGGCAGCCGCCTAGGCTGGAACGAGAACGCCGGTGATGGTACTTTTGAAATCGTCATGAATCCAGCCATTGACACAACGGTATTTGACACGCTTGGAATCAACCCGGACGGGATGGTAGGAGCATATACCAAGGAGGCAGGAAGAGGATTTAGTTTGCTGATTGCGGAACTGGATCAACCATTGGACTTAACGGTGAATAATAAGTTCTGCATTCAAGTTCTCTCTACCGTGAACACGGAGTTTATTTTCAAACTAGAGGGTGACGGAGAGGCAATAGAAAAAAGGCGGTTTATGGCCGGTCCTCCAATCTGGCAGGAATACTGTTTTGATATGAGTGATGCGGCTGATTTTACCACGATCACCAAGATCATTTTGTTCTTTGATCCTGGTAATGAAGAAAGCAGTGACACCTACCTATTTGACAATATTGTTTCGATGCCCGCTGACGAATGTGCGGGTACGGTTCCCAACCCAAACATCATCGATGATTTTGAATGTCAGCGCAATTGGCCTATCCGCACCGGAATTCTTGATCTGGTAGCGATTGAAAACCCCGATCCGACGGGGATTAATACCAGTAGCATGGTTGGGCAATACACCGATATAGGAGGAGGGTTCTATCCTTTGGTCTACGAAACGGGTGATGTACTGCCTTTCATTGAAGGGCCACGAGTGGTAAAAATGAAAATGTGGCCCACGGTAACCGGAAGATTCTTATATAAATTAGAAGGTGGAGCCTCTCCGGCATATGAGGATGACATACAAATTACTGAGGATGATCTTAACCAGTGGAAGGAATATACTTTGGATTTTTCCAGCCAGGCAGGGGCTAACCACACCCGGTTTGTCCTCTTTTTTAATGCCGGAGTAACTGCCGGTGAAAATGAGATCTACTACATTGACGATCTGATCCTCGAAGAACCACCTTCTGGTGAAGTAATTGAAGACTTTGAAGACGGTGGAAAGTTAAGCTGGGGGCCTTTAAACGACGATGCAACCCTCCATGGCTCTTTTTCAATTATTGCCAATCCGGACATGAGTGGTAACGATAGCCCCAATATCGGCTCCTACACAAAAGGTTCTTCCTCCTTCAGTACGGTGACCGCCGCTTTACCAACTGGTTTGGATCTTTCTACCTTCTCGCAATTGAATATGCAGGTTTGGGCACCCGACGGAGCACAGAATGTTTCCATGCAGTTGGTCAGTGCTACTCAGGGTAACCAGACGGTGACGCGTGATATTACGAGTACCATGGAATGGGTTGAATTAAACTTCAATTTTGAGGAATTTTCCAGTATTACCGATTTTCAGAGCATCAATTTACAGTTTGATGGAGGGACTGCCGCCGAGGGAACGATCTTCTTATTTGATAATATTACCTTAGGTGAAGGTACCGTTGATCCTTGTGAAGGTGTGGAAGTAGATCCTTCTTTTGTTGATGACTTCGATTGCCAAAGGAATGTAGAGCTCGCAGTTGGTGGTAACCAACTACAGATCATCAACAACCCCGATGCATCTGGGATCAACCCCAATGGTTTGGACCAGGTAGGGGAATACACCGATCCTTTTGATGAATTCTCAGCCCTGGTTTATAATTTTGGTGGCCCCATTGATCTATCTCTCCTCAATCAGTTGTCAGTAAAGATCTGGTCACCGGCAGCAGTGCCATTACTCTTTAAACTGGAAGGGGGTACTTCGGCACCAAAAGAAGTATTTATGGATGTGATGGAAACGGAAACGTGGGTGGAATACAAGGTGGATTTCAGTGACCAAGCCATGGAGAACCACACTAGTCTGGCCATCTTCTTTAATGCCGGGGTGATCCAGGATGAACAGTTGGTTTACTTCATCGACGATATACAGTTTACCAGGGCTCCTTACACCACTTGTGTGGCGGATTTTGAAACTGAAGAGTTTAGTCTCATGGGCGGTCCCTGGACTTTCTTCGCCAATGGACCTAATCCTGATCCGATCTCAGTGATCGAAAACCCTGATAAGAGTGGGATCAATACGAGCGATAGCGTAGCGGTATTTGTTGAAAAAGCCGATCCCGCAGCTAATATCTTTGCCGGTGCTTTCCATAACCTCGATGCTCCCATCATTTTACCCAATGACAATAAGACCTTGCGGATGAAAGTATGGGCTGATCACGAAGCGTTGATTGGTCTTAAATTAGAACAGGGCAGTACGGGGGCCAATTCAGGAGATAGGAATGTTCCTTACACTACGCCCAATGAATGGCAGGAGTTGACGTGGGATTATTCCGATTTACCGGATGATGAAGCCTATAACGTCATTACGGTCATCATGGACTTTGAAAATATTCCCACCGAAGACGAATTCTATTATTTTGATGATATTGTCATCGGTGATGCTTCTTGTGATGTAGGAACCAGTATTTTCAGTCCGGTACAGGTAGATGAGCTTACCATTTCTCCCAACCCGACGAACAATTGGCTTTTAGTCGATAACATGCAAAATATCCGTCGACTAGAAGTACACAATACGCTCGGCCAGCGCCTACAGGTCATCCAGACTACGGGCCAACCCAATGTTCAATTGGATGTTTCTTCACTGCAAAAAGGTGTTTACTTGATTTCTGCTTACAATAGCCGTAATGAATTAACGGCAAATGCGAAATTTATTAAACAGTAGAAAGTTGAGTCCTGACGATAAATGTCAGGGCTCAATCTAAATCTTAAGCCGATGACTCGACTAAATAAAACCCTTCTATTCCATTTAATTTTCTTATTACCAATATGTTATTTAACCGGCCAAACGACCGTTAGCGGTACGATCACTTCAGTGGACGGTGAACCGCTTATTGGCGTGAACGTCAGAATAAAAGGCACCAATATCGGAGCCATCTCAGATCTGGACGGGAAATACAGTGTTTCTGTTCCTGATATCCAAAACGACACTTTAACCGTATCCTACATTGGTTATGCTACTCGGGATATACCCATTGCCGGCCGCTCTATTGTTGATGTTACCTTGAGGGAGGAATTGCAATATTTAGAAGAAGTAGTTGTAGTAGGTTACGGAACCGTCAAAAAAGAAGACCTCACCGGTGCCGTTTCTATTTTAGAGTCAGAATCTATTCAGCGCATAGCAACCGGAAATGCGGAACAGGCCTTACAAGGAAAAATTGCGGGTGTACAGGTGACCCCTTCTTCCGGAGAGCCTGGTGCCGGAGCGGTCGTCCGTATCAGGGGAACCGGAACATTAAATGATGCTTCTCCCATTTATGTTATTGACGACGGATTGATCGTCGATGACATCAGTTTCTTGAATCCTTCCGATATAGAAACGGTAACCGTACTAAAGGATGCTTCCGCGACGGCTATCTACGGTTCCCGGGGGGCCAACGGAGTAATTATCGTTACGACCAAACAAGGCAATTTTGATCAAAAAGCCAGAATAACCGTCAATGCTTTCCAGGGATACCAGGTAGTAGCCGATAGAATCGAACTCACCAATGCTAGGAACTATGCGATTTTAACCAACGAACTCGCCGCCAATACGGGTACCAATCCACCTTTTGCCAACCCGGAAAGCCTGGGAGACGGCACTGACTGGCAGGACGTCATTTTTCAAACCGCTCCCATGCGACAGATCGACGTTGGGGTTACGGGCGGATCTGAAACCATGAGTTATAGCTTAAGTGCCGACTTTTTCCAGCAGGAAGGGGTGATCCGTGGCGGCCAGTATGATCGTTTTACCCTGAGAGCCAACAATCAATATAAGCCGAGAGAGTTCCTTTCTTTCGGGCATAATGCCTCCCTGATCTATATTGATCGGGATATTGGTGCAAATGTGCTTAACACGGCATTGAGAACTTCTCCGGTAACCCCCGTTTTTGATAGTTTAGGGAATTTTGGAGATGCTTCTGTTTATTCCTCTACGGCCAACGCGGAAGCTTCCATATTTTATAATGACGGAAATCATAACGAATTCAGTTACCGGGCGGTAGGAAATGCCTATATGGATGTGAAGTTCTTAAAGTATTTTACTTACCGCATTAACTTTGGGTTGGATTACACATTTCGCCAGGATAAAAACTTCACTCCTACATTTAACGTTTCGCCCATTCAGCAAAATATCGTTTCTGATCTTAGGGTGGATAATTACCGTAATTTCAACTGGTTATGGGATAATCTACTTACGTTTGCGGGTGAATGGGGAGACCACCGGGTATCTGCCGTAGCCGGTATTACCGGCCAGGAATTCAACTTTGAACGACTGGGGGGATTGAGTCAAAATTTATTGGGGGACACCCCAGAGTTCTTTTATCTCGACGCAGGAGAAGAACCTGAAAATACAGAACTGAATACTAACAATGGAGGAATAAACTCGCTCTACTCAACGCTATTCCGCGTAAACTATATTTTTCGCGATCGTTATTTCCTGACGGCTTCCTGGCGTTCGGATAACTCTTCTAAATTCGGCGCAAATTTCAAAGATGCTCAATTCCCTTCTTTTTCATTAGCCTGGACGGTCTCTAATGAGCCATTCTTCAAGAATCAGAACCTATTAAGCCGTTTGAAAATAAGAGGAGGTTGGGGAATTATCGGTAATGAAAAGATCGATGCCAACGCCGCTATTGCGCTGGTGGAATTCAACAATTTGAACAACGCAGTCTTTGGTGTTAACGAAGAAACCCGTCCTGCCGCTATTCCAATAAATTTAGCCAATCCCGATTTAAGGTGGGAAGAAACCTCCCAGACCAACGTAGGTGTTGAATTTGGTCTATTGGAAAACCGCTTCATTGCTGAAGTGGATTACTACAACAAAGTTACCGATGACATCCTGGTAAGAGTGCCTATTCCCGGATACGTGGGTTCAACGAACGATCCGATCGTAAACGCGGCGAAAGTGCTGAACCGCGGATGGGAATTTAACCTGCAATGGCGGGAAAAGGTAGGTGAAGTGAATTACAGTATTGGAGCGGTTGCATCAACCGTTTATAATGAAGTGCAGGCTTTAGGAGGAGGGAACGAACCCATTTTTGCCGGTGGATTGGGCTTTGGAGGAGTATTAGGTACGCGAACCGATATTGGTTTGCCTATTGGTTCTTTCTATGGCTTTAAAGTTGATGGCGTTTTCCAAAATGAGGAAGAGCTCAATTCCTTACCGA
>CAZHNG010000063.1:0-5110 GCA_964533785.1 uncultured Saprospiraceae bacterium | reverse complement strand
AGAGGGGAGGAGAAGTGGTAGGTGACATTCGCTACCTCGACTTCGACGGATTTGATGAAAACGGAGAGTTGATCGGTCGCCCGGATGGTAAAATAGATGCCGCCGACCGTACCATTATTGGTAGTCCGATCCCAGATTTTATTTATGGTTTCAATGCAGGGGTCAATTATAAAGGTTTCAGCTTCAACATAGAGTTTAACGGCCAGGCCGGTAATGAGGTCATTAATGCCAAGCAAATGTCGAGGTTTGGAAATTACAATTACGAAGTAGTCTTTCTGGACCGTTGGAATGGAGAAGGTACCAGCGATTTTGAACCAAGAATTACCAATAGCGGCCACAATTACGAACCATCGGAAAGATTCATTGAAGATGGATCATTCCTGCGCTTAAGATCTTTACAAATAGGATACGATTTTCAGCCAACCGTTTTACAAAAAATTCAGTTAAGTTCGTTGAGGGTTTATGTGAATGCAACTAACCTGGTAACCTGGACCAATTACACCGGTTTCAACCCCGAAATAACGAATGGAAACGGGGGGTTAGCCAATAACCCACTGGCTACCGGGATAGATAATGGAGTGTATCCCATTGCAAGAACGCTTTCATTTGGGCTTAATATTGGATTATAATACGTAATCCATTTTTTCAATGTTGAATTATTGAAAATTGAAATATCATGAAATTCCAAAACCTATTTATATTTTTTTCGATCCTGATGGCTTTGATCTTATCGGGTTGCCAGGATGAATTCACCGAAATTGCTCCTCAGGGGCAGTTGACTTCCGCTAATTTTTGGCAAAATGAAGAACACGCGGAATTAGCTACGAATGCTGTTTACGAACATTTACGGGCTTGGGAAGTGCACGTTTTCAGCTTTATCGGTATGACCGATATCATTTCGGATGATGCGGATAAGGGCAGTTTTACGAACGACGCCCCTTTTCTGTTAGAAATCGATAATTTTACTTTTACGCCTACCAATGTTGCTCCCTTAACGGTATGGGATGGTTATTACCAGGGGATATTCAGAACCAATCAATGCATTGAATTTATCCCGGGCATCGATATGGATGAGAATTTAAAAAGCCGGTTGGTTGCGGAGTCTCGTGTCGTGCGGGCTTATTTTTACCTTAATTTGGTGCGTTGGTTCGGTGATGTTCCGCTTATTTTAAAGACCTTAGGGCCAGACGAGTTTCAACAGCCAAGGGTGCCAGCCGATCAGATCTTTCAACAAATTATTGCTGACCTGGAAGCAGGAGAAGCGATATTACCGGAAACCTATCCCTCATCTGAAACGGGTAGAATAACTAAATGGGTAGCAAAAGGTCTTTTAATGCGTGTCTATTTAACGCTGAAAGGTTTTCCCAGAGCGGAGCAGTATGCACTAGAAATCATCAATTCCGGTCAGTTCGATCTGTTTCCGAATTACGCGCAGCTTTTTAGAGAAGAAGCCGAAAATTCCGTTGAATCGATCTTTGAAATACAATCCGGCGAAGGTCAACGCAATAGTTCTCAATACAATCAGGTACAAGGGGTACGTGGTGTGCCCAACTTAGGCTGGGGCTTCAACCGGCCTTCGGATGACCTGATCCGATCTTACGAACCCGGTGATCCGCGTTTACAGGCTACGGTACTCTACGTCGGAGAAGTTTTACCCGACGGAACGGCATTGGTAGAAGATAACCCCAACCTTACCGGCGAGCGGTTCAATCAGAAATCCTTTGTTTCCATCCCCGAATCCGGCAATAACGCCTGGGGGCCGGGAAATATCAGGAATATGCGTTTTGCGGAGGTACTTTTAACTGCTGCTGAAACCCTTAACGAAAACGGAAAGTCGCAAGAAGCATTGGTTCACCTGAACCGGGTACGTGCCAGAGCGCGGGGTAATAATCCAAATATATTACCGGATATTACCACTACGGATCAGGCTGAATTAAGAGGAATTATCTGGCATGAACGCCGTGTAGAACTGGCGCTTGAGCAGCATCGCTGGTTCGATTTATTGCGCCAGGATCGCGTTGCCGACGTTATGAAAGGAGTTGGAAAACCTTTCGTCGAAGGAAAACACGAGTTGTTCCCGATTCCGCAAAACGAAATCGACCTGAGCGGTGGTAGCCTTAGCCAGAACCCGGGCTATAATTGATTCCGTTTATCTAAACGATAATGTAATGGTAATAAGTGGATGGACACAAATAAGTTGCTGTTAATTCACACACTCCTGACGGTACCGTCAGGACTAATCCTCAAACCCACACGGTCTAGCATCTAGGGTCTTATTTCTGGCGTCTTCCTTACTTACTTTGTCACCACGAAAAGGGCCTTTGGGTTATGCGGTTATAGATGACGATATTTTCTTATCACTATTCAGTAAAATTGAGGTAGTGTTTTGATAACCAAATAACCACTAACAAATAGCTGTGCGGCCGGGTAAACTTGGGGCAACGGTTTATACTCACCGCAAAGACCACAAAGGAACGCTAAGAAAAAAGAACTTCGCGTTCTTAGTGGTGGCTGAAATTGCCCCCAAGTTTAGAGGTCAATACAAATAACTAATCGTCTACCAAAGTTGTCGATTCAAAAATATCTTCGTTATAAAAGGGCAAAGTATTGATTGATAAGATTTTATAAAAGCCAACTATACTAAAATATGAGAACTACCTGGTGGGGAATAATAATGTTTTCTCTTGTTATGATGGGGTGTAACGACTCCAATGACTCTGATCCTGATCAAGTGGGAGTGTCAACCACCAAATGGCAAAACCTTTCCGACGATCAACTCCTCGACACCGTCCAATACCATACCTTCAAATATTTTTGGGATTACGCCGAACCCAACAGCGGACTGGCACGCGAACGGTTCATTCCCAGTGGTAATTATCCGATGAACGATTCTCATATTGTAACTTCCGGTGGTACCGGCTTCGGAGTGATGGCCATTTTAGTAGGGATCGAAAGAGGTTTTGTGAGCCGCGAGAAAGGCATAGCCCGGCTGATTAAAATCGTGGATTTCCTGGAAAAAGCGGATCGGTTCCACGGTATCTGGCCGCATTGGATCAATGGAGAGACAGGAGAAGTAAAACGGTTCAGTAAAAAAGACGATGGCGGCGACCTGGTGGAGAGCGCCTTTTTAATGCAGGGCTTATTGTGTGTCCGTCAATACTGCGAAGCTGGCAATGCTGCTGAAAAAGCCTTAGCGGATAAGATCAATACCCTTTGGGAAGAAATGGAGTGGAACTGGCATACCCAGGGTGGGCAAGATTCTTTGTATTGGCACTGGTCGCCCAATTATGGCTGGGAAATGAACTTCCCACTCGCCGGGTATAACGAATGTTTGATCACTTATGTTTTGGGAGCAGCTTCGCCAACACATCCCATCGATGTGGGACCTTACCATCAATGCTGGGCCAGAGGCGGGGCGATCGTAGCCAACGATCAGTACTATGGCTATGACCGGGTACTGGATTATTATGCCAATGGAGATGCTCCCGTCGGCCCGTTATTTTGGGCACATTATTCCTATTTAGGGTTAAATCCGAATGGGTTAAAAGACCAATACGCAGATTACTGGAAGCTCAACCGGAATCAAACCTTAATGCATTATCAACACGCCATTGAAAATCCAAACAATTTTAAAGGTTACGGTCCAAATTGCTGGGGGCTCACTGCCAGCTATACGCGCAATGAAGACGGTGGAGTAGGGTATACCGCTCACCGGCCGGGCCAGGACAATGGGGTGATTTCTCCTACCGCTGCCTTGAGCTCTTTTCCTTACACGCCCAAAGAATCCATGCAGGCATTGCGCGGATTTTACGAAATTTACGGGGATCAATTAATCGGCCCGGCGGGACCTTATGATGCTTTTAGCCCGCATTACGACTGGGTGGTGGAGCGTTACCTGGCTATTGATCAGGGGCCTATTCCGGTAATGATCGAAAATTACCGCAGTGGTTTGTTGTGGGAATTATTTATGAGTTGTCCGGAAGTGGGGGAGGGGTTGGGTAGATTGGGGTTTGAAGGGCAATGAGCTGGGCAATGAACAATGTAGGCAATGAACAATGAGCAATGTAGGCAATGAGCGATGAACAATGTAGGCAATGGGCAATGTGGGCGATGAGCGATGGGTGTGGGTAATGATGGGGGAGGGGTGAGTATTTTCAGGTTAAATCTTGGTTTAAATTTTAATAGCTATGGCAAGGCAGTTTTTACGATTTTTGGTAATCACATTAGGGCTTTTTTCCCAGCTGGATGAGGTCAGTGCCCAAGGTAGTGAGATGGATTCCTTCATTGATGAGTTAATGGCTAAAATGACGCTGGACGAGATGATTGGTCAGACCGTAATGTATACAGGCGGTTGGGATGTTACCGGTCCGATCGTAAATGACAATTATGTGGAATACTTAAAAGCGGGTCAGATGGGAGCAATGCTTAATGTATATACTGCAGAAGGGACCGGTGCGCTACAAAGAACAGCGGTAGAAGAAACCCGTTTGGGGATTCCTCTTTTATTCGGCTATGATGTAGTCCACGGGCATCGGACGATCTTTCCGATCAACCTGGGAAGTGCCGCCAGTTGGGATATGGATAGAATAGAGCAGAGTGCCCGGATTGCTGCTGAGGAGGCTTCTGCCGAAGGTATCCACTGGACTTTTGCACCGATGGTGGATATTTGCCGCGATCCACGCTGGGGGAGGATCTCTGAAGGTGTTGGTGAAGATCCTTACCTGGGAAGTCGAATAGCGGAAGCTTATGTGCGGGGATTTCAAGGCGAAAATATTTCAGCAAAGAATACCATCCTGGCCTGTTCAAAACATTTTGCGGCCTACGGTGCTGCACAAGCAGGGCGCGATTACCATACCGTGGATATGAGTGAGCGGGAGTTGCGCGAAACTTTTTTACCGCCTTTTAAGGCAACGGTAGATGCCGGTGCCTGGACCTTCATGACCGCATTCAATGATTTAAATGGGGTACCGGCAACGGGAAATAAGTTTCTATTCAAAAAGACCTTGCGGGAAGACTGGGGTTTTGAAGGGTTTGTGGTGTCGGATTACACTGCTATTAATGAATTAATTCCCCACGGCTACGCCCGAGATGGAAAAGATGCTGCCCGCCT
>CAZHNG010000062.1:0-24777 GCA_964533785.1 uncultured Saprospiraceae bacterium | reverse complement strand
TGAATCCGGCGATAAGGAGTGGATACTTTACTGCTTTGAAGAATGATTTATGCCACGCTAACCAGTAATACAAAGATTGCTCAGTTCTTTACGGACGCTCCTTGATCCCTACGGATGGAAAATGCCAGTACTTCGTCGCGGTCCGCATTATCTTCATTACTAATTTCTCGCTGCTCAACCTTAACCTATACTTAACAGGAGAATTGTACCTTTCGGTTCTGATTATAAAATCTTCAAGATGAAAAAAGTACAATTCTTCGCTTTATTCTTTGTTTGTTGCTCAGGAATGATGGCGCAGGTACCTCATTCGCATGCGCACGGACGTAAAATTGAATTTCCGGATATTCCGGGTTACCGGACCTTGAAATGCGATTTTCATATCCATACCGTATTTTCCGATGGTAATGTTTGGCCTACTATCCGGGTAGAAGAAGCCTTAAAAGATGGTCTTGATGCCATTGCCATGACCGAGCACATTGAATACCAACCGCATATCAAGGATATTCCGCATCCGGACCGCAATCGTTCTCACGAAGTAGCCAGCCGGTTTGCCAGAGCATTTGAACTGATCGTCATAAATGGGGTAGAGATCACACGCAGTATGCCACCCGGACACAGCAACGCTATTTTCGTAGAAGATGCAAATAAAATAAAGGTGGATGATCCGGTCGAAGCCTTTCGCGAGGCGAACCGCCAAGGTGCCTTTGTTTTTTTTAATCACCCCAACTGGATCGCGCAGCGGTCGGACGGGATTACCCGGCTGGATAGTTTGCATGAATTGCTGATCGAAGAAAACCTGGTACACGGCATCGAAGTAGTCAATGATATCACTTATTCTGATGAATCCTTACAAGTGGCATTGGATAACGATCTGGTGGTTATCGGTACTTCTGATATCCACGGCCTGGTGGACTGGCAGTTCAAGATCGCTGAAGGAGGGCATCGTCCCGTTACTTTAGTCTTTGCCGAAGAACGCACGGAAGAAGCCATTGAAGAAGCCGTCAAAGCGGGTAGGACTATTGCTTATTTCAATGATCTATTAGTCGGCAAGCAAGTGTTTTTGGTGCCGCTGATCGAAAATTCTTTGCAAATTAACAAGGCTATGTACATTGGCACTTCCCAGGTATTGGAACTAGAAATTGAGAATATTTCCAGTATGCCGTATTTGTTGGAAAATCAATCGGAGTTTACTTTCCATAATTATGGTAAAATGATCCGTATTCCCGATCACGAAACGGTTACTTTACAAATCAAAACGAAGGTGGACTTGCAGGAACTTGAACTACCCTTTGTGGTGATGAATGCGCAGAGTGCTCCTAATGCCTATCCAACGATAACGGTACGGGCTGAGGTGGAGGAGTGATATCAGAAGCTAAAATTGGTTCAGTTCGTTGGGTAGTCAGAGAAGGGGAAAGATCTCCCCTGCCATCAACATGGCCTCCTGGAAGGCTTCTTCATTGATGGCAAAGTTTTCCTCCTTTTCCTTAAAATAGGCGATCAATTTCTCCATGGGCATATTGCCGGTGAGTGTATCCCGGGCCATCGGACAGCCGCCGTAGCCTTTGACGGCACCGTCGAATCTTCGGCAGCCGTTTTGGTAGGCCGTATGAATTTTTTCCCTCCATTTGGTGGGGGTGGTGTGAAAGTGAGCGCCAAATTCTACCTCTGGAAAACTGGGAATAAGGTCTTTAAAAAGGTACTTGATGCTCGCTGGTTTAGCTACCCCGATCGTATCGGAAAGTTGAAAAATGGTGATGCCTAATGGAAGCAGCTTGTTCACCCACTTTTTGACGATCTCTACGGTCCAGGGATCGCCGTAAGGGTTGCCGAACCCCATTGAGATATAGACCACCAGCGTTTTATCATTATTCGTGCAAAGCTCCTGGATCTCTTTGAGCCGTTCCAGGGATTCTTCAATGGTTGCATTGGTATTACGTAGTTGGAAAGTTTCTGAAATAGAAAAAGGATACCCCAGATATTGGATCTGTGGGAATTGCACGGCATTGTCCGCACCTCTTTTGTTGGCAACAATGGCGAGTAATTGGGTATCTGTATGGTCAAGGTCTAGCAGGTCGAGCACCTCTGCCGTATCCTTCATCTGCGGGATGGCTTTAGGTGAAACGAAGCTGCCAAAGTCAATGGTGTCAAATCCGACCTTAAGCAGTTGATTGATGTAGGCTGCTTTATGCTCAGTAGGAATAAAAGATTTTATCCCCTGCATGGCATCCCTCGGGCATTCTATTAGTTTGATCATTGGATAGGTTTACTACCTGTATTAACGTTACTAAGGCGCGCAAAAGTTGATCGGGGACACCAATTTTCAAAAACTAAATTGGTAACAAGACGTTTTTTGAATTATAACTTACTGAAAAGTGGGCGATCATCATTTTTGCTGCGAAAACAAGAATTGTCGGATAAAATAAAAGTGGGGCAAAATAATTCATGTATTAGTGGCTATTATAAACTATTTGAATACCATGAAAAAAGGAATAGCAACATTGATAGGCTTTATATTGGTGGGCCTGGGTTTTCTGGGGGTGATATTGAGCATGATCGGGATTCAATTTTCTTTTTTGACCTGGATCGACGGGGCGGGACCGTTGGTAGGTTTTATAGCTCGGTTGTTAATGATCATTATAGGATTTATCATCATTTACCTGTCGCAAGGGAATTTAGAAAATGAATAAAAAAACGAGGCTTACGCAGTAACATAAGCCTCTTCTACAAAACAAATTTTCACATATCGATATGGAATAAAAAAGTAGTAAGTCAATAGTGTCTGAATGTGTCAGTGTTAACCGGTCAGTACATCAAAGACGATAGCATAGTCTTTTCTGTTTTTATCTATTCTGTATTTCCCTGAATAAATAACCATATCTTCCGTCTGGAAAAATTCATTACACCATAGCGGAAAGCTGAAATTTTCGTAGATGAGAAAGATATCGTCTTTAAAATAGCGTTCCAGAACTTTAGGACTGAGATGAGTCACTTTAAAGTTCATACATAGTTTTTGAGGGGTAGTGAGTGATAAAGTGGCCGGTGCAGAACAGCATTTCGGTTGGGGATGGTCGTGTTCGCTGAACGCAATAACCTTGCAAATGCCGTAACCTCTGCAATCACGGTTAGGTGTACCGAATACAACTTCGGCATAGATCTTTTGAGCGTCATCAATAGGTGTTTCTTTGATGTCGGGATTTAAACCAGCATCGGGTAACAGTAGTTTCATGAATGTGTAAGTTTTTACCTTGGAAAGCCAAGGTGATTTTAATTAAACTTCAGGGGGAATCCGCATTTTTTAATTTTGCCCTCTTGCATGAAAAAAACTTGAATGACTTATGCCCAAATCAGTTTCCTGGTTATTAGATTATTACCCATGGGTAGTCAAAATCTTAAAACCGAACAAAATCGATACAGCCATTGCCTTCAAATCAATGATTTACAAGTTGACATAGTATTATTAAGTATGAGGGAAAATTTGTAACTGATCATAGTAACCTTTGGAGCTCCTTTGTTGTACTCTTGGATGGGATAAGTGAAAATAAAACTGAAATTATCGTTTTCACTTGAAAAATATGAGTTGCTCTCAGTTGCAATTCAGGAGCAACTCATATTTGGAGATTGTCAAACAGCTTGCCAAAGCTGATTTCATGAGCCGGAATCACTCCGGCAGGTTTGGCACGCTTATTGCAGAGGGGCAGTTATATCCACTACAATAACTCCGCCTTTGCGAATCATCTCTAATTCGTTTGAATTAATAAGGGTAACATTTTCCATTTTTAGGTCGATTTACGATTCGTTATTTATAAATTTGTTTCTGACGCTAAGATACGGGAGCTCCAGCGATACCTATTGGACAAAAAACAAGCCGTCTACGTGTGGTATAAATGACATATATTAAAATAAAAAAATTTTAATATCTTGATTTTAAGATACTTGTAAAATTGTATTTTTCAAATATTACAAAATAAATGAGTAGAATGCCTGGGTTTTATTACTTTTCAATCCCGTAAAATGGTACGGGTATTAAATGTTAAGTGAGAATGGTGCCTTCTTTGCAGGCAAAAATTTCGCTGAACGGGAGAAGTAGGTTGGTTGAGGGATATTGTGAGATCAATAGTTTGCTTCGAAGTGGAATTGCAGTTCATGCCGAAAGAGGGCCCGGCTGATGTTTTTTCCCCTGCAGCCGATTCCTGAATTTTTTCTGAACAATATCCTGTACCGATCGGTCCGAAATTTTACTCTCCAACCAGGAAATAATGTCAAGATAAAGGAAGGGTCTTCTTTCGTAAGGTTTGGACTCCAGTTCTACCAACCGTTCTTTTAGCTGCGAAAATTCTTTTTTCAATTCAGAAAGTTGGATGCGGGGAATTCTCCGGAGAAATTTGAAGATCTCTTTTTGCACGGCCTGGAGATCTTCCATTTTACCCAGAAAACGGTAGACGGATTTAACCTGGTATTCAACCAATTGGGCATTACCCAATTCAAAATGGGCGATCAGGTTCAGGATACGGGCAAAACATTGAATATCCTGCCGGTAATCCGGGTTTTTCTGATTGATGATTTTATTGAGATAGGAAATGGCATTGCTGTTATCGCCGCTGCCAAAATAGAGGCAGGCGATGCGATAGTAAAAGAGCATGACCCGGTGGTTGTCCCAGTTAAAGGTATCCTGTTCTATATGCTTGACGATCGGATCAACAATTTTTAAACCTTCGGAAAAGGAACCTTCTAGGTAATGTTTATTGATGGTATGATTGTATTTATAAAGGTAGTAGAGTCCTTCGGTGTTGAGCGATTGTTTGACATCGAATTTTTCGGGAAAGCGGTTGAGCTCTTCCAGCACTTCAATGAAACGCTCATAGTATAAATTATTGAACAAAGCATTGAGTAAGTTGTGCATGCCTTTCAAATAAAGCGGGGCGTGGAATTTAATGTATTCCGGATGTTCCTGGAACAGATCGACCCATTTTTGAGCGTAGCGGTAACTTTGCGGAAAGTCTTGCGTCATGTGATAATACCAGACATGCGATTGGCAGTAGTGGATACGGCCCATGAAGTCGAGTTCATTGATATTGGTTTTTGGCAATCTGGATTGAAAAAACTCTCTTAGAAAAAAGTAGTCTTTTTGATTGCGCAGGTAACCGACTTTCAAAAATAGCCCGTATAATTGGAGGGCGAGGTTAGAAAAGTCATTGGATTGGCGGATTTGTTCGCTGAGGCGTAAAGATTCTTCCGTCAATTCTTCAGCTCTTCCTTCTATGCTTCTGGTGATATACTGGCTTTCGAGTTCTTTTTCGAATTCAATGATCTCAAAAGCCAGGGTACGGAATTTACTGGCAATTGCTTTCTTTTTGGATTTATCCAGTATTTCCAGACTTTGCCGGTACAGGCCTTTATTATAAAGCACTCTTGCGTAATCGATTGCCTCCCGGATCTGGATATCTTCGTTGTGGTTTTTATTCAATAGTCGCAAACTGGTGAGTAATTGTTTATAAAGGTGTGCCTTTAGATTTGATAATTGTCTTTTTTTGATGGATGGAATTTTCTTCAGGATTACCTCTTCATCATAATCTTTCAGCTTGTCCAGTAAATCAAATAACTGGAGAAACAAAATGTCTTCCGAAGCCTGGTTTCGCTTCACAAATAGCCTGAAGTGACGTTTTTCAGCTCTGGATAAGGAGCGGATCAAGTCGATTAAATCGTCGGTTTTTTGTTTAGGCATTGTAAATACTTTTTTTGTAATCGTTTGATAACTAGTTGTATAGTTTAAGCTGTCTTCAAATGCGGTCTTGTATTTGATGGATCAATTGATTTTCAATGGTCTAATGAGCCAAATATATTTGAAGGAAGCAAACATAGCTCAATTTTCAAAAAATATTGAAATTAAATGTCCGATAATAAAATATTCATTTTTGACACCACCTTAAGAGATGGTGAACAAGTGCCGGGATGTAAGCTGAATAAAGCAGAAAAACTAGTAATTGCGGGTGAACTGGAGCGGTTAGGAGTCGACGTCATCGAGGCGGGCTTTCCGGTTTCGAGCCCGGGGGATTTTGATTCTGTTCGATCCATTGCTGAATTGGTAAAAGACTCCGTTGTATGCGGGTTATCCAGAGCGGTGGAAAATGATATTAAAGTAGCTGCCGATGCCGTTGCAAAGGCAAAGCATCCGCGCATACATACGGGTATAGGCACTTCGGAGGCCCATATCCGCTATAAACTAAAGAGTACCCAGGAGAAAATCATGGAAAGGGCGGTAGCAGCGGTCAAATATGCAAAAAGTTTCGTTGAAGATGTGGAGTTTTACGCAGAAGATGCAGGGCGGACGGACAATGAGTTTCTTGCCCGTATCTGCGAGGAAGTTCTGAAAGTTGGAGCTACCGTATTGAATATTCCGGATACTACCGGGTACTGCCTGCCCGAAGAGTATGGTGCTAAGATCCGCTACCTGAAAGAGAATGTAAAAGGTATTGATAAGGCGGTGATTTCCACTCATTGTCATAATGACCTGGGACTGGCGACGGCTAATTCCATTGCCGGCCTGCAAAACGGTGCCCGCCAGGTAGAATGTACCATTAACGGCATTGGCGAACGCGCGGGTAATACTTCCCTCGAAGAAGTGGTGATGATCCTCCGGCAGCATGCTCACTTAGAACTGACCAACCGGATCAATACCCAATTACTGTGCCCGATCAGTTTGATGGTCTCCGAAAAAATGGGGGTACCCGTACAGCCTAATAAAGCCATTGTAGGAGCAAATGCCTTCGCTCATTCATCGGGTATTCATCAGGACGGGGTGATCAAAAAGAGGGAAACCTATGAGATCATCGATCCTAAAGAGGTAGGAGCCGATCCTTCAAAGATCGTACTTACCGCGAGAAGCGGTCGCGCTGCCATCGCTTACCGGGCTAAAGAGATTGGGTATAATCTGACCAAAAAGCAACTCGATGGGGTCTACCAGTCTTTCCTAAATGTCGCAGATGTCAAAAAAGAGGTGACCGACGAAGATTTAGAAGCTATTATCATACCTTTGAATATTCCAAAAGCAAGTTAATTTTCTTTCCATGGCCAAAACATTATTCGACAAGATCTGGGATGCGCACGTTGTAGAAGAAATGGAAGGCGGCACCCAAATACTGTATATTGACCGTCATTTCATTCACGAAGTAACCAGTCCGCAAGCTTTTAGTGGCCTGGAAAAACGGGGGATCGAAGTGTTCCGGCCGCAGCAAACAGTGGCTACTGCCGATCACAATGTTCCTACCATCAACCAACATCTTCCGATCCAGGAGGAATTGTCCCGTTACCAGGTGGATAAGCTTACGGAAAATTGCCAAAAGTTCGGGATTGAATTATACGGTTTAGGGCACGAATATCAAGGTATTGTTCATGTGATAGGCCCCGAATTGTGCATTACTCAACCGGGGATGACCATCGTGTGTGGTGACAGTCATACTTCGACGCACGGGGCTTTTGGTTGCGTCGCTTTCGGAATCGGGACCAGTCAGGTAGAACAGGTTCTAGCAACCCAGTGCTTGCTCCAGAAAAAACCGAAAAGAATGCGCATCACCATAGATGGAGATCTACCGGCGGGCGTTTACTCCAAAGATATTATTTTGTACATCATCTCCCAACTGGGCGTTGGAGGAGCAACGGGCTATTTTGTTGAATATGCAGGTACGGCCATTCAAGGGCTTTCCATGGAAGCCCGGATGACTATCTGTAATATGAGTATCGAGATGGGAGCACGTGGTGGACTCATCGCGCCCGATGAAACGACTTTCGATTATATTAAAGACCGAACTTTCGCTCCCGCTGGTGCAGAATGGGATAAGAGACTGGCCTATTGGAAAACCTTGTATTCTGATGAAGGTGCCGTTTTTGACCAGGAATACCATTTCCCTGCCGAGACTATTTCGCCTATGGTTACCTACGGCACCAACCCGGGAATGGGAATGAAGGTTTCCGAAGCCATTCCTACGACGGCTAAGGATTCGGGAGCAGCCAGCTTTCAGAAAGCATTAAATTATATGGATCTACACGAAGGCGAAAGGCTCGAGGGGAAATCCATTGATTATGTCTTCATTGGCAGTTGCACAAATTCAAGGATGGAAGACCTCCGGATCGTGGCGGACTTCGTGAAGGGCAAAAAAGTAGCAAACCACGTCAAAGCTATTATAGTACCAGGTTCAAAGCAAGTCGAAAAACAGGTCAAAGCGGAAGGATTGGATGAGATCTTTGTTGCCGCGGGTTTTGAATTTCGAGAACCTGGCTGTTCGGCTTGTTTGGGGATGAACGAAGATAAAATTCCCGAAGGTGCCTATTGCGTTTCTACGAGTAACCGTAATTTTGAGGGACGCCAGGGGCCGGGCGCACGTACAATACTGGCTAGTCCTCTGACGGCGGCAGCCAGTGCTGTTTACGGGAAGGTGGTGGATGTGCGGGCGTTGGTGTAGATAAGATACCAGATGTCAGATTCCAGAGTGTTGGGGTGGAAATGGAGAATGGAATTAAGAGAGTTATTTCGCAGGGTACGAAAATTGTATTATGCCAATTTCTAAAGTGATTGTTGAAAGAAAGGAAGTTTCTGCTTTAAATAGAAGGCTTTATATTGACTAGACTTTTGACGCTAGACTCTAGAAGTTAGACAAAAAATTCTAACTAATTGACAATCAAGGGGCGTTTATTTATTTTGAAAAATTGATATCCATTGAATATCAGCGTTTTGTTGTCTAAAATCTAGCGTCTAGTGTCTAGCGTCAAAAATCCAAATATTGACCTGTTAATGAAATAGTCAGTCTTACACGATACTCCCAATCAGTAATTTCTCATCTGGGGAAACCTCTGAGGTTTTGAGAATAATTGATCCAGATCGGAGTGACCAAAAAACCCCGAAAATCCTCCAACGCAGGGGCGAAACCTCGGAGGTTTTTCCGGCTTTTTTCACATGAGAAATTGCTGACTCCCAATCTCTTTACCAATCTGACATCTGTTATCTGGCATCTAACATCTCAAAACAAGAATATCGTGCAAAAATTTAAAACCGTAACATCAAGTGTAGTACCCTTGCCAATCGAGGACATTGATACCGATCAGATCATTCCCGCTCGTTTTTTAAAAGCGACAACGCGGGAAGGCTTTGGCGATAACTTATTCCGGGATTGGCGTTATTTTCCCGATGGTAAACCAAAGCCGGATGTGGTTTTTAATAATCCTATTTATTCCGGACAAATTCTGGTGGCGGGTAAAAATTTCGGTTGTGGCTCCAGCCGGGAACACGCAGCCTGGGCGATTTTCGATTATGGTTTTAGGGTAGTGGTTTCCAGTTACTTTGCTGATATTTTCAAGGGGAACGCATTGAATAACGGATTGTTACCGGTTACGGTATCTCCTGCCTTTCTCGATCGTATTTTTACTGCTGTTGAACAAAATCCGGACACTCAAATCAAGGTCGATCTGGAGAGACAAACCATTGAATTGCCGGAAGCCAGTATATCGGAAAATTTCGAGATCGATGCCTACAAAAAAATGTGTTTGTTGAACGGATATGATGATATAGACTTTCTCTTATCCAAGAAAGAAGTTATATTGAGCTTTGAAGAATCGAAAGTTCACTAGAATTTCTTTTTATGAAAAAGAGGATCGCTATATTAAAAGGAGATGGTATCGGTCCTGAAGTCATTGATCAGGCAATAAAGGTTTTGGATACCATCGCAATAAGCTATAATCATCAGTTCGAATATTGTCATGCATTGATCGGTGCTTCCGCTATTGATATTACCGGATCTCCACTGCCAGTGGAAACGATCGATACTTGTCTGAATTCCGATGCCGTTCTGCTAGGAGCGATCGGCGATCCTAAATACGATAACGATCCTAATGCAAAAGTAAGGCCGGAGCAAGGATTACTTGGCTTGCGTAAGGCCTTAAAGCTTTACGCTAATATACGTCCCGTATATACTTATAAATCCTTATCACGGCTATCTCCTTTAAAGCCCGAAAAAATTGAAGGGGTGAACTTTACCATCTTCAGAGAATTGACCGGAGGTATTTACTTTGGTGAGAAAGGAACCAGTGAAGACGGCCTGTCGGCATTTGATACCTGCTCCTACCACGTGGATGAGATCAACCGGATTGCCAAGCTTGCCTTCGAAAGAGCCATGCAGCGCCGAAAAAAACTAACGCTGGTCGATAAAGCAAACGTGTTGGAAACTTCCCGGCTTTGGCGTAGAACGGTTTCCACAATGGCCAAAGAGTATCCGGAAGTGGAATACAACCAAATGTTCGTGGATAATGCCGCTATGCAATTGGTTCAATATCCCAAACAATTCGATGTGATCTTAACTTCCAATATGTTTGGGGATATTCTTTCTGATGAAGCCAGCGTATTGGTCGGAAGCCTCGGTTTATTACCCTCCGCATCTATTGGCATACATACTTCTCTTTACGAACCAATTCATGGTTCCTTCCCTCAGGCTGCCGGTCAAGACATTGCTAACCCTGCGGCAACAATCCTGTCAACAGCTATGATGCTTGATATGTTTGGCCTTCAAAAAGAAGCCAATTCTATTCGCTACGTCGTTCAGGTATTACTGGAAGAAGGGGTGGGAACCAGTGAACTGGAACCAGAGTTTCCCCAGTCCTGCTCTAGCTTTGGAGACCTCGTCGCTTCCTTGCTTGAAATTAAAGATATCGTTCACATTGATAAAAAACGATTGACCGAACAGATATCGACCATTATATAGTACTACCCTGTCACTATAGTAAATTGGTAATTCATGCAATTCCTGTTATCCCAGCAATGGTATGTTGATGTGTTTATCCGTTGATACATTTCAGACAACTTTTGCATAAACGGATAAACGCATCAACAAATAAACAAGAATGATCTCATTCCAACTGAGTACTTATTTTATTTTTCGGGAAAAGAAAATTTTTCGAAGAAGGGTTGCTCACAAATAGGAGTATTTCATCATAACCCCTAACCGAATAATCACATAACCTTCAACCACCTCAAAGTAATGGCAAGCTTGATTTAGTTTCGTCCAGGATATATATTATATTCGGGACAAAACTGTAATTGTGATGAAGAAAGGCATTATTGTCTTTACATTGATTGGTTTATCCTTGATCGCTTTTATACTGACAAGCTGGATCTGGGAGGAAGAAACCATTGATTTTAATACACAAGTCCGGCCCATTTTAAATGCGCATTGTTTAAACTGCCACGGTGGAGTGAAGCAGCAATCGGGGTTGAGTTTTCTATTTGAGGAAGAGGCTTTTGCACCCGCAAAATCCGGCCATCCGGCTATTGTTCCCGGTGCACCTAACAAGAGTGAATTGATAAAAAGGATAGAACATCCTGATCCTGAGATCCGCATGCCGCCGGAAGGTTCTCCCCTAAGCGATAAGGATAAGAAGATCTTGCGGAAATGGATCCGGCAGGGAGCGGAATGGGATACCCACTGGGCTTACGAATTTCCGGAAGAACCAGTCACGCCGCCTGGTGTAAATAGCAACTGGATTAAAAATGAAATCGATCAGTTTGTATGGAATAAACTGGCAAACGAAGATCTTAGCCCCAATTCGGAAGCCGATAAAAGTACCTTGATCCGCCGGGTAAGCCTGGACCTGACCGGATTACCTCCTCAACCAGAAGAAGTAGTAGCTTTTGTGAATGATAATAGTCCGGAAGCTTACGAAAAGGTAGTAGACCGTTTACTTGCTTCTCCACATTTTGGGGAGCGTTGGGCATCCATGTGGCTTGATATGGCCCGTTATGCAGATTCACGCGGCTATCAGAAGGACCGGTTGCGGCCATCGGTTTGGCGATATCGCGATTGGGTAATTCATGCTTTCAACCAGGATATGCCTTTTGATCAATTTACCATCGAACAATTGGCGGGTGACTTGTTGCAGGATCCTGACGATAATCAACTGTTAGCCACTGTTTTTCACCGCAATACTATGACGAATGATGAGGGCGGAACCGATGATGAAGAATTCCGGGTAGCTGCCGTTATCGACCGGGTGAACACGACGATGGAAGTATGGCAGGCCACAACGATCTCCTGCGTACAATGTCATGCTCATCCCTACGATCCCATTCGGCATGAGGAATTTTATGAACTGTATGCCTTTTTTAACAACACTGCTGACCATGATCGTTCCGATGATGCACCACGGGCGACGTTGTTTTCCCCGGGGCAAAAGTTAAAAAGAGCGAATCTGGAGAAAGACCTGCAAAGCTACCGGGAAAGTGGCGATACCCTCACCGAGGCATACCAGGAGTTATTGGAAGAATTCCTGGCTATTCAGCCCGCCAGTGTGCCGGTGATGCAGGAGTTTTCGGAAGATACGAGTAGAATAACTCATGTTTTCGAGCGCGGTAATTGGCTGGTACACGGTGAAGAGGTAAAACCGGACGTTCCTGGCTTTTTACCACCGATGCCGGAGGAATACCCTGATAACAGACTAGGCTTTGCTCAGTGGTTGGTGGATAAGAACAATCCGCTGACGGCCAGGGTAATCGTCAATCGGTTTTGGGAACAACTTTTCGGCGAAGGATTGATCCGAACCATGGAAGATTTTGGAACGCAAAGTGACCCTCCGGTCTATCCCCGGTTATTGGACTGGCTGGCCCATGAGTTTTCGTATGAGCACGAATGGAGCATTAAATCGTTGTTGAAGCAGATCGTCATGTCGGCTACTTACCGTCAATCTTCGGCAGTGTCGGACGAAATATTGGAAAAAGATCCTTACAATGAGTTGTTGGCCAGAGGTCCGCGGTTTCGGTTATCGGCCGAACAGATCAGGGATCAGGCGCTGGTGATCAGTGGTTTATTGAACCCTGAGGTTTATGGGCCTAGCGTAATGCCCTATCAGCCTGAAGGAGTGTGGAACGTCATACGTCATACGGCTCGTTGGGAAACCAGTGAAGACGGGGATCAGCACCGGCGTGCGTTGTATACTTTTTGGCGAAGGGTGAGCCCTTATCCCTCGATGATGACTTTTGATACGCCAAGCCGGGAATTGTGTAGTTCTAAACGCATCAGAACCAATACGCCCTTACAAGCTTTGGTTACCCTCAATGACCCGGTTTTTGTGGAAGCGGCTAACGCTTTTGCTGATAGAATGCTTATGGAGGGGGGAGCATCGCTGGAAGAGCAGATCGCTTACGGTTTTCAGTTGGCGTTGATGCGTGAGCCTGATGCTGGGCGGTTGCAGGAGTTGGTTGAGCTTTATGAAAAGGCTTTTGGGAAGTATAAGGGCCGGCCGGATACAGAGCGGACGGAAGAAGAAGTGGAGAGG
Organism: uncultured Saprospiraceae bacterium; assembly: GCA_964533785.1. GTDB lineage: Bacteria > Bacteroidota > Bacteroidia > Chitinophagales > Saprospiraceae > JANQRV01. The sequence continues at coordinate 11,466 of CAZHNG010000062.1, read as the reverse complement.
TTGGCGATGGTCAATGTGGCTAATGTTATTTTGAATTTGAGTGAGGTGTTGACTAGGACGTGAGGATGCTGCGTGGCTTCGCCACTTTGCATTTGATTGAAACATAGAGTTTTTATTGAGGCTTCGCCTCTTAAAATGAAATTGAACCATGGAGTTCATGGAGTGCATGGAGGTTTATTTTTCAAGACTTCGTCTTTCAAATTGTGGTGAAACATAGGGGGGGTATTTTCGAGGCTTCGCCTCTTAAAATGAAATTGAACCATGGAGTTCATGGAGTGCATGGAGGTTTATTTTTCAAGACTTCGTCTTTCAAATTGTGGTGAAACATAGAGGGTTTATTTTCGAGGCTTCGCCTTTTAAATTGAATTTAAACCACGGAGTTCATGGAGTGCATGGAGGTTTATTTTTCAAGACTTCGTCTTTCAAATTTTAGGCAAACTTACGAGTGCAATGAATCTTCTTCTTTGCGTCTCTTAGTGATCTTTACGGGGATAAATTTTACCGGTGTTTTTAATTATTACTTTTGGTATAGTCTCGATGCTGGTTTATGTCATAGGATGTTTGCGTTATAAAAAGGGGAGTGGATAGCGGGACGTATACTTTACGCTTGTATAAATATTTAAAACAGAGGAAATGGAAACGATAAAGGAATTTCACCAATATCATCAGCGGTTTTTGAATCGGCGGTATTTTTTGAAGCAAGGGGTATTGGGATTGGGAGCTGCAGCGCTGGGGAGTTTGATTGGTTGTTCTGTGGATGACGAGAGTCAAACATTTATTCCGGGGCAACCGCATTTTATGCCTAAGGCCAAACGGGTTATATTTTTGCACATGGCCGGTGCGCCTTCTCAGTTGGAATTATTCGATTATAAGCCCTTGCTACAAGATCTGGATGGTAAGGAATGTCCGCCGTCGTTATTGGAAGGAAAGCGTTTTGCCTTTATTCGGGGGGTGCCGCAGATGTTGGGGCCGCAGTTCCGTTTTGCGCAGCACGGCGACTCTGGTGCCTGGGTGTCGGAGTTGTTGCCTAATTTTACGAAAGTTGTTGATAAAGTCACTTTTTTGAAGGCGGTGCGTACGGAAGAGTTTAATCATGCGCCGGCCCAGTTGTTTATGCACACGGGGAGTCCTCGATTGGGACGGCCCAGTTTTGGCTCTTGGGTGACGTACGGTATTGGTTCGGATAATGAAGATCTTCCGGGTTTTGTGGTGCTGGTTTCCGGACAATCGCAGCCGAGTGGTGGTAAGAGCCTTTGGGGCAGCGGTTTTTTACCTTCTTTGTACCAGGGTGTAGAAATGCGTTCGAAAGGCGATCCGGTGCTGTATGTTTCCAATCCGGATCATATTCCACGCGATATACGCAGGGAAGCACTGGATGCGATCAATCATATCAATGAAATAGAATACCAGGAAAGCGGAGATCCGGAGATCCTTTCCCGCATTGCGCAATACGAAATGGCCTTTAAAATGCAAATGACGGTACCTGAGGCCACCAACATTGAAGAGGAGCCGGAATATATTCACGAACTATACGGCACCCAACCTGGGCAAGTATCATTTGCTAACAATTGTTTATTAGCACGCCGTTTGGCGGAGCGCGGCGTACGATTTATCCAATTGTTCCACCGGGGGTGGGATTCCCACGGGAGCAACGATTTTGAGAGTTTGCACGGCGGCTTTTTGAAGCGGTGTAATGAAGTGGATCAGCCGATGACGGCATTGATTACGGATCTGAGTCAGCGCGGTATGTTGGAAGATACACTGGTTATATGGGGAGGAGAGTTCGGGCGTACACCGATGCAGGAAAATCGGGGTGGCATCACTAATCCATTCAAAGGCAGGGATCACCACGGTGAAGCTTTTACCATGTGGATGGCTGGTGGAGGCATGAAAGAAGGGTTCACCTACGGCGAAACGGACGAAATCGGGTACAGTGGTATTAACGGTCGTATTCATATCCACGATTTGCAAGCCACGATTCTGCATCAGCTGGGATTGGATCATGAACGGTTGACCTATCCATTCCAGGGCCGTAATTTTAGGTTGACGGATGTGCACGGGGAGATCGTAAAGGAGGTGTTAGGATAGGGGGCAGTTTGATTGACTCAGGATCGGCGTTTATTTGCTAAAGGAATGCTGGTAATGTGTTGAAGCCGAAAGCAGGTCGTCTTAACAGTAGGTTATGAAAAAACACAAACAAAAATTTATCACCGCGAAGAACGCCAAGAGACGCCAAGTAACAAAATGACTTTGCGCTCTTTGCGTTCTTCGCGGTGAATTATTTGGCTACGTTTCCGTTTTCTTTGCTTATGACATCCTTGTTTAGGCTGTGCTAAAAACGTTTGTGTTGGTATCTCATCAGATTGAACAGTCCAGGTTTTAGAATGAGGCGAACACGGACATTGATCGCGGGAAGTGAAGAGAGCATAATTGGGGGTGGAAAATTTTTTATTTGAAATCAGTTTCCCGCTGTATATTGGAATATAAAAAAACAAACCTATTACATAAAAAACTACTACCATGGCCTGGAGATTTGCCTTCTTTTTTTTATTGATCGCGTTCATTGCGGTCAACTGCAACCGGGGGACCCAAAATGCAATATTGCCTGATACCATTAGAATGTTAGACCCGGGAGAAATATCATCTTTCCACCCGGAAATTTCGGTGTCGCTGGGATGGGTACCTTACCAAGAAAAGGAAATGGTGCCGTCGGGAAAAAACGAGTGGTTGGTTTTGGACGCCCACAGTAACGAAAGGGAAGGGAAGGTGCCCGTTATTTTGATCAGTTACCCGGGCTCTACAGATTCCATTTACCTGGATATGGATATTGATAATGCTTTGCTGGGGCGCTTGATCAAACACAGCGCGATTACGCAACAACACATTCAACGGCCTTTCACTACTTTTTTTGAGGAGTCAAAGTGCCAAAAATGTCATCCGCCGGAGGTGAAGGTGAATTTTGGGAATTGAGTTGTAGCTTTAGCATTTGCGTTGGTTACTCTTCCATTCGGGTTATGCCTGCTAAATAGTTATGCCCTTGGGCGAATTGGAGTTGTAGAAGTGCTAAAGGATACGGTAATTTTGTTCTTTCTCATGTGGTTGCTGAGAGTAGTGATGCCGGAATTTTTTTGAAAAAAAAAGGCTTCCTACAACAGGAAGCCTTCAGATCATTGAAAACCCTAATGTTTTTTGGATATTAAACTTCTAAAGAGAAGTGTACGGTTATATAGTTCTTAGAAGCCGTTGCTTTTCATTCTTTTTTGCTGTTAGGGTGCATTTTTTAAAATTGTATCTTTAAGAGAAATTTGAAAGTCAGCTATTTCTCATGTGAAACGTACGTGGGTTGCCACTAAAACACAAAAGCTCAAAATCCTCACAAAAAAGATTAGTGCAATTTTGTGTTCCTGGCTGTCCGTGACGGCACGGTCAAGCAGGCAGGTTTGTGGCGATTTTTTCTACCTGTAAGTCCCAAATGAGAAATTGCTGTTTGAAAGTAATAATCAAACATAAACAGATGAAAATCAATCTCATTTTCGCTCAAACATTAATCATCGCTCTCCTTTTCTGGGGAAACAATCTGTTAACCGCTCAAGAAAACGTGCTGAACGAAGGAGACAAAATTTCCCCTTTCAAAGCAACAGCCGATGACGGTACCATCTGGAAATCCAAAGAGGCGCTGAAGAAGTCCAATCTGGTCGTCTATTTCTATCCCGCAGCGATGACCGGCGGATGCACCAAACAAGCTTGTGCTTACCGCGACGACCAGGAAGACTTGACTCAACTCAATGCCCAGGTTGTTGGTGTAAGTGGCGATGAAGTGAAAAACCTCGAATTATTTAAAAGCGCCCACAACCTCAATTTTACTTTGCTTTCTGATCCCCAAGGAGAGATCGCAAAACTTTTTGGCGTGCCTTTCAGAGCTAGTCGTCAGTCCATTACCAGAGAAATTGACGGTCAGGAATACGATCTGTTCCGGGAGATCACCACTTCGCGCTGGACTTTTGTGTTAGACCAAAAAGGGAGGGTAGTTTACAAGTCTACGGAAGTCAACCCCGTGGAAGATAGCAAGGCCGTCATGGAGGTATTGGAGCAGTTGAATTAACCTATTCGAACTGGGAGATTATAGATCCTTTTACCACATGCGCTGTAGATCGCATTACAGATCGCAGCAGCTACCGGAGGGGTTCCTACTTCGCCGCCACCCATAGCGGGTTGATCGGGCCGGTTGATCACTGCTACCTCGATATCCGGAGTATCTCTATACCTTAACATATCGTAAGTGTTCCAATTGGTGCTGGTGATTTCGTATTGGTCGAAAGACACTTCTTCCTTTAGCGACCAGGATGCGGCCTGGACGATGGCTCCTTCCACTTGATTTTTGATGCCGTCCAGGTTAATGACTTCACCAACATCTACCGCTGCCCAAAATTTTAGAAGCTTTACCGTCCCGGCGTTCAAATCCACGTGTACCCGGGCAGCCAGAGCACAATAAGCTGCATAATTCTTATAGCGGCAAAAAGCAAAACCCAGTCCTTCATCATTCGGTGGATTAATCCCTGTTGTCATTTTCTGAACCCGCTGCACTACATCAATAGCCCTTTGATCTTGCAGGTGTTTCAGCCGAAACGCCAGCGTATCCTGACCGGCTTTCTCTGCTAGTTCATTCATAAAAGATTCGATGGCAAAAATATTGGCGAAAGCACCAAGGCTTCTCAAAGAAGAGACCCGCAGAGGACCATCAAAATAATGGGCCAGTACCTGTAGTTGAGGAATTTCATAATAGGGGTCACCATTGCGATGACCGCCGCCTAAATAGCCACGACCTGCTAATTGAATAGGAGGGTCGAGGTGACGAGCAGTGAGTAGGGTGCCGGCATCTTTATTAGGCCGTGTGCTGTGAGAATCGGTCCAGATATTGGAACGCCAAAAACTTATTTTGCTATTACTGTCCAGGCCTGCTTCCAGTTCCATTCGCATGGCTGATCCGTAGGGTTCCCAGCGGTGTTCATCCGATCGTGACCAACGTACTCGAATATACTGCCCGGGGTAAGCCATAGCAAATACGGCAGCATCAGCTGCGGCATCATCGGCTACCGTATGACCGAAACAGCCGGCCCCCGGAACACTGGTAATGTGGATCTTTGTTTCGTCTATGTTGAGCATTGCCGCCAATGCCTCCCGCATTGGATAGATACCCTGGCTGTGGCTCCAAAGGTGCAGCACTTCTCCATCGTATCTACTAATAGCGCAGGCAGTACCCAACGCTGCGTGCATGGTGTAGGGCTTGAAATAGCTTGCTTTTAGAGAAACAGTAGCCTTTTTCGTATCAATAGTTACGTCTTTACCGTGAACAATTTCCGGTTCTTCTGCGATGGTTTTGATGTGCTCTGAAAGATCTTTTTGATCGGGGAAGATCGCAGGTCTGGACCATTGCGTATGCTTTTCCAGGAGTTGTATGGCTTGATCAGCCTGGTAGGAATTTTCGGTAATGACTCCAACAAAATTGCCATTTCTGACGGTCTTTAGCACTCCTTTGGCCTGGTTTTTAAAAGCAGCTTCGTCAAAACTTAGTAATTCAGATCTGTAATTTTTCGGGCGCAAAGCTCTGGCGTGTACCATACCCGGAAAATCAAGGTCGTGGATATATAATGGCTGACCTTGTATCATTTGTGGAATGTCTGCTCTGGCCACTGCTTTTCCTACGTATTGATATTGAGATTTTGGTTTCAACTTCATGGTTAGTGGGACTTCATCTTCGATTTGCCTGCCTTTCAGGATTTCGGCGAATGAAAGCTTCGTGGTACCGTATTTTGTAGAAATGAAACCATTGTCAAGTTTCAACTGATTAGTTTCAACCCGTAGTTGCTGTGCTGCTAGTTCCAATAGTTTTTCTCTGGCGGCTGCGGCTGCATAACGAACGGACATAGCGCTGTTTTGAATAGAATTACTACCGGCGGTATACCCTTCATTGGGGGTAAGGCCGGTTTCTGCCAGTATTACTTCCACCCGGTCCAATTCCATATAAAGCTCTTCCGCTGCCACCTGTCTGATTGCAATTCTTATGCCTTGTCCTAACTCCACCTTTCCACTGAAGATGCGTACCCGGCCATTTTCCAATACTTCCAACCAGGCATTGACCTTGGGGTGCCTGCGTAAACTTCCGGGTAATTCTTCTAATTCGGTTGGTATCCATTCTTCTTCGCGTACAGAACAGGTCGTTAATACAGGAATAGCTATTACCAGCCTTCCCATCGTTCTGAGGAAATGACGGCGGGAATCGTAGGGGATTCGGTTATTATCAGACATAGACTAAATTTGAAGTAAAGATAGTGAAGTTGACCCCCAAAGTTACAGCCTTGTCTCCAGGAATTTGGGATGACTTATATTATTTAGGTTAAATCGGCTTTATTTGCAACTGCCCTCCATCGTAATCAATATGCAACTGTTGGTCCCTCACCTCCCGGTGATTCAATAACCACTTCGCAAAAGGAGAAATGATGCTCTGCTCAATAGCCCTCTGTAAAGGGCGGGCACCAAAGCGGCTGTCAAAACCTATTTCGGTCAAATGATTGATGACATTATCGCTAAATTCAAGCTGCAATCCTCTTTTTACAAAACCTTCCCGTTGTTTCAAATCATCCAGCTCTTTCAGGGTGATCTGTCGAATGGAGGATTTACTCAGTGCCTGGAACGTAACGATATGGTCGATCCGGTTGACAAATTCGGGGCGAAAGTGCTTTTCTATGGCAGAAGAATAAAAGGCTGCCGTTGCTGTTTTATTGTTGAATCCCAAAGAGTATTGGTTGGAAGCACCGAGATTGGAGGTCATGACGATGATGGCGTTGCGGAAGTTAGTCACGCGGCCGTAATTATCCGTGATGATCCCTTCATCAAGCAGGCTCAACAGAATGTCAAAAATGGAAGGGTGGGCTTTTTCAATCTCATCCAGAAGCAAAACGGCAAAAGGTCTTTCGCGGACCTCCTTGACCAGTTGGCCGATCTTTTTACCGGAACCGATCAAGCGGTAGATCTGAGCGGGGTGCTGAAATTCACTCATGTCAATCCTGATCAACGGCGATTTCTTCTGTCCCTTTCCAAAAAAGTAATCAGCCAGTGCTTTGGCGCTGGCGGTCTTACCTACTCCCGTAGGACCGGCAAAAAGCAGTGTGCTGATGGGTTTGTTGGGATTGTTTAAACCCGCTTTATAGACTTTGACGATGTTGACCATTTTGTCAATGGCATTGGGCTGACCTTTGATGCGTTGTTTGAAATATTGATGCAGTTCATATTGATCCAGGTAAAGGTCGTCGCGCAGGAACAATTCCGGCAGGCCGGTTTTTTCGATGAATTGTTCGATAACGCTTTTATTATCAATCGTTTTTTCTTCCTTCAATAAAGCCTTGTTGACACAACCTCCGAGGAATTTGATGCCTTTACCCGGAAAACTTTCGTAAGGAAAGTAGCGGTTGAGCAGCCGTTGACTGAGCTCAATAGCTGCTTCCTTGATGTCGATTTTATGCTTTTGTTTAACGAAGCCGGCGAATTTATCTAATATGCGCTGGGTCTTTTGCGGAGAGATCTTTTCAAGCCGGATAACCTGGAAATGTTCGACGAATCCGGGCAGAAGGCGTCGCATGCTGTCTAGTTCTTTTGGCGTCGCTTCACCAATGATTTGAACGCGGCTTTGGTGTAAATAGTTGCTCAGGAAAGCGGCGACGCTATCTTCCGGCCCCTGTCCTCCGGTTTGTAGCAATTGAACCAAATCGACCACCCATAAAATGCCATTGGCAGAAATGAGGTCCTCCAGAAGATCTTCAACGGCTTTTTCCCACTCGCCCAGGTATTTGGAGCTGGCGGTGATCCGTTGGGCTGAGATGCGCCAGAAGGAAATGTTCAGTTGAAAACCTTTCTTTTGCTGGGAAATTTTTTTGATGGCTTGTTGCAGGACGGCACTTTTCCCAACGCCGTGTTCTCCTACCAGAATGATGTTGGAACGGGTATGTATTATTTTTTCGATAACATTGGCCACTACTTCCTCCAATTCCCAGGCTACTTCGGGATAAGCGTTGGTGGTTTTTTTGACCTGCTTGGAGAGCGGATATTTCTCCGCCAACCGGGATAGTGTTCGGTAGCGCTTTTTAGGATAAAAAGTATCCCATTCGAAATCCCGGTCCGGTTTCACTTTTAGGGTGATAAAATCCAACATTGGTTTGGGATGCCGCATCAATTGAAAAAGTTTCTCCGGTGATTGTTGGTTGAGCAAGCTGGTACAGTAGTGTTTTACCAGGGTGTCAAACTGCCTTTCGTCGTAATAAAAGAACCTTTTTTCAAATAAGGGGAGAAAACATTCGTAATAACCTTGTTCCACTTCTCCGTAAACTACGGGAACCGGTACATTCAAAGTATAGGACATCGGAAAGTACCCCTGGTTATTCTGGTAAGCCGGTGAGATGGGAATTTCAACCGTTTTCAAGATCGGACGTTCCAGATCCATGATAGGGTAATCATCGTATTTTTTATATTGCTTTTGCAAATAGGAGAGGAGAGAAGACTTTACGCTCTTTATGTCTTTTTCAATGACACAATAGTCGCTGCCGACAAGGATGCCCAGGCAAAAGCGATCGTTGTATTTAAAGTGCAAGATGGGGTAATTAATGTGTTCCATGGGAATAAATCCAAAAAAAGTTAAAATATCGAATCAAAATTCCCGAAATATAAGTATTAATGAAAAACTATGCTGGAATAAGGACGGATAAAATAAGTGTAGAAATTAGAATTGGAGGATTTTAATACAGATTTAGGCAAATTTAATTTTACCGGAAATTGGTGCTCATTTTCTAATCCATACTACTATGAATAAACAACAACAAGTAATACAAAGCTACGAGCAACAATTCGGAAGAGCACCCGAAATTGTCGTGCGTGCTTGTGGCAGGATCAATTTATTGGGGGAACACGTAGATTACAATGACGGATTCGTATTGCCGGCGGCGATTGACAAGTACATCTACTTTGCGCTCGGAAAGCGAAGAGATGAGCATTACGATTGGTACGCATTGGATCTGGATGATAGATTTGAGGTGACTCCGGACCATCTGGAACGAGGAGAAAAAGGTTGGGCAAACTACTTGATGGGTATTCTCGATCAATTTCAAAAGGCTGGAAAATCGGTGCCGGGGATGAATTGTGCCTTTGGCGGAAATTTGCCGATCGGAGCGGGATTGAGTTCTTCCGCGGCTATTGAAGGAGGCTTTGGATTAGGAATAAATGAACTATTTAATGTTGGATATACGAAAACGGAGTTGGCTGCATTAGGTCAACGGGCGGAACAACAATTTGTGGGAATGCCCTGCGGTATTATGGATCAGTTTTCCAGCTTGATGGGTAAGGAAGGGCAAGTTATTCAACTGGATTGTCGCTCAATGGATTACGCTTATTTTCCATTTCAGTCGGATCAGTATGTATTGCTTTTAGTGAATTCTCACGTTTCGCATGCCTTGACGGATTCGGGATATCCACAACGGGTAAAAGAAAGTCTGGCAGGACTCCGTGTACTGCAGAATAAATTTCAGGGAGTCAGCAGTTTTCGGGATGTTACAGCTGAGATGTTATCGGCTATAAAGCCCGTGGTAGAAGATGAAATTTATCGTCGTTGTGATTACATCATTCAGGAAATCAGGCGAGTGCCCGAGGCGAGTGCGGCATTACAAGCCAATGACTTTAAGCGACTTGGCGAGTTGATGTTTGAAACGCATGCCGGACTAAGGGATGATTACGAAGTAAGTTGTTCAGAAATTGATTTTCTAGTGGATTTTGCGGCGCAACAACAGGAAGTCGTCGGGTCGCGTATGATGGGTGGCGGATTTGGGGGATGTACCATCAATCTGGTAGAAAAGCAACACCTGGAATTATTCAGAGTGAAAGTCCGCATGGCTTATCAAAAACAATTTGGTATTTTTCCGGATACTTATGAGGTGAATATTGTGGAGGGGACTTCGGTGGTTCAATGAACAATGGGCGATGAACAATGAACAATGAACAATGAGCGATGAGCGATGAACAATGAACAATGAACGATGAACGATGAACAGAGCAGTGAACAGAGGGCGATGGGCAATGAACAAAAGCTTTATCTATTTTTTATTAGAGTTGGATCTTATTTTCAAATCTTTCTGCAAAAGTGGAGGACTTAAAAGTCGCTGATCCCAAATTTGGGTTCTATTAAAGTTAGTTATAGTTTGGAATAAAGCAAATAATATCGTTTGTTTCCTGTGTTGCGGCACCTCACATTGTATAAAATAAACAACTACTATGAAGATCATTCAATTAAAATTCTTATTGATACTAGGTTTTACCTTAGTGCTCAGTTCCTGTAGCAACACGGATACTGTGGCTGTGACTGCAGAGCAGGAAGGGGTTTCTAAAGTTGAAAGGCCGGCCTACGCTATGGTAATACACGGAGGGGCAGGTACGATCAAACGGGAAAATATGACCCCCGAGCGGGACAGTGCGTACCGGTTCGCTTTAAATAAAGCTTTGGAAATCGGAGAAGAGGTCCTGAAAGCCGGAGGTAGTAGCAGGGATGCGGTGGAGCAAACCATTCACTATATGGAAGATTCGCCATTGTTCAATGCTGGAAAAGGGGCGGTTTTTACGCACGAAGGCAAGAATGAATTAGATGCCTCCTTTATGGATGGTGCAACTTTAAATGCCGGTGCAGTAAGCGGGGTAACGATCGTCAAGCATCCCATTTCACTGGCAAGGGCGGTTATGGAAAAATCGGACCACGTAATGTTGTCGGGCAAAGGAGCAGAAACCTTTGCGATAGAACAAGGCTTAGATATTGTAGCTCCCAGTTATTTTTACACCGATCGGCGGTGGAATAGCTTGCAAAATGCGATGAAAGCCGAGAAAGAAGCAGTAGGAGCCTTGACGGAATTTGATGATCATAAATTCGGAACGGTGGGTTGTGTAGCTTTGGATAAGGAAGGGAATTTGGTTGCTGGAACCTCAACTGGTGGTATGACCAATAAGCGCTACAACCGGATTGGTGATTCTCCCATAATTGGAGCGGGTACTTATGCTAACAATAAAACCTGTGGGGTTTCCAGTACTGGTCATGGGGAATATTTCATCCGTCACGTTGTAGCACATTCCGTATCGGCTTTAATGGAATTCGGTGGTATGACCCTGGATCAGTCAGCCAGCAAAGTAGTGAATGAGATCCTCGTGAAAGCCGGCGGCTCCGGTGGCATTGTCGCTCTGGATAAGGATGGCAATATTTCCATGCCTTTTAATACTTCAGGGATGTACCGTGGATATGTTAAACCTGGTGAGCGAAAGGTGTTTATTTATAAAGAAGATGCTGGACGTTAAAAGCTAGTAGTATACACAAGCATCAGATACATAATTGGACGCTAGACGCTGGACGCTGGACGCTGGACGCTGGACGCTGGACGCTAGACG
>CAZHNG010000061.1:12532-24836 GCA_964533785.1 uncultured Saprospiraceae bacterium | reverse complement strand
AGGTTATATGGTTATAAAATTAGGTGGGGGATTAATATTGGGCGTATTTTTGTATAACCCCATAACCCCATAACCCCATAACCAAATAACCACATAACCATACCCCTAGTTAAAGGAGCAATAACACTAATATCTTACAAAGTTCCACGCAGTTCCTGCTCTCTTTCGATCGCTTCGAACAAAGCTTTAAAGTTACCTTTGCCAAAAGATTTGGCACCTCGGCGCTGAATGATCTCAAAAAACAAGGTAGGCCTTGGCATGACAGGCTTCGTGAAGATCTGAAGCAGATACCCTTCGTCATCCCGGTCAACTAAAATGCCCAATTCGCTAAGCGAAACTATATCTTCTTCGATTTCACCCACTCTGGAGATCAGATCATCGTAATAAGTAGTAGGTACTCTGAGGAACTCCACTCCCCTACTCTTCAGTTGACGAACGGTGGTTACAATATCATTGGTTGCTACCGCAATATGCTGCACCCCTGGTCCTTCGTAAAAATCCAGGTACTCTTCGATTTGGGATTTACGCTTACCTTCCGCAGGTTCATTGATGGGGAATTTGATACGGCCGTTACCGTTACTCATCACTTTACTCATCAGGGCGGTATATTCGGTAGAAATATCCTTATCGTCAAAAGACAGGATTTGTTTAAAATCCAGGACTTCCTGGTAAAATTTCACCCAGTAGTCCATTTTACCAAGCTCTACGTTACCTACCATATGATCGATGTATTTCAAGCCCGTCGGAACAGGCCGGTAGGCAGGCTCCCATTTTTTGTACCCGGGAAGGAATGTTCCTTTGTAGTTTTTTCTTTCGACAAAAATGTGTTTTGTCTCTCCGTAAATATCTATTCCAGAACGAATTATTGTTCCATTGTCATCTATTTCTTTTGTTGGTCCAAAATAGGACCGGGCTCCTCTTCTTACGGCCTCGTCGTGAGCTTTTTTGGCATCGTCCACCCAGAGCGCAATGACTTTAACACCATCGCCGTGCTTATCGAGATGTCGACCGATCGCCGTGCCGCTTTTGAGAGAAGAAGTAAGGACTAACCTTATCTTGTTTTGAACAACTACGTAAGATTCACGATCTTTAAGGCCTGTTTCCAGGCCGGCATAGGCCAAAGGCTGAAAACCAAAAGCCGTTTGAAAATAATGGGCGGCTTGCCTGCTGTTGCCGACGTACAGTTCTACATAATCGGTACCGTTGATGGGCATGAAATCAGTAGTGTCTTGAATTAAATTTTGATTTTGTTTGGTTGTGATCATGGCTGATTGTTTTTAAGATTTCAGAAGTTCAGATGCCAGGTTTCAGATGCCAGACTCTGCAGGACTGAAAGCTTTGTGGTATCTGGCTTCCATTAAATTAGTCTATCCAGGATTTATGGTAATTAGGATCTTCAATTTCCAAAGCTTGTTGCGTAAGCATGAGCGGTTTAAAGGTATCGATCATAACCGCTAGTTCTTCGGTGCTTTTTTTGCCAATGCTACGTTCGTAAGCGCCGGGATGCGGGCCGTGCGGAATACCGCCCGGATGTAGGGAAATATGCCCCTGATCAATATTATTACGGCTCATGAAATCACCGTCCACGTAGTACAACATTTCATCTGAATCGATATTCGAATGATTATACGGAGCCGGAATGGCTTGTGGATGATAATCGTACAGACGCGGACAGAAGGAACATACTACAAACGCACTGGTTTCAAAAGTCTGGTGAACGGGCGGCGGTTGATGAACCCGTCCCGTAATCGGTTCAAAATTATGGATGGAAAAGCCGTAAGGAAAATTGTATCCGTCCCAGCCCACTACATCAAAGGGATGAGACGCATAGATCAAGTGGTGTAAGTGTCCCTGTTTTTTGATCTTCATCAGAAAATCGCCCTTTTCATCATGAGTTTCTAATGCTGCGGGTAGTTTATAATCCCTTTCGCAAAACGGCGAATGTTCGAGTAATTGACCGAACCAGTTGCGGTAACGCTTGGGTGTGTAGACAGGATGATGAGATTCCGCGTACAACAGACGGTTATCCGGCCCATCGAACTCAATTTGATAGATCATCCCACGCGGAATGACCAGGTAATCGCCGTATTCAAAAGGGATGTTCCCCATCAAGGTTCTAAGTTTACCACTCCCCTTGTGGATAAAAAGGAGTTCATCCGCATCGGCATTTTTGTAATAATAATCCGTTAAGGATTCGGTTGGGGCCGCCAGACCGATCGTAATATCATTGTTGACCATAAGCGGCACACGACTATCCAGGTAATCTGCTTGCGGAGTAACATCGAAACCAATTAGTTTGCGTGCCTTCATATTCTTTTCCACCAGGATATTCGGCTTCAGATCAACCGTCTCTAAAACCTCTTTCACCATGGTCGGACGGTGGATGTGATACAGCAATGAGGACATGCCGTCAAAGCCGATGGTCCCAAAGAGTTGTTCGTTGTAGAGGCTGCCATCGGGTTGCCTGAAAATCGTATGGCGTTTGGGGGGTACTTTCCCTAAACGATGGTAAATAGGCATAATTTGATTTTATTTGCTTTTGTAATTATTGCTAAAGCAAATATATAGGTAAATATTTTTAAAAACAAGGAGTTCAGCATCCCGACATTAATTCTTTGGGGAGAACAGGACGAATGGATACCACTGAAAAAAGGAAAGGAACTGAACGAGGTAATCCCCAACTCCGAATTACATATCATCCCAGGTGCCGGACATTTGGTGATCGAAGAAAAACCGGAGGTGCTTGCTCAGCAAATCAAAGCGTTTCTAGAAAAATAAAGTACTGAAATTAACGGAACAAAGGCTTTGTTACACGTCAAACGCAAATTCTCCTGCAACTTTCCATATTTTATTTTCGTGTTGCAACAAAGTTAATCCCTTCGCATAAAATATAGCTTCGTATTCACACTGCTCAAAATAAGCCCAGGCCAAAGGAAAAATGGTTTCTTTTAGATCTCTATGAGCAATCGTCATATGCGGATGAAAAGGAAATTCCTTGCGTTGTTTTAATCCTAATTGATTCTCCAAGTGATCTGCCAGGTTGTGAGCTAAATTGGTTAACTCTGGATTGGGTCGTACGTCAACAAATATTACGCTGGGTGGAAAGCAATCAAAGTCTTTTAATTCAATATTAAAGGAAGACTGTTTTCCTGCAAAATCCCGGAGTGTTTCCCCAAGTGCTGGTATGGCCGTGACTTGCAAGCGAAAAGGAGGAATAATCGTAATATGGGGAGGAGATTTGAAGGCGTGTCTGGCCTGGAAATGATCCGCACAGTATTGTTTGAAGACAGTTACTTCTTTTTGGATCAATTCGGAGGGAATAATAGCGATGTAGTATAATTTGTTGCTCATGGCAGGCTATCTTTGTGAAATTTTTCTAATTGTATTTAAATTTTAAAATTTGTGGTTGATGATAAAAAACAATCAAAAATAGAAGAGTAATTATGAAAAATATTATTTTATATCTGATCGCAACACTGGTTTTGTACAGCTGTTATCAAAAATCTGATACCGTTTCAAAACAAGAAGAACCAAGGGGAGTAGATAATGTAGCCTACAAATGGGGCAAAATGGCATTAACTGCCACCGCCAATGACACAGAAAGGTTTGCGCCAAGACCAACCATTACCTCCAGATACTTAGGGTTAATTTTCGTGGCTGTTTTTGATGCCTGGTCACGCTATGATGAAAAAGCTACTCCGGTTTACCTTGAAGATGCTGATCGAAGGCCAGTTGCTGAACACAGCTTAAAAAATAAAGAAATTGCCATAAGTTACGCTGCATTTCGGGCAATGAATGAATATTACTATTCAGACAAAGCGCTTTTTGCCAATTTCATGAAGGAGTTGGGTCTCGATCCTAATGACAATTCATTAGACCCATCTACTCCACAGGGGATTGGCAATCTGGCGGCCAAAGCAGTAATTGAAGCCAGAAAAGGAGACGGCGCCAATCAATACGGAGAGGAGGCAGGGTCAAATGAAGAGCCTTATTTCAATTATGTGGGCTACGAACCAATAAATTCAGCGGATAAAAACGTAGATCCCAATCGTTGGCAGCCCAAGTATTTTTCGGATGGTAAAGGGGGGAAATTCGCTCCGGGTTGTCTAACGCCATTTTGGGACAAGGTAGAACCCATTGCCTTACAAACTGCTGATCAATTCAGGCCCGGACCGCCGCCAATGATCGGATCAGAGCAATTGAAAAAAGAAGTACAGGAAGTGATTGACATGCAGGCCAATCTTACCGACAAGCAAAAAGCGCTTGTTGAATTCATGCGCGATGGCCCGCAATCCGTACAACAAGCAGGGCACTGGTTAAAGTTTGCGCAGGATGTGTCCCGGAGAGACAATCATACCTTGGATGAAGATGTAAAAATGTATTTCTACAATCAAGTAGTTGCGATGGATGCCTTCATTGCTTCATGGGATTCTAAAATGTACTATGATTACGCCAGACCTTACGCTTTGGTGCATGAATACTACGAAAACCAAAAGATCAAAGCCTGGGGAGGAGAAGGAAAAGGAATGATCGAGATGGATGGTAGTCAATGGCGGCCGTATTCGCCAGAGACTTTCCTATGCCCCCCTTTTCCCAGTTATGTTTCCGGACATAGCACGATAAGTGGTGCCTGTGGAGAGGCATTGAAATTATGGACCGGGAGCGATGAATTTGGTGAAAAAGTTGAATTAGTAGCTGGCGCTCTAACCGAACCCGATAATCTGGGAGATACAGTAACCTTAGAGTTCCCAACTTTTACCGAGACCGCGGATATGGCAGGTATCTCACGGGTACTGGGTGGTTATCACATTCAATCGGATAATATCGCCGGGTTAGAATTGGGTAGAAAGGTGGCCAGAGAAGCCTGGAAGTTTTATTTGAAACATGTGGGAGAAGGCTGAGTGTAATTTGTTCTACAGTTGCAAATTGCAAAATCTAAAGGGGTATTTAACCAGCTTAATGAAGGCGATAAGGCTGTCTTTTAAAAAGCTGCGATTTTATGTATTAAACGGTCAGAGACCGGGGTATATTCCTACCAAGTCTGGAGACTTGGCAGATCGTGTAGATATCCGCTTCCATCAAACACAAAAGCCACTACCTCGCCCAGAGCCCTGATAACCTGCATCTTAGCAGAAAAATTAATCTTCAAACGATCAGAGAAATTCTATTAAATACGAAAACATTCGTATTTAATTTGCACCTACGAATTTATTCGTATATCTTTACCTACGAAAAACTTCGTAATCACTCATTATGGCAACAAAAGAATCCAAACCTACCGAATCTGAACTGGAAATCCTCCAAATACTCTGGGAGAAAGGCCCGTCCCCGGTAAGAGCAGTCAATGAAGAATTGAACAAAAAAAGAGAGGTGGGCTATACGACTACCCTCAAACTTATGCAGATCATGACGGAAAAGAAATTGGTGGTCAGGGACATTTCGAGTAAGAGACATATTTACAAAGCTGCAATTGAAGAAAAGAAGGTGCAGCAAAATTTATTGAGTAGTTTTTTAGAAAAGACATTCCGGGGATCAGCAATGGAACTGGTTATCCAGGCTTTAGGCAACCACAAGGCCTCTCAGGAAGAGCTGGAGGAAATTAAGGCTATGATCGCTAAACTGGAAAACAAGGAGGAAAATGATTGAGCAAATAATTTCACAGGTCCCTTTTTATGCTGTTGGCTGGGCGGTATTGCATTCCATTTGGCAGGGGCTGTTTATTGGTATCCTATTTTGGATTTTGAACAAGGCGCTAAAAGCTAAAGCATCGGTCAATTATTGGGTGGCAACTGCCGGCCTTTATCTGGTATTTGCCTGTTTTGTCTGGACCTTTGTCCTTTTGTTGAATCGAGAGCAGGCTCCTATTGAAATGGAGGATATTAACGGCAACTGGCCGGTAATGATAGTTAACGAAAACTTAAAAATCCTACCAGATACCATGGGGTGGTTCGATCAGCTTTATGCATTCTTGAATGAACATCTGAAAGAAATTGTGTTAGTCTGGTCGGTAGGAGTCCTATTATTTATGATTCGTTTCCTTGGAGGGATATTTTTCGTCCGTTATTTGCGAAAATTTCACGAAATACTGCCGGAAGAATGGCAAAAGCAGGCCATCCGAATTAGCCGACAATTAAATGTGAAGAGGCCGTTGGTCGTAGCTGAATCTGTTCTCGTTGAAGTGCCAATGGTCATCGGATATTTCAAACCGCTGATCTTATTTCCGGTGGGACTGGTCAATGCACTGAGCATTGCCGAGGTAGAGGCTATTCTAGCTCATGAGATCGCCCACATCAGAAGAAAGGACTACTTGCTCAATCTAATCAATACCTTCATAGAAATACTCCTTTATTTCAATCCTGCAGTTTGGTGGTTCTCTAATTGGATTAAAAAAGAACGGGAATACTGCTGTGATGACATTGCCATAAGCATAACGGGCAGCCCACTCCTATACGCAAAAGCACTCGTCCGCATCCAGGAAACACAAAAAACAGAACAGACAAAGATCATTGCGATGAGCCTGTTCAAAAATAAAAAAACACTCTTGCGACGCATTAAAAGACTGTTAAATCAAAACCATTATAAATCGACTGTTATGGAAAAATTGAGTATCACCCTTTTGTTAGCGCTTTCCATTTTTCTAATATCCATGCATGCTGACAAGGAAAAGGTAACGGAAAGCCCTGTTTCAGACCCTACCATGATTACGAAAGATCTTCAATCTATGGAAGACAAAGGGAGTCCCAAAGCAAAGGAGCTTAAAGAGGTCAATACCAAGATTACCAGAGATCAGCAAAATCTAATACCGCTCAAGGTGGAAAAGGACACTTTGCCCAAGGGAAAAACCGATTTAAAAGTTACCCGTGACGGTGAGGTAGTGGAAGCTAAAATTGAAGACGGCAAAATCAAATACTTAAAGATTGACGGAGAAGAAATTCCGAAGCAGCAATTTCCGGAATACGAGCAGTTTTTGGAAGAATTGATCGCAGATATTCCGGAGCCTCCCGCTCCACCGCTACCTCCTGCTCCTGAGGCTCCAATTGCACCGCCGCTTCCTCCAAATCCGCCGGCCGTAGACGAACTTCCAATTCCTTCTGCTCCACCGGCACCGAAAGCCAACAACCAGTCGTATATCAAAACTCAAAAAGGAGAAGACGGCAATACTACCATTATTTTTAAGAACTGGAACGGCGAGAAAATTAAGTTCACCGTCGACGATGTATTATCTTTCGAAGGAGGGCGACACGCAGTGATTGGCGATCAAGAGGGAGAAGTTACGATTTATCTCGACGACTTGCTTGTCGACCAAAATGCACTGGAAAGTGAAATATTCAAAGAATTAGACGAAAAACAGTTGGCCCTATCAGAAACCCTTCGTGAATCATTACGATTCGAACACGCTTTCGATTCACTCGATTTTCAAGTTCACGAAATCGAATTAAAAAGGAAAATGGAGGAGTTGGAAAAAGAACTGTCCGAAAAATTAAAGGCCATAGAGATCAATACTCAAAAATTGGAAGAATTTGGTGCTGAAATGGAGGAATTTCACAGAAGAAACGAAAAAAAGCTTAAGGCCATTGAAGAAGAACTTATCAAAGATGATCTCATCAACGATAATGAATATTACCAATTGAAAATCTCCCCGGAAGGATTATGGATCAATGAAGTTCAACAACCCAATGAAATTTACAAAAAATACAAAAGCTTCTTTAAAGAAATTTCTGATCGCCGTAATGTAGAAACCTGGGTTATCGAGGGGGACAGGCTCGAGAAGGAATAGTTGTATAGATTGTCAAATCAAAGCGGGTGCAGCCCGATTTTGATGTACAACGATCGGATGTAGTACAAGCATCTGTAATAAACTAGACTTTTGACGCTAGACTCTAGAACCATATAACCACTTAAAGCTTAAATATCAAGAATCGCCCCAAGTTTACCAGGCAGTACATTTAGGCACTCGACACTCGACCTCCGAGGTCTCTATTTTCCCTTCTCTTTTCATCATTCACTACGCAAAGCATCTACCGGATTGGCCAGTGCTGCTTTAATGGATTGAAAACTAATGGTGATAAAAGCTACCAATACGGCCAAAAAGCCGGTAATAAAAAATACGAACCACTGAATGTCTATGCGGTATACGTAACTCTCCAACCATTTACTACTGGCATACCAGGCAAATGGTGTTGCAATGATCAAGGCAATTAAAATCAATTTCAAAATATCTTTGGATAACAACAGGACGATGGTTGAAACTTTAGCTCCTAATACTTTTCTGATGCCAATTTCTTTGGTACGTTGGCCGATGGTGAAAATAGTCAACCCTAACAGCCCCAGGCAACTAATGAAGATCGTTATGCCGGTAGACCACACCAATAGTTTTGCTAATTGCTGGTCTTTTTTATAGAACTTAGCGATGCTTTCATCGAAGAATTGGTAGCTGAACGCGTCTTCCGGGTATACTTTCTCCCAGGCATTTTCAATAGCCTTAATCGTGGTGCTCCAATCATTGGTATTTTTTTCTGCATTTTCCAAGGCTACATGAAAAACTGAATGCCTGGCCATTTGACTGCGAAATGCTAATGGTTTCACAGCCGCTCTTGTCGATTTGGTATTAAAATCTGCTACCACTCCTACAATGGGGTAACCCGCGCCACTTCCAGCATTAAAAGTATTGCCGATGATCTCTGCTGGATTGTCGTAACCAAGGAACTTTGTATAGGCTTCGTTTACCAGGTACTCTCTGATGGAATCGGTTTGCTGAAGGTTTCTGCCTGCCAATAAAGGGATTTCGTATAATTGAATATAACTGGTATCTGCCTGCTTAATTTCCACTGTCGTTTCTATTTCTTCCCCATCTTTTACGATTGTCATAGTAGAAATATTGGTGCTTCCTGATGCAGGTGGATTACCAGCCAGACTCAATTGCCGGATGCCAGGTATTGCCTGTAATTCTTCTTTTAATACACGCTTTTTCTGATTGCTCGCCTGCCTGGAGTCAAATGGAGTGCGAAAATAAACAATGGCATCCTGTTTAAAGCCCATATCTTTATTAAGAGAATAGCGGATTTGCTGCGTTGAAATAAAAGTCAGCACAATAAAAAATTGAGCAATAGCAAACTGGGATACCGTCAAAACCTGCCGTAATTGCATCTTACCGGACTTCTTGCCAAAAACAGGAATTTGACTTGATAATGCTAAAGCGGGTTTAAATTTTGCCAACACGTAAGCTGGATACAGCCCAGACAACAAAGCGATCAATACCGTCAGTCCGATCAGAAACAGTAAGACGTCCAACCTGTATAACCATTGAAAAGAAAGGGCTTCGGGTAAGTAATCCGAAAACGATTTTAGTAAAAGCGGAAGCAATACCAATGCGACCAATGCTGCCACCGTACTCAACAGCAGGGTTTCTATCAAAAAATCGAAAATAATATTTTTTCTCGATCCTCCGACCGTCTTACGAATACCTACTTCTTTTGCTCGCAGAAAAGCTCTGGCAGTCGTTAAATTGACAAAATTGATAGCCCCTAAAAGAATGATAATGAGAGCAACAAATATTAAGCCGACCAAAGTCGGACGGTGCCCAAATCGTTGACTGTAATTATTAAAATCACTATTAAAATGGATATCCAAGAGTGGTTGTAAGAAATGATCCGTCTCTAAATAGGCTTCATCTGTAGCATATTTTTCGCGAACATCAGCCAAAGCCTTGTTAAATTCTTCCACCTCACTATCTTCTTGAAGCTTTACAAAAAATTGAGTAGAAGAGTTTACACTTCCCCAATCCTCCCAGGAATGATTTTCTCTTAGGTCTCTTGAAAAAGTCGGCAGGGAAATGAATTCGAGAAAATTGAAATTGGTAATTTGATCCAGATCTTTTACAACACCAGTAATGGTAACATTTACAGTATCATCATAAGTAAGGGTTTTTCCCAATACCTTTTCTGGCTCTTGATCCGGGAAATATAAGGCAGCCCTGCTCTCGGTTAGAACGGCTTCGTAGGGATTTTGCAATGTGTTTTCCGCAGAACCCGCCAGCCAGGTGTAGGGGAATACTTCAAAATAGTGCTCATCCGCAAAGATACAATGTTCTTGGTCTTTAAAGGTTTGAGTGCTCCCATCGACTCTGTTTACCTTGACCTCCATCTCATAATGATCCCAAAAAAGCGTTGAATGTTCTATTTCCGGCATTTCATTTCTTACGGCTTCCGGCAGCGGCCCGGGTACTCCGGAATTCTTAAAATCGCTATCGGGAAAGTGCATATTAGTCACCACTCGATAGATCCGGTCATTATCCGGCCAAAACTGCTCGTAGCTGAATTCGTGGTGTACGTATAAATAGATTAACAAGGCTGCAGCAATACCAATAGACAAGCCTACGATATTGATAAGAGCGTAAACCTTGTTCTTAATGATCGTTCGAATGGCAACTTTCAGACTATTCAGGATCATGGATTAATTTTTGATAAACAAGCGGTGCAAAAGGTGGAACAGGGATTTTTTATATTGATTTCGCGGATTTCACGGATTAATTTCGACTGCATTTTAAGCCCCCCGGTATAATCTGTGTAATCAGCTCAATCTTTTTTATTTAATTGCCACAGCTTTTCCTGTACCTGTACTAATTCGGATAGATGCATCACTTTGGCCGAAGCGCTTGCTCTTGTAGAGTTTTTGGTTATTGCCCTGACCTTCCGTCCATTCCTCATCAAATGAGAAAGGTGCCTGGATATTTCCTTTTCGTTTCCCGCATACCATAGTTAAAGTGCCGGCAAAATCAGCACCTGCAAAGTTCAGAGTAGCGTTACCCGTACCAGAAGAAACTTCTATATCTGCTGTTGTAGCAGCGGCGAGTTCCACCTTCACGCTACCTGTAACTGAATTGAATTTTGAATCAGCCGTAATGGTGGTACCGGCAACGATGACTTTACCCGTGCCACTGCTGCCCGTAAATCCACCCTTTGATTTTTGGATTTCCACTTTCCCAGTGCCACTGTTACATTTTACCATTCCCTCTACGCTGTAAACTCTTACCGAACCTGTTCCGGAATTCAAATCAAGTTCGCCCTTTCCATTTTCAATCCTTACACTTCCGGTACCCGAATTCAAGGTAATCTCCCCTTCAGCATTCACTAAATCAAAACTACCTGTACCTGAGTTACCTTTAAAATGGCCTGAAAAATTTTCAATATCTACGCTTCCGGTTGCCAGATTCACCTCTAATTCCATTTCATCCGGAATAAACAGTTCATATTTTGATTCCAGGTTATTGTTTTTTCTTTTTACGGTCTTCTCTTTGACTTTAAGCTTTCCGGATCTCATGTTTGCTTCTACCTGAAGAAGTTCATCATCAAAATATGCTTTTAGCATAACCTCATCAGAATCAGACGGACGGATCTTCAGGTCTCCCACAATCAGGTCCATATCAATACTTTCAACAGTAGAAAAGCTTTTTTCAAAACTTAAAGATTGCCCGGTTACTTTACTAAAGGCTACGGTGAGCAAATAAAAACTGAGTAGTAATAAGATGGTATTTTTCATTTTCCAAATTTTTATCTCATACGGTTATTAAATTGACTTCCCACTTTTGCTCTTCTGATTCAGCAGTTTTTGATAAGTAGCTGAATCCAATCAAAGAACTAGTACCGGCGAGGGCTTCTACTGAAGGTATTTGTTCAATCGCATCGTACAAAGCCTGATAATTACTTTCATCATAGAGGGTAATATTAATAAGATCTTCCCGCTCATAACCATAATCATAATTCTGTTGAAAAACAGCATTTTGGGCAAAAGCAATGCCCGCAACCACCGTTACGAGTGAAATAGCGACCTGAACTCCTAATAATAATCGGGAGAAAAAGTTAGTGCCCCCAAATTTTACAGCACCCCGGAAGATCGTATTTGCGTTAAAACTGCTGGTGTAAAAGGCAGGATAAAGCCCGGCTAATAAGGTAGTAGCGGCAAAAATCACCCCTAAAAAGATCAATAGTTGATAATCATTCAGGTAATCTGTCTTGGCATCAACGTATTCAAACATTTCATTAAAAGTAGGGATCCACCAATTATTAATGAGTATGGATACTAATATGGCCAACAAAACCACCGCTCCACATTCCAAAAGGATCTGTAATTGTAACTGTTGCCGTGTTCCTCCCAGTACTTTGCGCACCCCCATTTCTTTCAACCGGCGGCTGGAACGAGCCACCGTAGTATTGGCGAAGTTCATACAAGCGGAAAGGAAGATCAAAATAGCGATCACGAAAGTACCGTAAACGGCGGAATCATCGGGTCGCTCCCAGAGGTTATT
>CAZHNG010000061.1:11049-12522 GCA_964533785.1 uncultured Saprospiraceae bacterium | reverse complement strand
GAGGTTATTGCTATTAATGTATTTGACATTCGCATTTTCGGCCAGCGTAATAAGCTTGAAATTCGTTACTTTCCAATCGGGGCGTTCTTTGTGTTGTATAGGAAGATACTTATGAAAATCAGTAGCTAATCTTTCGGCAGCTTCCGGGTCCTTTATTTTAAAATAGGCAGCAGCCGTTAACCAATACCAATCATTGTCATCAACAGAAGTACCATCCGCTTTCAAATGATTATCAATATGAGTCAGGAAGTTAAAACGTATGGTGGAATTTAACGGTGGGTTTTTCAAGACACCACTCACGGTTAATGGTTTTTGGTGCTCTGAATCGGCGTAGAAGATAAGGGTTTTACCCAAAGGGTCATCTTCCCCGAAATACTTTTTTGCCATGGCTTCAGTGACCAACACTGCACTCCGGTCGCTAATGTCATTGGTACCCGCAACTAATGGAAAATTAAAAAAATCAAAAAACTCGGGGTCAGTAAAATGGGTCAATTCACCAAAAGCTTCTCCCCCTTCAGCTTTCACTGTTTGCCCCCAATTCAGGATGCGAACAGTTTCATCAATGCTGGAAAAATCATTTTGTGCGTGTTTTGGTAAAACCATTGGGAAAACCCCTTTCCAGCCATCACTTCCCTCTCTTTGAATGATTCCCCGGTAAATATTTTGTGTATCCGGATGGAATTTATCGAAGCTAAACCCAAAGCGGTAATTTTGGTAAGCCCATACAACTGCAGCAATGCCAATACCTAATCCAATAATATTTATGATGGAATAAAATTTATTAGACCAAAGGTTTCGAAAAGCTACGATAAAATAGTTCCTGATCATTGCGTGTACATTGTTTGCTTACAACTACTCATCCGCCAAGAGTATGCCACTAGATTTTGGACCTTGAAAATCAAGAACTTACCCGGTAATTAATGATTGAATTGGTCTTACAATATCCAATTACGGACGATCGGATGTCCGAAAATGAACACCAAGGGTGATGACTTTCAATCGTTGCGAAGGGTATCCGCCGGATTAGTGCGTGCCGCTAAATAGGTTTGGGAAATAACCGTACTCAGCCCCAGGATAACCAAAATGCCCCCTCCTAAAAGGATCATCCAGGGCGAAATGGTTACTCGTAAAACAAAGTTTTGTAGCCATAAATCAGCGCCAAATAAAACTAAGGGAATCGCCAGAATCATCGCAATCGCCAACAAAAGCAAAAATCCTTTGGAGAGATGCCAGATAATATTCACTTCACTAGCCCCTAACACCTTTCGGATCCCTACTTCCTTTATTTTTCCTTCCACCGTGTAAACGACCATGCCCAACAAGCCCAGACAAGCTATAATAATAGCCAGGAATCCTACAAAACTTATAATTTGTGACCCCATCCGAAAGAACTTGTTCAGATAAAAAATACGTTCATCCGTAAAAAAGGCATTGATGGGCTTTTCTGGGGATTGCGTATCCCAGATCTGGTGG
>CAZHNG010000061.1:0-11039 GCA_964533785.1 uncultured Saprospiraceae bacterium | reverse complement strand
ATAGCCGCAATTGTTTCTGAAGTATTGGGCGTATTAAGCGTAATATTTGCCGTTTTAGCAAAATCCTTGCCGTGCCTGATGCCGAAAGGCTGGATGGGCTCGAACCAGATATTATGGTGATGAAAGTCCCGAACTATTCCAGTCACCACCAAAGCAAGAGTATCCAGGTTTACGGTTTGGCCAAGAGCGTCAGCAGGGTCATCAAACCCCATTCTGGTTACCGCTTTTTCATTGAGTAGAATAAATTGTTCTCTTTCAGTATTTCCATTTTCCGGAAAACCTTCACCGGCAATCAATTTTATATCCAGATTTTGGATGAAATTGGTGCTCCCGATTACGGAAAATAGTTCTAGAGAATCCCTTCCATTATTTAAAGCAACGGTATTCAAAGATCTCATTCCCGATATCAAGGGATAGTTAGAACCAGAAACCTCTTCCACCCCTTTTAATTGGCGAACTTCGTTCGCAAAAGTTTCGTAGTTAACCGCCTCATTTAAATAGACATTATAGACATTATCAACCCGCAAACCCAAATCCGTATTAAGGATAAACTTTTGCTGTTCTAGCACTATTACCACCGTTAGAATAAAGATAAGCGACAACGTCAACTGAATGACAATCAGCACTTTTCGCAGACCTAAGCGGGAAAATAATTTGATATTGCCTAACTTTTTTATCGCTTCCGATGGTTGGAAAGCTGAAATATTAAATGCGGGAACCAAACCTGCCAATAAACCAACAACCAAGCTAAATGCAAAAAACAACAAATAAAGTCCAGGGGTTTTCTTCAAAATGAAAAGGTCCTTGACAAATGGATCCAACCCTAAAAACGCGGGTTCCAAATATTGTACCAACAAAATTGCAATGATCAATGCCAGTACTGCCACAAGAATACTTTCACCGAGAAACTGAATGATAATATCTCTCTTACCTGCTCCGACCACTTTTCTGATACCGATTTCCCGGGCCCTTTTCAAAGAACGGGCAATAGAGAGGTTGGTGTAATTGAAACAGGCAGAAATGATAATGATAATGCCAAGGGACAATAAAAAATAAAGGACAATTCGAGGGATGCCGTTTCCTATATCATTGCTCAGATCTCTGCTCGGCATAACATCGTTCAATGGTTGTGATTCAAAAAGAAAGCTTTTATTTTCATTCCTAATACTGTATGCAGTTGATAGTTCAGCCAAAGCTCGATCCAATTGTGCTGTTTCAGCTTGTTCTTTTAATAGCACGTAAACCAATCCACGCCAAATCTCATCAAAACCATAAATCTGCATATTCCGCTGTTCTTCAACGGTCGAGGCAGTCACCGTTGAAAAAGACATCAAATAATCAAACCGTATGTGAGAATGAAATGGTGGATCGGGCATAATTCCGGTAATGGTAAAGAAACCATGATCAGACAATTCCACGGTTTGACCAAGAGGGTCTTCCCCCGAAAAAAAAGTATTGGCTGCACTTTCGGTTAAAACGATTGATCGAGGTTCAATCAATGCCGTTCGTTCATCACCCGCAATCCAGTCAAAACTAAATACCCTCAGAAAATCCTGATCCACTATATATCCGGCACCATGCTCATTATATATTTTATCTCCGATTTTAAAATTCACACCAAGCTGAGCGACTCTTACCGTGTTTTCAACAAAAGGGTATTCTGTTTTCAATCTATCGGCTAATGAAAGGGCCGTCGTAGCAAAATGGGCCTTTTTAATGTGTTGATTGCCATCTGACCTCCCGGAAATGACCCGATAAATACGATTCCGATTTTCGTGGAATGTATCGAAAGCGTACTGATCGGAGAAAATCATGATTAGCAGCAAGCAAACGGCCATGCTGGTGGCCAGGCCGAAAATATTAAGGCCGGTGAAAAGTTTGTTTTTCCACAGTTGGCGTGCAGCGATAAGGAAATAGTTTTTAAGCATAAATTTTTTTGTTTTTTAATAGACTTGTTCTTGCGCCCTCTAATCGTGAAATAGTAGTTTTCCTGATTTGGATTTCCTGATTTTAATCTCTTATGAGCAACGGTTTTGCCTAAATAATTTAAATTACTCTTGTCGCAGAGAATCAACTGGATTGACAATTGCAGTTCTAATAGATTGAATACTCACTGTCAAAAATGCAACCCCAACGGCTATTATGCTCGTAGCAATAAAGGTCCAGAAAGGAAAATCTATACGATAGGCAAAATTTTGCAACCACAGGTTAACAAAATACCATACTATTGGAGAGGCAATAAGCAAAGCTAGAATAACAAGCTTGAGAAAATCTTTCGAAAGTAATTGAATAATACTGAAGATCGAGGCTCCCAAAACCTTCCTAATACCAATTTCTTTAGTACGGTTGGCAGCTGATAATGCGGCTAAACCTAAAAGGCCAAGACAAGCAAGAAAAATGGAGATACCGCCTGCCCACCCAACGATCTGTCCAAATTTTTCTTCTGCCCGGTAGAAACGGTCGAGGTCTTCATCTAAAAAGCTATATTTAAATGGGAAATCAGGGACTATAGTATTCCAACTACTTTTTATTCTAGCAATTGCAGAAGCAGGATTGCCAGGAGGTATTTTGATTAAGAATTTTTCATAAGTTCCCCATTCGAATTGATGAAACATTTGAGGTTCTACTGCTTCACTCAAGGATTGAAAATTAAAATCTTTTACAACGCCAATAACTTTCGGTTCATTTCCTTCTTCATTGTAACCACTCAACTCTTGTCCAACGGCATTCTCGAGTGTCCAGCCAAAATCTTTTACGAGACTTTCATTAATGATCACCGAGAGGGTTTTGTCTTCTTGCCTCCCAGGTTCAAAATTCCTGCCTGCCAATAACTCCAAACCCATTACATCAATATAATCATGGTCTACAAAATATTCGTAAATACTTTTACTCTCCCCCTTATGATCAAATCCAGTACGGCTATATCCACTGCCTTCTCCCAAGCCGATATCTGCTGCGGTTAATCCTTGAATTTGAGGAAAATTTGACAAAGCCCTTTTAAATATAGGGTAAATACTTTCGGTATCCGTTTCCCTGGCATCAACGACCAAGATATTATCCTTTTCAAACCCGAGACTCTTGTTCTTCAAAAAATGGAGCTGACTGATAATCACCAAGGTCGCTATAATTAAAGCCGAGGAAAGAGCAAACTGAATAGTTACCAATGACTTAGTAAAAATATTATATCCGCTTAATTTTATTTTTTGTTTTAAAGTTTGGATTGGTTTTAGGCCAGAAAGCATCAAAGCCGGGTAAGTTCCGGAAAGGAAACCAGTGATAATAATAGTTGTAATTAAGAACAGCCCCCAATGCGGTGCCTTCAAAAAAGATAAGGATAGTTCTCTCCCAGATAGTTCATTAAAATAGGGTAACAAAATACTCACTAGCAGAATACCGATTAACACAGAAATAGTACTCAAAACAATTGCTTCGGTCATAAATTGCTTAATCAAACGTATTCTACTACTACCCACTATTTTTCGAACTCCAATCTCTTTTGCCCGATTAGCTGACCGTCCAATCGAAAGTGTAGTAAAATTAATAATGGCTATTAATAAAACTCCTACTGCTATTGCCAATAAAATATAGATGCTTTGAGGGTTAACAGGAGGAATATCTCCTCCCCTCACAACGGGTTGGACATGCATTTTTGCAAAAGGCTGGAAACGATAAGTAACCGGAGGGCCAACGGATTTCCAATAACCCGCTTCTCGTAAATTTTGTTCCTCATCGGGATAATATTTTTGACGAAATTGCAACAGCGCATCCGTATTACTCGCTAAACCACTACCCTCTCTCAACTTCACAAAAACTTTTAAAAAGGACGAGTTCCAATTATTCGCCCTTCGTTGTCCCGAACTAGTTCCGGCAAAAAAATCAAAACTTCCTAAAATTTGGAATTGGATAGACGAGTTCGTCGGCAAATCTTCAGCAACTCCGGACACGATAAAAGGCACAAAAGAATCTTCGATTTTTATTTCTAAATTCTTACCTGTCGGATTACTTTCTCCAAATAATTTCCGGGCCATTGATTCGGTTAATACCACATACTTCGGATCTGATAACACCGTTTGTGTGTCTCCGTATTTAATCGGAAAATTTAAGACCCTGAAAGCATCTTTATCGGCATAAGAAACCTTAACCCTGTTCATGCTACCATTCGCTCTTACGAAATTCTCTCCCCAATTAGAATGCCAACGGACAGCTGCTTCTACATCGGGAAATTCTTCTTCCAGTGCCGTTGCCAAAGGCATTGGCAAATGTGGATCCCCCATGGCTTCCTCTCCCAACATTGGTTGTGTCCAACGATAGACTCGAAACAACCGATCATTATCTGAATGAAACTGGTCAAAACTAAATTCGTGAAACGCATATAAAAAGAAGAAACAAAAACAGGCTAATCCTAATCCTAACCCAGTAACATTAATCAGTGTTATACCTGGTTGTTTCAATAAATTGCGCAGCGTTATTTTTAGGTAATTTATGAGCATGGTTTTTTGATTTTAGAATAGCCTTTTCAATTATTCTTGTTTTAAAGAATTGACCGGGTTCACTAAGGCCGCTTTTAAGCTCTGGTAACTGATCGTAATAAAAGCAATCAACAAAACGGCAATACTGGCCACCGCAAATATCCACCACTGAATGGTAACACTGTAAGCAAATTCCTGTAACCAACGACGCATAAAAAGCCAGGAAATCGGAGTAGCGATTACCGAACCTAATAATACAAGCCATAAAAAGTCTTTGTAGATAATGCCAATTATCTGCTCAGGAGTGGCGCCGAGGATCTTGCGAATACCAATTTCTTTTGTGCGTTGACGCAGCATAAAAGCAGTCATGGCCAAAAGTCCCATACCAGTAATAAATATCACAACTCCGGTAAAGAACAAAAGCAGCCGCCTGCGAAAAATATCTTCTTCAAAGAAACGCTCGAATTGATCATTCAGAAAATTGTATTCCATAGGGTTTTCCGCATCAAATGAATCATACGTCCTGTCCAGTGCTGCAATGGTATTGGCTACATTAGAAGAATTGATTTTCAAGGTATAATAATCAATACTGTGAATGGGATTATTGCGAAATGAAATAATCATAGGAGCGATTTCCTGTCGAAAATCCTGGAAATGAAAATCTTTGACCACCCCTGTGATTTGCGCCTTAAATGGTTGTTCAAGAGAGGAAAAATCGCCGTTAAAATTAACAGTCGGTATTTCCACCCACTGTCCGATAGTTACCTCCTCTCCCAAAGCCTTTAAAGCAGCTTCGTTAAGCAGTATTTTTGTACTATCGGCGGCAATATTCCCGGAAAAATTCTGTCCTTCCAGCAACGAAATATCGAAAGTGCTCAGAAAATCCTTGTCCGCTCCCACAAATACCATAGGAATAGCAGTCTCGTCGGCCCGGCCTTGTTTTAGCACTTCTACGACCGGAATGTTCTTCCATTCTCCCGGTATTCTAGACGAAACGGACACTCCCTGAACTTCCGGCAAGTTCAAAAATTCTTGCTTAATTGCCTGAAACTGACTCCTCTGAACTCCACTGTTAATATCAACCACCAGAAGACCATCTAACCCAAAGCCTAAATCCTTATTTTGCAGGTAAGTCGTCTGCCGGTAAAATACTATCGTACAGGCAATAAGCGCAACGGCGGCAACAAATTGGAAAAGGACAATCGCTTTACGGAAAGGCAAGCGAGAACTTTTTTTGGCATCTTCCCTCAATGCACGGATCGCATCCATACGGCTTACCAGCCAGGAAGGGTAAGCTACAGAAAGTAAACTGCCTACCATACCCGCTAAAATGACCAAGGCAATGATCTCCCGGGAAAGGTAAGACCAATCGAAAAAGTCTCCGAAAGTTGTAGTCATCCAGGGTTTGGAAAGGTAAAGAAGACCAATGGCAATGACAATCGAAAGCACAGTCAAAAGCGTACTTTCCAAAAAAAACTGCCACAGCAAATGCCCTTTTTCGGCGCCAATGGCTTTACGAACACCAATTTCTTTAGAACGGCTCACGAAGGCTACATTTAGCAATCCGGTATAATTGAAACAAGCAACGAGTAAAATAACGATGGAGATCCAGAAAAATACGCTAATGTAGAATAAACTGCCTTTGGATTTATTGATCTCGCCCGCAACATTGCCTTCGTAGAGATGGATGTCCTGAACGGGTTGTAACTGAAATTCACTGCGGAAAGGTTCTTCCTGGGGCCAGTTTTCTTTTGCTAAACGGGTAATTTTTTGATTTAAAACTGCTATATCCGCATTGGGTCTTACTTTGAAATAAGTGATGAAGGTGTTATTGTCCCAATTTTCATTAAAAAACCGTTGCCACCAGGGAAATAAGGTTTCGGCCGTTTTGGAAGTCACCATGAATTCCGCATCAAAGTGGGTATTAGCGGGAAAATCTTCAATTACGCCAGC
Source organism: uncultured Saprospiraceae bacterium (assembly GCA_964533785.1). Taxonomy (GTDB): domain Bacteria; phylum Bacteroidota; class Bacteroidia; order Chitinophagales; family Saprospiraceae; genus JANQRV01. The sequence continues at coordinate 4,617 of CAZHNG010000061.1, read as the reverse complement.
TACTACTGCTTCCAACTGATTCGTCCAAAGTGTTTTGTTGACTGCCGAAGAGCTGCCAAAATATTTTTCAGCAACTGACTTGGTTAGTAAAATACCATTAGGTTGGCTCTTCATATTTTCGATACTACCTTCCACAAAATTGAAATTGAAAATTTCAAAAAAAGCAGGATCAATAGTAGTAACCCCTTCGTATTGGCGATCACCGGGGTCATTACCAACCGTAACACGACCCAATACTAAATTATGGCTCACCAATTCTATTTCGGGAAATTGTTCTTTTGCAGCAACACCTACCCGCGGACCAATCGTTGCCATTTCTCTTTGCTCACCATTCTCATTGGTTTCAATTTGAAGCAAGCGGTAGGCATTGGAATGTTCTTTATCGAAGCTCAGTTCTCTTCCCACGTAAAAATTGAGTAAGAAGAAACAAAAAAAACCCAGCGATAAACCTAATATGTTGATGACGGCGTAGGTTTTATTGTTCAATAAAAAGCGAAAGGCGGTCTTTAAATGGTTAAAAATCATAGTGATGTGATTTATTTATTCATCCCGCAGAGCACTTACCGGATTGGTCAATGCCGCTTTGACCGATTGAATACTGATCGTCAAAAGCGTAATGGCAATGGCAATAACTCCTGTGAGCAGGAAGAAACCAATGGTAAGATCGATGCGATAAGCAAAATTTTGCAACCAGCGGTTCATTACGAAATAGGATACGGGGCCAGCGATCAACAAGGCGATCAATACCAGACGTAAGAAATCTTTTGATAATAATCCGATGATGTTCATAACGGAGGCACCAAGGACTTTGCGAATGCCAATTTCCTTAGTACGTTGCTCCGTGATGAAACTAATAAGGCCTAATAAACCGAGGCAAGAGATCAAAATGGCGATCCCAGCCAAAATTTGAAAAAGATAAAACAGTCGGGTTTCACTTTCGTACAATTGTTCAATTCGTTCATCCAGGAAATTGTATTCAAAAAGATGATCAGGGAATTTCTCGGACCATACCGCTTCAATATGAGCGATAGCGGATTCTATATCCGTTGTTTTTAGTTTTAAGCCAGCCTGAAAATATAGAAAGGGTAAATTCATTAATATGGTAGGCTCCACTTCATTTTCGAGGGATTCAAGATTGAAGTCCTTAACCACTCCAATCACTTCGGCTTCGACATTATTTACGCTGACTTGCAACTGCTTACCGATAATATCTGACGGTTCTTCGTATCCCAGCAAAGCAGTCAGCTTTTCGTTGACGACAAATTTGAAACTTTGCTCTTCTTCCGGCAGACTAAAAGTAGCCCGTTGGTTTTCTTGTTCCGTAAACCAGCGACCAGCCACCATTTCTAGACCGAATGTATTGAGATAATGGTAATCTACGGCTTTAAGGGCGTTTTCGTATTGTAGCTGATTAGCATCTTCTCCTTTAGGATTAAAGCTCGTACTGATATTACTTTCTGAGGTCGGTGCTCCTATACAAAAGGAAACATCAGCAATACCAGCATTTTGTAGCCACTGTGTTCTCAATTGGTCAAAATACCCCCGTTCCGGCATTCCTACTACTATCACTTCAGATTGATCAAATCCCAGATCTTTGTTTTTCATGTACTTTACTTGCTGCGAAATAGTCAGTGTAGCGATTATTAAGATCACTGTAATCACAAACTGGCTAACGACCAAAATGCGGCGCAGTACTAATGATTGATTGTTACCGGCTGTATTCCTGGAGCCCATAATTTTAACCGGTTGAAAACGAGCCAACCCGTATGCTGGATAAATACCGGAGATCAAACTAACTATGACTACAGCAAAGAACAAAAAGACAAGGGTTTTAAGTGTTGTTAGTTGTTCTCCAGGTATAGATTTATCCAGTAATCGATTAACCCAAGGCAGTGTCATATAGCTAATGGTAAAAGCCAAAGCACCTGAAAGTAAGCTGAGGATCAAGGCTTCCCCCATAAACCGGCTCACTAATTGCCATTTTTCGGCGCCTAATACTTTTCGGACTCCCACCTCCTTGCCACGTTGAACCGCCTGAGCCGTAGAAAGGTTAATGAAATTAAAACAGGCAACGGCAACGATCAAAAGCCCAATCAAACCAAATAACCATAAGTAGAATGGAGCAATTGGAGGAACGATCGATAAGGAATTGGCGTAAAGGGTGTTAAAATGAATATCCGATAAGGGCTGTAAATTCAATTGATTCGTTGAATTTCCTGATTCGTCGGTCATGTATTTCTTAACAAATGCGCTTAAGGGCTCTTCATAGCTTTCGGGTCGAGTATATTCTGGAAGTAGCGCATAGGTTACATTACCGATAGTTGTTCCCCAGGAATCAAAATTTAACCCTCCCACCAATTCTCTATTGAGGGACTCCAAAGAGAAAAACAAGGAAACACGCATATGCGTATTATTTGGTGGATCGGCAATGACGCCGGCAATTTCGCCTTCGATTGTATTTTCAAGCCTGATCGATTGTCCAATAGGATTTTCGTCCTGAAATAACTTTTGCGCAAGAGAAGCTGTAATAATAACTTGGTTGGGTTGGGCGAATGCCTTTTTGGTCTCTCCTTTTAATACCTCAAAGTCAAATATTTCAAATATTTCCGGATCAGCAAACAGAATGTCTTCTATTTGTAGTTGGTTCTGGTCTTGTATCTCTATAACCCCATCATTAAAAAAATGAACACGAGCGACCTTTTCAAAGTCAGGGATATCATTACGCAGCGCTACTGCCATGGGATGGGGTGTTCCAATAGAATGTTTTACTCCATTCTGATTGGTATAAGTGTTTGTAAAACGATAGATTCGGTCAGCTTTGGAATGATACTGATCAAAACTAAGCTCGTAGGAGATGAACAAATAGACCAGCAGACAACAAGTCAGCCCCAGTGTGAGCCCAATGATGTGAATAACACTGAAAGACTTACGCTTCAAAAGAGACCTTAGGATAAGGTGTAAAGAAATACTGCGCATGGACTTGTTTTTTACAATACAGTATTGCCATTGCCATGCCAGTTCATTCCTAATTACTGACAATCAATAAGTTAGCCCAATAATTAATCTACATTAAGGCTCTTGAGTGTTCAGGGGTGAACAAAGAAGTGTGCGGAAATGAACAATTTCATCAACTAAAAAACATACTCCATTAATAGTATCTCCCAATCATTTCGTGCTCGACGATTACCCGTTTCAATTCCAAAAAGTCGACTTCTCCCTGATGCTTCCACACGGCTTTCCCCCCGGGCTCTACTAAAATAGTATAGGGTAAGGCACCATTCCAATCTTCATCGATAGCTTCAATCAAAGCATACTTATCGTCCTGGTTGAAAATATAATTGGTCAAAGCCGATTCTTTTTTTTCTAAAAACTTGAGGGCTTTATCTTTTTCACTGATTTTATCCGCCGAGATAGAGACAAATTCAAAGTCACGAGCCCCGTACATTCTCTGCAGAACCACAAATTCAGGATATTCAATAATACAAGGTCCGCACCAGGTGGCCCAGACATTGACAAGCCTTAGCTTGCCGGAATCTTCATTTTTCAAAAGATTTTTAATTCCCTGGACATCAATTTCTTCCAGACTAACGGGAGCCGCAGCCCATTCAGCATTCTTTTCCTTCTTCCATTTGGTTTTCCATCCCCATTTGGTAGAGCAACCAAAAGTCTTTGTGGTGGCGACTTCGGGAATTTGGTCTGCCAATACCGCATCGATTGCCGCTCTTAAATCTTCGCCGTTGCCTGTTCCGGGTTTTTCATTGGCATCGATCCTGCCAGTATATTGAAGATTTCGGTCTTCATCAAAAACAAAGGTATGTGGCGTGGCTACCGGACCATAAGCCAGGGAGACTGCCTGGTCGTCTCCGTCATACAGATAAGGAAAGTTATAACCTTTATATTCTACTCTTTCAATCATGTCTACATAATCATCATTAAGGTCAGAGTAACCCAGCTCTTCGTACAACAAACCCAGTGGGCTATTAGGAGAAATGGCTACAAAAGCCACTGATTTTTCTTTATAATCTTCGACCATCTCAATGATGCGATCTTCGTAAGCCTGGGCCGTAGGACAATGATTGCAGGTAAAAATGATGGCTAAAGCTTTAGCATCGGCAAAATCGGAAAGGGAATAGAATTTTCCATCCGTTGCTGGTAAATTGAAGTCGGGTGCCTGGCTTCCGATGGTCAAGGTGGAAACTTCTTGTTCGGGCACTATTTGAGGGTTTGCTACGAAGGTTGCCTCAGCTCTTTCGGTTATTTCTGTTGCATCCGCATCACCGGCTGGTTCGTTGTTAGATTGGCAAGCGCTGTTCAGAAATAATACGGCAATGGAAAGGATAAATAGGTTTTTCATGACACTGCTTTTTGATCAAAATACGGTTTTTATTGGTAATTGAAGTTAGTGGTTTAAATAATAATTTAAAACAATTTGATTTTTATTCTATTTTTTTATACATTGCAATTGTATTTCCGCAACGCGTTAAGGATAAGGCAATGAAGCTCATCAGAGTTTCTTGGTGGTACCAGGTTGGCTTGGTATGGAGGGTGGGCCGTTTTTAACTATAGACTTGTTCGGTGGGTCATGAACGAGCGAAAGCGAGGCAAATTTTATGCTGA
>CAZHNG010000060.1:13067-24950 GCA_964533785.1 uncultured Saprospiraceae bacterium | reverse complement strand
GGAGTCAAACGCCCAAAATAGTTGGTAGGGGTTCATTTATTCGCTAATTGTCCGCAAGCCGCATCAATATCTTTTCCCCGGCTTCTGCGTACGGTAGCCATAATATGATGATGGCGAAGATATTGTGCGAATTGGTCTACTGTCTTTTCATCCGCCTTGCGAAATTCTGCAGCGTCGATGGGGTTGTATTCAATAATATTGACCTTAACGGGAAATCTATTGCAGAGTTTAACCAGTTTTTTGGCATCCTCAATGCTTACATTAAAGTCTTTCAGTGCAATGTATTCGTAGCTGATCTTATTCCCGGTATTGCGGTAAAAATATTCCAATGCTTCCATTAATGCAGAAAGGTTATTTTGTTCGTTTATGGGCATGATAGCGTTTCGTTTGTTATCATCCGCTGCGTGCAGGGATAAGGCCAGGTTAAATTTCACTTGGTCATCCGCCAGCCGTTTGATCATTTTGGCAATTCCTGCTGTACTGACCGTTATCCGTTTGGGGGACATATTTAAACCTTCCGGCGACGTGATCAGACGCACGCTTTCCAATACATTTTTATAGGCCAGTAAAGGCTCGCCCATACCCATGTATACAATATTCGTCAGCCCATGTCCATAGATCGATTCGCTCTGTTTGTTTACCAGAACGACCTGATCGAAAATTTCACCCGGGTCCAAATTGCGAAGCCTTTTCATTCTTCCCGTTGCACAAAATTTACAGGTCAGACTACATCCTACCTGGGAAGAAACACAAACCGTATACCGGTTATCAGAGGGTACAGGGATCAATACCGACTCGATCAGGTGCCCGTCGTGCAATCGGAACCTGGACTTGATGGTGCCGTCGGCACTTTTTTGTACCTTATCTTCCTGAATGGCGTTGATCGTAAATACACTTTCCAGCATTTTCCGGTTCTTTTTGGAAAGGTTGGTCATTTCCTCAAAGGAATGGGCGCCTTTTTTCCATAACCATTCCATCACCTGCTTTACTCTGAAAGAAGGTTCTCCGTGTTCCTGAAATACTTCCTGTAATGCTTCTTTCTCAAGGCTTCTGATGTCTTTCTTTTGTGTATTTACTACAGGGTTCATTTGAATTAAATTGTTTTACATTTCTCCGCCAACCAATTGATTTCTTGTTCATTCAGAAAGGGCGTTAAAAGAGCAAACACTTTTTGGTGATAATCGTTGAGCCAATCCACTTCCATTGGTGATAAAAGGTCTTCTGCAATTAAACTTGTATCAATAGGAAAAAGAGAAAGGGTTTCAAATGCAAGGAATTTACCAAAAGGCGTTTCCGCTTCTTCTTTGCACAAGATCAAATTCTCGATTCTTATCCCGTAGGCCCCCTCTAAATAGAAACCTGGTTCGTTAGAAGTGATCATTCCTGGTTGAAAGATCGCGTTCTTGCTGCCTGAAGCGGGAGAAATGCCATTTGGCCCTTCGTGCACATTGAGAAAACTTCCTACGCCGTGCCCTGTTCCGTGAGAAAAATTCAACCCTTGTTGCCAAAGGGCGTTTCTGGCCAAAATATCTAGTTGTACTCCCTTCGTTCTTATAGGAAACTTAGCCGTAGCAATGGCAATATGTCCTTTTAGTACCCAGGTAAAATGTTCTTGTTGCCGGCGAGTAGGCGTTCCTAAAGCAACCGTTCGCGTAATATCGGTTGTACCATGCAGGTATTGCCCGCCCGAATCGATGAGTAACAATCCTTCTTTTCTGATGGCGGTGCTCTTTTGGGGATGTGGTCGATAATGTACTATCGCCCCATTCGCTCCGTAACCGACAATAGCGGCAAAACTTTCACCAAAATAATCGCTTTGCAAAGATCTGAAGTGGATGAGCTTTTGACTGACTTCAAACTCCGTAACTGTTTCTTCTTGCAATGCTGTTTCCAGCCACCTGAACAGTTTTATTAATGCTACCCCATCCTTGCGCATGGCTGCTCTTGTCCCGGTAATTTCTGATTCATTTTTAATAGCCTTCGCATTAGCTATAATATTATCTCCCCAAAATATCCGTTCGGGAGATATAGTACTTGCGATGCTGTAATTAGTAGCTTGTTTATGCAGCCATACCTTGGCCGAAGGCAGAATTTCATAATTGAGAAAATTGAAAAAACTTAAGTATTCCCGTAGTTCAATACCGTCATTGGCAAGCGATGCCCGGATATCGGCCGGAACTTTCTCGGCATTTACAAACAGAACGACTTGCTCCTTTCCGATCAGTAAGTAGGCTAAAAATACCGGGTTAAACTCGATGTCATTGCCGCGCAGATTAACTAACCAGGCAATATCATCAAGAGCAGTACATAAATAAAAATCGACCTCGGCTGTAGCCATTTCTTGTCTGACCTTAGTGATTTTATCCATCCTTGTTACTCCGGCAAAGGTTAAGGGATGCACAAAGACGGGAGTGGCGGGTAAAGGGGGACGGTTTTTCCAAACTGCTGAAATGAAATCTACGTCCGTTGCAATGACTATCTCCTTATGAGCCAGCTTTTTCTTCAAAGCGTTTACGGCATAGACGGAAAATAGCGTACCATCGATCCCTACCCTGCTGTTTGGGCGTAAATTATTCTCCAGCCATTCCAGGATGGCTTGCCAAATCCTTTTGGGGGCTTTATGCAATTCGAAAGGTGAGAATTGAAGTTGTTGAGCAGCCTGAATGAAGTAGCGTGCATCGGTCCAAAGTCCGGCATGCGTTTGGGTAATGACCAAAGTGCCTGCAGATCCATCAAAATCAGAAAGCCATTGACGCATCTTCCAATGATCCGGAACGTATTCACTTTGGTGCGGATCACTGGTCGGAACGATATAAGCATCAATACGATTTTCTCGTAGGTATTCTCTGATTGACCTTAATCGGTCTTCTAAAACTTTTAGTCGTTCTTGGCCTTCCATTAAATAAAAATATTATATATTTTGGTTATGTTTGCTAAATAGCTGTTATATTACCGTAAATAGGGTTGTCGTTCGAGGATAGTATGGTAAACAAGGTAAATAGCAAGACGAAACGCGCTTACAAATTGCTTACAGATATACTTCCTGAATACTTATACATTGGAAAAATGTTTTCTTGAAGTTTCAGAACATACTTATTTTTTGTTCCAATGTGTTCAATCATCGCTGATTTTTCGACCAAATCTGCCGCTTAAACCTTTTTAGATTATTTAATACACTGTAACACAAATTTATTTGCATTTTGAAGCCGTCTTTTTGTCCACCTCTTCGTTATGTACTCGCCTTCGGGACTATAGCCACGAGGCTCCGCCGATATTCGGATATGGGGCCCTTAATCCCATTTCCTCATTGATTTGGACAAAAATCCGGTGGTTCAAAACACTAAGAAACTTATGTTACAGTGTATTTAAACCTTACTTACTTTTAAAAAAGTTGCGTTTTTTACGCGCAATATAAAAAATGCGAAACAGATGCTGAAGCAGAATTTAAGTCAGAAGATGCTTCAAAAACTGTCGCCGCAACAAATTCAGTTAATGAAATTGTTGCAAATCCCAACGGCGGCACTTGAGCAACGTATTAAGGAAGAACTGGAAGCCAATCCTACGCTTGAAGAAGGTGAGGAAAGGGATGAGGCTATGGAGTTGGCTAAGAATGAGGAGGAACCTTTTAGCGAAGCTGAAATTAACGACGAACAACAGGAAGAGTTTTTTGAATTGGATGATTATCTCAATAGTTATATAGAAGATGATCCTGCAAGCTATAAACTAAAAGGCGATAATTATGCCGGCAGCGAAGATGACGACAAGACCATTCCAATTGCTGTTCAGCATTCTTTCCAGGAACATTTGAAAAGACAACTGGGGTTACTCTACCTGGATGAGGAAAAAGATGAGATTATTGCGCTGCAAATCATTGGCAGTATCGACGAAGATGGCTACCTCCGGCGGGCTCCGGTTTCCATTATTGATGACCTTATGTTTTCGCAAAATATTTTTGCATCGGAGGAAGAGATCGAAGCAATGATCCGGCGTATACAGCAGTTTGATCCTCCGGGCGTTGGCGCCCGAAGTCTTCAGGAGTGTCTGCTCATTCAATTAAAACAGAAGGTCAATTCCGACGAAATAGATGATGAGACCCTCGAACTTCTGGAGCTTTCCTATCGCATCATTGACGAATGCTTTGAGCAGTTCTCCAAAAAGCACTACCAAAAAATGCAGCGATTGCTTAATGTCTCTCAAGAAGAACTCAAAGAAGCCATTGAACTCATCACTAAATTAAATCCTAAACCAGCAAGCGGCTATACCAACAGCGGTGGTCAGATCAATCAGTATATCGTCCCTGATTTTATCATTCACAACCGGGATGGAGAATTGGAGTTGTCCATTAACTCCCGAAATGCGCCGGACCTTAGGATCAATGACTATTACAAAGATATGCTGGTCAGTTACAAACAGAATACCAAACAAGGTAAGTCCGTACGTAAAGAAAAGGAAGCCGTGGCTTTTATCAAACAGAAAATTGATTCGGCACGCTGGTTTATTGATGCCATCCGGCAACGCCAGCAAACTATGTACAAGACCATGTATGCTATCCTCCAATATCAATACGAATATTTTCTGACCGGAGACCAGCGTAAATTGAAACCCATGATCCTAAAGGACATTTCGGACATTACCGGCCTGGATATTTCAACTATTTCCAGAGTTGCTAATAGTAAATTTGTACAAACTGAATTTGGGACCAAAAGGCTCAAAGATTTTTTCTCCGAATCCTTACAAACACAAACCGGGGAAGAAGTCTCTACCTTGGAAGTGAAAAAAATCTTAAGCGATATCATTGAAAAAGAAAATAAAACAAAGCCCCTTTCGGATGAAAAATTAAAAAACCTGCTGAAAGAAAAGGGCTATAATATCGCGAGAAGGACGGTGGCCAAATACCGCGAACAACTGAATATTCCAGTAGCGCGGTTGCGAAAAGAATTATAGAGCCCGCACTTCATTTAATGCTTCTATTAAGACATTACAAGCCCAACTGATCTGCTCTTCATTGATGATCAAAGGGGGCGCTATTCTTAGTGACCGGTTGTTAAACAAAAACCAATCGGTAACCAATCCTTTTGACAAACATCTTTTTATCACTTTTTGAACTACGTCGAAGTTATCCAGCTCTACTGCCAACCACAGGCCTGCACTTCTGACATCCCTGATGACCTCATGTTGAAGTAAAGACAGGAACAGCGCTTCTTTTTCCTTTACATCTTGGATATAGGAAGTTGACAATAAAACTCTTAGCGTAGCAAGGGCGGCTGCACAACTTACCGGGTGGCCGCCAAAGGTGGTAATGTGTCCGAGCGGCGGGTCAACGGCTAATTGGTCTAATAAAGATTTATCGGCGACAAAGGCGCCAATCGGCATGCCTCCGCCCATTCCTTTGGCGAGCAGTAAAATATCGGGTGCCACCTTGTATTGTTCAAATGCAAAGAGGGTGCCGGTACGACCGTATCCTGCCTGAATTTCATCAAAGATCAACAGAGCGCCAACTTCATCACATCGGTCACGCAGTAGCTTAAGATAGTTGGGCAACGGCTTCCTGATGCCCCATTCTGCCTGTACGGTCTCTACGATTACCGCCGCCGTTTGGTTAGTGATGGTGTGCAGGCAGTATTCGCAATTAAAGTCGATATGTTTTATCCCAGGCAGTAAAGGATGGAAAGGTTGTGTGAAATCTCGTGGGTTCATCAAGCTGGCAGCTCCTTGAGTGCTGCCGTGATAGGCGTATTTGGCCGCAATGATCTCCGGACGAGCGGTAGCTCTTTTGGCTAGCTTCATCGCCCCTTCCGTAGCTTCCGCTCCTGAATTCACAAAGTATACACTATTTAAGTGGTCGGGAAGCTGGTCCGTTAGTAAGGTGGCCAGTTCTACCTGTGGTGCCAGTACGTATTCACCGTAAACCAGGGTGTGCCAGTATTTATCGAGTTGATCCTCAGTCGCTTGTTGTACCTTCGGGTAACGGTGTCCAAGACTGCTGACACCAATACCGGCGATCAGGTCCAGGTACGGTTTTCCTTCCGGGTCGTATAAATACATCCCTTCCGCGTAATCGATTTCCAATAATAATGGTGCGAAACTAGTTTGAGCAACGTGGTTTAAGAATAGTTGACGTAAATTCATGGTAATCTTTACTAAATACTTTTTGTGCGTCCGCCGTCTACTCTGAGGCTTACTCCGTTAATATAGGAAGCGGCTGGTGAAGCAAGAAAAGCGATCGCAGCGCCTACTTCTGAAGGAGCAGCAAATCTTCTCAGGGGAATGCTGCTCTCCATTTCCCGAATCAGTTCAGCATCGCTAACTCCCTTTTGTTGGGCGTTTAATTGGATCACTTCAGCCAATCGGCCGGTATTGGTAAAGCCGGGTAATATATTATTAACAGTAATGCCGAATTGGCCCAATTCATTAGACATAGTTTTGGCCCAACTGGCTACCGCCCCTCTGGTTGTATTGGATACTCCTAAACCCGGGATGGGTTCTTTTACGGAAGTGGAAATGACATTGATGATCCGGCCGTATCCGCTTGCTTTCATACCCGGAAAAACGGCTTTTGTCAACAAGTGATTACAAATTAAGTGTTTTTGGTAAGCATCTAGAAATGCCTCTACCCTTGCTTCCAGAATAGGACCACCGGGAGGGCCGCCGGTATTATTGACGAGAATATGTATGTTTTTTACAGCGATCAAGCTATTGATTTTTTTTTGCAAATCATCTGGTTGCTCGAAATCTGCTACCAGAAAATCGTGATCTTGTCCTGTGCTGTGATCCAGTTGTGCGATGATTTCTGACATCATTTCCGGAGACCGGGAGACCAAAGTTACGTTTGCGCCTAATTTTGCAATTTCAAATGCTGCAGCTTTCCCGATTCCTTTACTACTGCCGCAGACCAAAGCATTTTTACCTTTTAGACTTATATCCATGACACATTTTTGTAACTAAAGTATGCTTATCACAATAAAAATTGTGAATTTCACCGCAAAATTATCCTAATTAAATTGGATAAGTCTATTTATTTGAGCGGTGTTTTGGCGTTTATTGGCTATTAAAACTACTTTGTTGCTTAAGTAACTTCTTATCAATTCACACCCAATCCCAGCAATTACTGATGACTTAAGTACCGAATTTAATATGAAGAAAACCTATTTTGCTTCTGATTTTCACCTGGGAATTGATACCCGTCTGGCCAGCATAGAACGTGAGCGGCTGATAGTAAGGTGGTTAGATTCCGTACAGGAGACGGCAGCAGCAATTTACCTGGTTGGTGATGTTTTTGACTTTTGGTTCGAGTATAGAACTGTCGTTCCTAAAGGTTTCGTTCGGTTACTGGGAAAATTAGCGGAATTGGTTGATGCCGGTATTCCTATGTACTTTTTTACAGGGAACCATGATATGTGGATTTTTCGTTATTTCGAGGATGAACTCGGTATCACTACTTACCGAAAGCCTATTGTAAGGACGATACAGGGTAAAAAATTTTTTATCGGCCATGGTGACGGACTGGGGCCTAAAGATTATGGCTACAAATTTATTAAGAAAGTATTTGCCAATCCATTGTGTCAATGGACTTTTGAGCGATTTCATCCCAATTTTGGGGTGGGAGTGGCGAATTACTGGTCAGGGCGAAGCAGATCGATAAATCGCGAAGAAGACTATTTTTTAGGAGAAGACAAAGAATGGCTGGCTATTTTTGCAAATGAATACCTGGACAAGGAACCGATCGATTATTTTATTTTCGGCCACCGGCACTTGCCGATCGATCATACATTAAAGAATAATAAAAGCCGTTATATCAATCTGGGAGACTGGATGCAGTACAATTCATTCGCTGTGTTTGACGGTAAAGAACTAAAGCTGGAATTTTTTGAAAATAATGCAGGAAAAATATTTGGGAATAATGGAAATGTGGCGTAACGTATGTGCGCTGATGCTATTGACTTCAATCCCGGGTTATGCTCAATTCGTTGATTCCACCTTTAATTTATTGGATACTATTCAGATCGAAGCTAAATACATCGCTAGTGATCGGTTGGCTAATCTGTACGTTGTCTCGTCCACCAATGAGGTGATTAAATACGTTAATGGAAAGGAACAATTTCGCTTCAACAATAATACTTTAGGGGATCTCAGCCTGATCGATGCAACCGATCCCTTTAATTTATTGCTGTATTACCCGGATTTCCAGACGGCCATTTTACTGGACCGTACCATGAATGAAACTAACCGGTTTGATTTTTTAACGCTGGGGGTGCCATCGGTTTCCACCGTTGCACTTAGCAATGATAACCAGGTATGGTATTACGACGAGTTAGACTTTAAACTGAAGAAAATTGATGACGAAGGGCAGGTGTCGGCTCAAAGTGAAGATTTGAGCCTTATTCTGGGGCGTTCTTTAAACATCAAACAGATTAAAGCAAGAGGAAACTGGGTGTTCCTCAACGATACTGAATTAGGTATTCTTGTTTTTGACCAATTTGGTCAATTACACCGGCAAGCCGAGCAAACAACGGTGATCGATTTCCAGGTGATCGGAAACTTTTTGATCCTCGAAAAAGCAGATGGGTTTTATCAATACAATTGGGAATTTGAGCAAATCTCCAAATTGCCAATTCCTAAGCATTATGAGAACTATACCTCCATTTCCTGGCAACAGCAATATCTTTTTATGAGGACTCCCCAACGAATCAATATTTTTTCATTTTAAATTTTGAAAATAAAACCCAAATGGAAAATCAAATATTGGATGATTCTTTAATGGATAGGGAAGTGGTTTTAGTACCTGCCGATAAAGGAAAGCGCTTGGTCAATTATCTAATCGACTACCTGGTGATTTTTGGGGTAATGATATTTATTGGTATTGTTGTATTTGCATACGATGACAGGATGATCGATATCGAAGCAGGTTCTGAAATTGATTTGCTTTCCAGGATCATCGGAATGATCGTTTATGCCATATACTACATCGTGATCGAGGGGAGTCTAAAGGGCAAAAGCATTGGAAAATATTTGACCAAGACCCGAGCCGTCAAAATAGACGGTACTCCGATGGAAACGAACGATATTGTAGCACGGAGTTTTTCCAGGATCGTACCTTTTGAACCGTTTTCTTTTTTGGGAAGCAGACCTGGCGGCTGGCACGACAGATGGAGTAAAACGATGGTTATCGATGAAACACAGTCAGTACTCCCTAAAGAAAGTTCCTGGATGAACAGGTATTAGCCTGAAAGTGTATAATCGTTCTTTTTTGTCTGTCCTTCGATGGTAAAACTCTTCTTACCGACTCTGTCAGACCAAGAGTACCCTCGACTAATAATCATTAGTTACTTAATTCCAGAGGTGCAAGAGCTTTGAGAGTGGCTTTGGTCAATTCGGATTGTGTAGAATTGGTTTTATCCTTGGCGTACCAGAGTTGAGTTTCAGCCTTTCTCTTATTCCAAAAAGCTTTTCTTTCCGCTTTATCTTGGATCTTTTGGGCTTGCTTTCTGGCTTCCATAACCATTTGTTGTGCCTCAGAAGGTCTTGGTCCCCAACATCCCATGACTTTTAAGGTATCTTTTTTCAGTATAATAACTTTAGGAATAGAACGGCCGCCATTGGTTAGGAAAGCATCCATAATATCCAGATGTTCATCTCTCAATATCAGCTTAAGTTCAATATTATCGTAAGTCAGGGCCATTTTTTCCATTACTGGAATGATCTGAGCGGCATCTCCGCACCAGGCTTCGGTCAGGGTTAACCAAATGATAGGTGTGCTGACTTTATCCAGGTCTGCCGTCGCTTCGGGTTTTAACGTCGCCCTTTTGTCCAGTCTTTTCATACGAGCAATATTGAGTCTTGTGTACTCCAACATGGCTTCATTTTGGATTGAACCGGTTGTTTTGCCTGCTGCGAATAATTGTTCTGTTAATTCACGATACTCCTTATAACCCAAGGCTCCTTCAATCACTTTTTGATCTATTTGTGTCATGATTTGGCATTTTTGAAGGAAACACAGATCCTGACAATAAGTTGGGAGGATGGAATAAGGAAAGGTTGAACTATCCTAACCACGACAATAAGGTTATCAAAGGAAAAACTTCTATTTTTTGATTGAAGCAGGTAATGGAGACACGGGAATCTTTTTTTTGATGAGCTGTTCAATATTCCTCAGCTTTCTTTTATCTCTCCGGTTGACTAATGTCAAGGCCATACCCTGGGCACTGGCACGGGCGGTACGACCGATACGGTGAATATAATCTTCTCCGTCTGGCGGAACATTGTAATTGACGACCAAACTAATACCTTTGACATCTATACCCCGGGATAAAATATCGGTGGCCACCAAAATGTCCACTTTTTTATTCTGGAACTTGCGCAACACTTCGCTCCTTTCGTCCTGGGTCAGGTCGGAGTGGATTTCTTCGGCGCCGTAGCCCGATTTTTTCAGTTCCTTTGCGATCTTTTTGACATTTGCCTTCGTTGCTGCGAAAATCAAGCAGATGCCCTGGTCCTTTTGGGTTTTGTCCAGAATATATTTGAGTAAAGGTAATTTTTGTTCTTCCAGTACCTGGTATACACCTTGCAGAATACCCTCAGCAGGTGTAGACACTTGCAAGGTGATTTTTTCAGGGCGATTTAATATTTTTTTAGCTAACTTTTCAACTTTAGGCGGCATCGTAGCTGAAAACATCAATGTCTGCCGTTCTTCAGGCAGGTAGTTGATGATTTTTAGCAGATCATTAATAAAGCCCATATCTAACATGCGATCGGCTTCATCCAATATTAAATATTCTAGTTTGCTAAACCTGGTGTACCCGAGATTGAGGTGCATGATCAACCTTCCCGGAGTTGCAACTATAATATCCGCGCCCGTCGTCAGCGCGATTTTTTCCTGATTAAAAGCGGCTTTGTCCCGGCCTCCGTAGATAGAATAAAAACTAATGCCGGTATAGTAGCTTAATCCTTCTAATTGCTGATCGATCTGAATAGCCAATTCTCTGGTAGGTACCAAAATTAGTGCTCCGATATTATTGGAACTGCGGCCGGAAAGCTGATTTAGGATAGGAAGTAGAAAAGCGGCTGTCTTTCCGGTACCCGTTTGGGCGCAGGCGATCAAGTCCTTTCCTTGAAGTATTATTGGAATAGCTTGTTCCTGAATGGGGGTAGCTTTTTCAAACCCCATCGCATCTAATCCTTCTAATAACTGCTCGCTTAATTGTAACGCTCTAAAAGTCAAAGTGCTAGTTTTAGGTAAATGTAAACGCAAGTATAATTACTCCTGTAATAATTATTGGTCGCTATTTTATATAGCTGGTAAAGATACTAATAATTAACCTAAGTTGCGATGTATCTCTTGAATAACCACAAAGTAGTTTTTCAGGAGCCATCCGCCCATTTTTAAACACAAAAGGAATAGAAGGGGAAACCTGCCGGCTTAGCGTTCAGCTAATCTTTATACATCAATTTGGGAGTAAGTACTCGGACACATTTAAATTACGTATCAAATTGAGCGCCTTTTAGCCCAGTACTTCGTTGAAAATGCGCGCCGAAGCTATGGCTGCGCCTGTGCTTTTCGCCTCGTCCTGGACTAAAATCCATCTCAATTTAATGGAAACCCAAATATGTCCGAGTACTTAATTTGGAACATCGTTTAAATTGTCGATAGTTTGTTTTGAACCATAGAGGACATAGAGGACATGGAGGGCATGGAGGTTTATTGTGTATCATGAACTTCCTTGCGGAAGTTATTATTATAGTCATATTGATTGAGATTCGTTTGCTCCGCAAACAAAAGAGGGCATGGAGTAATACGAAAAAATTGTTCAATTTTTTTGATATTGTCATTTGCTATAAAAACGCTATAAAAGTGTTATAAAATCAATAATAATCGTTTTTTATAGC
>CAZHNG010000060.1:10821-13057 GCA_964533785.1 uncultured Saprospiraceae bacterium | reverse complement strand
AAAATTGTTCAATTTTTTTCGTAGCCGCTGTACTCTCAAACATTTTCGTGGCAAAAAAACCCCTCCGGTAATATTTGGTTTATTAATTTAACTGAATAATGGAAAAATGATTATTATTAGCGTCATTATTTTCAACAAAATTATCGGACTATGTTTAGGATTTTGAAATGCTTACTAGTTTTGCTTTTACTTCCGCTAAGCCTTGTTTTGGGGCAACAGCGATCAAATCATGGGTTTAAATTTGAGCAATTAGGCGCTATGTTGCCATCACCTAACCAGTACCGTAGTATGGATGGATCGCCCGGCCCTGCTTACTGGCAACAAAAATGTGACTATGATATCAAGTGTACTCTAGATCCCAAAGAGCCCAGACTGGATGGATCAGAAACCATCACCTACTACAACAATTCTCCTAATACCTTGCGTTACCTTTGGATGCAGTTAGATGAGAATGAGCACGCCGCTGGTGCGGATAATTTGCGTTTCGATCCAAGTAGCATTCGCAATACCATGAGCGAAGGAGCCCTTGAAAATTTGGAATCCTGGAAAGACCGGGATAAATACGGCCACAATATTCAAAAAGTAACGGATGCCAACGGACAACCCCTGAAGTATTTGATCAATAAAACGATGATGCGGGTGGAATTACCGGAACCTTTGAAGCCGGGCGATCAGTTCAAGTTTAACGTGGATTGGTATTACTACCTAACCGATAGAATGGAGATCGGTGGTCGCGGAGGATACGAATATTTTGAAGACGAAGACAACTATATTTTTACCATTACACAATGGTATCCGCGTTTATGCGTATACAGTGACTTCGAAGGATGGCAGAATAAGCAATTCACAGGTAGAGGTGAATTTGCATTAACTTTTGGTGATTTCAATGTGGAAATGACCTTGCCCGATGATTACGTGGTAGGTTCTACCGGAGAGTGTCAAAATTACGATGAAGTATTGGCGGGGGTACAAAAACAACGCTGGGAAGCGGCAAAAAATGCAACCGAACCCTTGCAGATCATAACTTTAGATGAAGCGGTAGCCAACGCCGATAGCAAAAAATCTAAAAAATTAAAAACCTGGAATTATCAGGCAGAAAATGTGAGAGATTTTGCCTGGACGGCAAGCCGCAAATTTGTCTGGGATGCCATGCCGCATATTACCGAAGAAGGTGAAAAAGTAATGTGCATGAGCTACTATCCCGAAGAATCTTATCCTATTTACAGCAAATATTCTACTAAAGCGGTTGTCCATACTCTCGATGTCTACTCGGAATATTCCATCCCTTATCCCTACCCCGTTGCAATCTCAGTAGAAGCAAGGAACGGAATGGAATATCCTATGATCTGCTTCAATTACGGCCGCGCGGATGAAGACGGCACGTATACCGAACGGGCAAAATACGGAGCGATCAGCGTCATCATTCACGAAGTGGGACATAATTACTTCCCGATGATCATCAATACGGATGAACGCCAATGGACCTGGTTTGACGAAGGGATCAATTCTTTCATGCAGTTCCTTGCGGAACAGGAATTCGATCCGAACTATCCTTCACGCCGCGGCCCTCCTCACAAGATAACGGATTATATGGATGACAGCCCCGATCTTCTGGAGCCAATTATGACCAATAGCGAAAATATCGTGCAGTTTGGAAATAACGCCTACGGAAAACCGGCTACTGCCCTCAATATTTTGAGAGAAACCGTCATGGGCCGCGAATTATTTGATTATGCTTTTAAAGAGTTTTGCCGCCGTTGGGCATTTAAACATCCTACGCCTGCCGACTTTTTCCGTACTATGGAAGATGCCAGTGCTGTAGACCTGGATTGGTTTTGGCGGGGCTGGTTTTATTCTATTGACAATGTAGATATTGCCATTGACAGCATTAAATGGTATAAACCCGACCTGGAAAATGATCCTCAAAAAAGGTCTATCCCACAGGTGCAAAGAAGAGAGAAACCTTTTGATCACTTGTCAAAAATCAGGAACAAAGAACAGGGGATGGATTTCCTGATCGATCAAGATACTTCCCTCGTGGATTTTTACACCACTTATGAGCCCTGGAATAACGAAGATTCTATCCTTACTTATAATGTGGAGTTGTACGAAGAAAGCTTGTCCAAGAAAGAAAAGAAAAAATATAAAGGCAAAAATTACTATGAACTTTATTTCAGTAATAAAGGTGGTTTAGTCATGCCCATTATCCTGGAATGGACCTATGAAGATGGCAGCA
>CAZHNG010000060.1:0-10811 GCA_964533785.1 uncultured Saprospiraceae bacterium | reverse complement strand
CAAGGAGATCGAACGGATACCCGTTGAGATCTGGCGTAAAAATGAAGATAAATTCACGAAAGTATTCGTAAAAGACAAAGTAGTGGAAAGCGTGATCCTAGACCCTTACAAAGAAACGGCTGATGTTGACGAAAGCAACAATAGCTGGCCGGTAAGGGAAATGCCGAGCCGCTTCCAGGTGTTCAAAAGTCACAAGTTCCCCGATCTGCCTAATCCCATGCAGAAAGCGAAACAGGAGAAGGTTATAAAACCGTAATGGAGCAAATGGGAATAGGGTTTATTCTTTATTTTTCGGAATAAAAATGAATACACTGTAACGTAAGTTTCTTGGTGTATTGAATGTCCTACTCTTTTTGTTAGTTATCATAATGCCTTGAATTGCGGGTTACGGGTCTGACCACTCGTAACCCGCAACAATGCCATTCGGTTAAGATTTTGAAAATTTATGATAAATGAACTTGGTTCTAAACCTTGGATGACTCCCGTTTCACTATCCTCAATCATAAGCCATGTCGATCAAACAATTAGCAAAAGAAACAGCGATTTATGGAGTCAGCAGTATCTTGGTGAGGTTACTCCCATTTGCAGTATTGACTCCATATTACACTCGAATATTTGACACAGGGGAATACGGAATAGTCATCGAAGTCTATACCTACACCGCTTTGCTGGTGGTATTATTTACGTACCGGATGGAGACCACTTTCTTTCGGTTTGGAAATAAACAGGCAGATTTGGAAAAAGCCTTTTCAACAGCTGCTTTTTCCTTGCTGTTCACAACGGCCGCGTTCGTGGTTTTGTTATTTTCTTTTTTGCCTTCCTTAACCCAATTCATCCTCAAAGAATCGCAACATCAGGACCTGGTGATGCTCATGATCAGTATTGTTGCGGCGGATGCTTTGGTGGCCATACCTTTTGCCCGTTTGCGGTTAGAAAAACGGCCCATAAAGTTTGCCGCCATCAAGACCGTTAATGTATTGGTCAACATTACCAGTGTTTTCTTTTTTCTGAGTATTTGTCCCTGGTTAATAGAACAAGGCTGGGAAAGCCTTGAGTCTATTTACGATCCTGCCAATCGTATAAGTTATGTTTTGTGGGCGAACCTGATCGCAAGTTCGGTAACCTTGTTGATCTTCCTGCCGATGTATGCCCGTATTCAATTGAGGTTCGAAACGCAACTTTGGTGGAAGATGTTAAGGTATACGGCTCCTTTAATTATTGTCGCAGTTGCCGGTGTTATCAATCAATTGTCGGGAAACACCATGATCAAAGAGCTGGCGTCGGATGATTACGATTTCAATTTTCAATGTGAAGGCATATACGGAGCGGTAGCCAAGATCGCCGTCTTTATGAATTTGTACACCCAGGCCTTTAACTACGCTGCGGAGCCTTTTTTCTTTAGCAATGCAGAACGCGCAGACGCCCGCCAACAATATGCTGATGTAGCCAGGGTGTTCACGTTAGTAGGATGTATCGTATTTTTGGGTATCTGGTGCTATCTTGATATTATCAAATATTTTATTGGCGCTGATTTCCATACAGGGTTGGAGATCGTCCCCATTCTCTTAATGGCCAATTTGTTCCTGGGCTTATATTACAACTTTTCGGTATGGTATAAATTAACCGACCAGACAAGGTACGGCGGTTATATTGCTGTAGGCGGAGCGGTCATCACTTTAGGTCTGAACTTCATCCTGATCCCTAACCCTAACATTCCCTGCTATCACGGCCCGGCATGGTCGGCATTGGTCTGCTATTGCTTTATGGCCCTCGCTGCTTATTGGTTGGGTAGAAAAAAATATCCTGTACCCTATAATATCACAAAGATGCTTTTTTATCTGGCGCTGGCAGTCGGCCTATTCGCGGCAAGCTACTACTTCCGCAGCAATATTAGTAATACTTTGATCGCAACAGGAATAAACACCTTGTTGCTTCTCGTATATGTTTTTATCATTTTTAGGACGGACAAACCCTTCCTTTTGCAGTTGCTGAAAAATGAATAATTGGGGTTGCCGGCAGTAGATTGCATTAGAATTTTCTGTAATATGCTTGTGAAATCTGCAAATTTTCCTTACGTTTGCAGTATAAGTAAATACAGCATTGTAATCTCAATTAAAATAAGTTCTCTTCTGTTCCTCCGGTATAATCAAAAAGATTTTCTATCAACTATTCATGGGATTGGTCAGCTAAAGAAACATAATTATTCAATGAGTAATAATTAATACTTAGCATGGCATGATTTTTGAAGCATAAATGGCCAATGTCATAACCTGTAGAGTAATACAATATAACCTCGCAAGTTTCGCTTAATATTTAATTATGGATTTTATTTCTCAAGGATAATAACTCGTAAATTTGTTTCATGTGAAGAGGCTGAAGCTACTTGTTAGCTTTGGCCCTTTTTGATTTTGGGATTAGTAGTTTACTTTCCACTATCGTAATTTTGTTTGGAAAAATTAAAGTGCTATTTTTAGTGCGCTATTAATTTACATCTCTTTAGCAATTTAGCCTACAAGATTCACCTATCTGACAAGATTTTATTCCCATTGTGCAACCGGTTTTATAGGCAATTTAAAACCTACTGTTTTTGCGATCTCTTAATGATCGCTAAGAGTAAAAAACATAACGAAATGAACAACACTGAACATCCATTTAAGACCGCTGGACTTTGCCATCTTTTATCATTGCACAAAAAAAATCCTCGCCTGCAAAGGAAAAATAAGCAATCCTATTCAATTGCCTGGATAGTATTACTGCTGGGAAATACTACTTTATTGCTTTTGACGAACCCGATTATGACCCTGGGGCAATATGCTGTACAGGATGATTCCTTTTACGGCAATGATTGGTTTATAAACCATACTAACATCTTGACCAGGCAATTGGAACCCTTGAATTTGGACCAGACAACACCTATGGGACTACCCTTACGGAATCTACACCGTCTTATTTTCATACTTTAATGGTTACCGGACTGATCAATGGAAATGAATACCATTACCGGTTAAGCGCGGATGATGAGGTGAATGCTCCCTCCGTTACCACTGACCAAACTGTAACTTTCGATCCTACCGGCCCGGATATCGAAATTTGGTACGGAGATAATCAGACATTTGGCGTTTTAGGGAATCCCCAGGAAAAATATATCAATATTTTGGGCAACGTGAGTGATGTGGATGGCGTAACGGATTTAAGTTACACCGTGGACGGTGGCGATCCCACTGATTTAACAATAGGGTCCGATGATCGCCGTTTGGAGAATACTGGTGATTTCAATGTCGATCTCGATTGGACCGCCCTTGCTGACGGACCTCATTCCGTGGTTATTTCTGCTACCGATGGTGCTGGTAATATTTCTACTAAAACGGTAACCGTAAATTATACCGCTGGTAATACCTGGGCTATTCCGTATACGGCCGACTGGAGCACGCTGACTACGGATGGCGATCCAAATACGCCGGACCCTGAAATTCAAACCCTTGCCCAGGTAGTCGATGGCAAATGGTCGGTAGACAATGGGCTTATCACAACGGTAGAACCCGGTTATGATCGCCTGGTCGCACTTGGTGATATTTCATGGGATGATTATGAAGTCCTTGTCCCCATCACTATTGAGACCACACCGAGTGGTTTCGGTACTGGGTTATTATTTCGGTGGAATGGACATACCGATGTCCCCATAGCCAATACCCAACCTAAAAGTGGATATCAACCCCTTGGAGCGATCGGTTGGATTCGGAATAACCGGATAGAATTTTTTGACCGTTTTGGTGAAGGTTTTTCGGTGACCCTGGGAAATACCTATTGGATGCGCATGCGGGTAGAAAATAGCGGCAGTAATCCGGTCTATTATTTAAAAGCTTGGCCGGATGGCCAATCCGAACCTGGGGAGTGGACCTTGAATCCATTGACGGAGAACACATCAGATCCGCAACAAGGTTCTCCGCAATTAGGTTCTTTGTTGCTCATTTCCCACCGGGCTAAAGCTTCGTTTGGCAACGTCGTCATCCAAGAGGTGCAAGGAGCCGTTAATGCTGCACCGACTGCCAACGACGATAATGCTTCGGTTATGCCCGGAGGAACTACCACCATTGATGTATTAGCCAATGATACTGATGCTGACGGAACATTGGTGCCAGGTACGGTTACTGTTGTTAATTTACCTTCCAATGGATCGATTCTAAACATTAATACAACTACTGGTGCTATCGAATATCAGCATGATGGAATGGGTAGTACTTCCGATAATTTTACCTATACGGTAGAGGATGATGATGGGAGTGTTTCCAATGCTGCTACGGTTAACCTCACTGTAGGCAATAACACTTCATCCAATCTGGTTACCGATGATTTCTGTGAAGGCGTACTCAATGCGGTATGGGAAGTGGATGATCCCCTTAACGATGCCACCTTTGCTTTTACCGGATCAGGCACCTCCGATGCCCTTCTGGAAATATCCGTACCGACGGGAACCGAGCACCAAGTCTTTACCTCCGGGATCAATGCTCCTAATATCCTGCAACCCCTGAGTGGGAATTCCAATTTTGAAGTCGAGGTGAAATTTCAATCGCCGGTAGTGACTCCCCAATACCAAGAACAGGGTATCCTGGTAAAAGAAAGCGATACAAAATTCTTGCGGATCGAACTATTTAGCAAAAACCCTGAAGGGAATGGAAGTACCGTGTTATACGTCGAATCTTATAATGGAGCAGCTCGAAATACCATCATTGGAGCAAGTAATGAAATAGAACCGGAAAATACTGCTCCAATTTATTTGAGGGTAAAAAGAGAAGGTAATAACTGGACAGTAAGTTATCGTTTGGAGAATGGTCCTTTTACTGATTTTACATTTACCTATGAAATGGTCGTTAATTTCATTGGACCGTATGCGGGAAATGCACTTGGAGGAACATCTCCTGCTCATACAGCAAAGATCGATTACTTCATGAATGTTACTGATGATCCTCTTTCTACGGAGGATGACTGCCCGGCCCCCAATCGTCAGGCCCCTGTTTTAGCAGCCATCGGCAATCAAAATGTGGTGATTGATGGAGGTACGGACCCGGAACTTACCGTAAATCTATTGGCAACCGATCCCGATGGACCAGCCGCAGATATAGACTTTTTAGCAACGGGGTTACCGACCTTCGTGACATTAGTGGATAATAATGATGGCACTGCCGATCTTGTCATCAATCCTCAACAAGGAGATGAAGGTATTTATCCAGTGACCGTCACCGTTACTGACCGGCAGTTCTTGACGGATGCGGAAACGTTTGATATTGTCGTCACATCGGTTGACTTGCCGCCTTCCTTAAATCCAATCGGTGCCCAAAATGTGAATGAAGGAGGTACATTGACCGTAACTATTACCGCAACGGATCCTGACGGTGTGGATGCCAATATCGTTTTTTCCGAGACCGGACTGCCCTCAGCCTTTGCTCAACTAACCAATAACAACGATGGAACCGCTACTCTGGCCATCAATCCTGCAATAGGGGATGGGGATGCCTACCCCATTACTATTACCGCAACCGATGAAGACGGTTTAACAGATTCGGAAGACCTGGATATCAACGTAATCATTCCCGGTACGGGCGGACTCAATTTGTTTTCGGAAGATTTTTGTTCCGGTGTTTTGAGTGATCAATGGGCCATTGAAGATCCCCAAAATGATGCCGATGATCCTTTTATATCCTGGGCGGGTACGCCAAATGCACGATTGAATATCCCGGTGCCCGGGGGAACGGATCATGAACTTTGGGTCAATGGTATCCAGGCACCACATATAACCAACGAAAAAGTAATCAATACGGATTTTGAGCTAATCGTTAAGTTTGACTCTCCGGTCACTCAGCAATTTCAGGAGCAAGGTATTATGGTGAAACAAGATGCCTCTAATTTCCTTCGCTTAGAATTGTATAGTGATAATTCCGATGTCAATATTCTTGCGGGGATCTTTGGTCCTGGGGAGGAAACAACCTTCCCTTTAGACTTTAGCTTTCCTGTTAACGGCTCCATCTTTTCAGTAGCAGAGGCTGGTGATAAATTTCCAATCTATATGCGGATCAACAGAACAGGTAATAACTATACCCAGGAATACTCTGAGGATGGAGCTACCTGGACAACTGCTGGTACTTTTATCAGTGATATAAAGGTAAGAGAAATCGGGCTCTACGGCGGAAATGCTGGAAGCAACCCAGCGCATGTAGCACAATTCGACTATATTGAAAATACTGTTGTTCCCATCCAGGTTGAAGATAACTGTGGCGCTTGTGCCGTTTTACCCGATGGGTTGGCCTTACATCTAGAAGGGAATGTTGGCGTCAGCGAAACCGGAGGAACCGTGGAGGGCTGGGCCGACCAATCGGGACAGGGTAATGATCTGGATGTTGTTGCCGGAGACCCGCAAATCATCAGTTCCGGCGGGCCCAATGGACAACCCTACATTGCATTAGACGGCACGGATGATAAATTAGAACGCAATGATTGTCTCTTTGGATTCTCCGATGGTTCCGAAGATCGTACGCTCTTTCTCGTAGCCCGATATAACAGCGCTTCTGAAACTGCCGGGATAGTATACGGAACTGGAGCGAACAACCAAGCCTTTGGATTGGGAGTTGATGGAACAAACGGCAATCTAACGGTAACGGCAGGTGGAAGCGGATCGGATGTAGTATCTTCTACGCTAGGTGTCGGATCGGGGTGGCTGTCCCAATCCATCGTACTGGAATGTAATGACTTTATACACTATAAGAACGGAAGTGCAATAGAAAATGGAACCAAGGTATTCGAAACGCTCGTCAATAAGATCGTACTTGGAGAAGAAATTGGAGCTGCGGGTACTATAGCCATAGACATAGCAGCGGTATTGATCTACGATCGCGCTTTATCCTTCTCCGAGCAACAAACGGTAGAAGCTTACTTGCAGGAGAAATATTTCAACCGAAGTTGCAGCCAGACTTGTGCTACTTTTTTTGATGTAACAGCTCCCGATTATGCGCTATGCAATGGTGCTGATGCTACCTTTGATGTCACCTTTGAGGTGTTGAATGGAAGCGGCAATTATAAAGTAATAGATGCAACCAACAGTACTGAATATGGTTCCGCAACGGGGGCAGCGACCAACGGGGCAGTAACGATTCCGGTAACTATAAGCAGTCCCTTTGATGTGGGAAGCATTGATCTTCAACTAATTGATAGCGATGACAATGTAATAGATGTCAATGACTGTAATGCTGGCGTCACGTTAACGGTGAATCTGCCCACTGCTTGTCCCGAAACCGGATGTAACATTCATAATGTAACTGTCCAAAAAACGGCGGAGTGTAGAGGGATTTATGCCAATTTTTCCGTTTCTTTTGAGATATTGAACGGTAGTGGAAATTACAGCGTAGTGGATATCACTAATGGCAACCAGGTGCTCACTTCGGTAACCGGTGCTGCTACGGCTGGAACGGTAACGATTGATGTAAGCACCAACCTGATAGCTCCAAATACATCTGCTGAAATTGGGGTCATCGATGATGATACGCCTGCGTGTACGATTACCAATACGGAGACCGTAAAAGTTCCCGTTTGTGCTTTTACCAATTGTGTAAAGGTAGGGGTAAAGGTCAACTTGCAAGGACCTTTTGACCCTAATGATACTCCGACGCCAAGGATGCGGGATGACTTACGCACTTTACCTGAATTTCCTTTGATCGATCCCTATGGGTTTGGTTATGTGCTTGATCCAGCCAGGTTGCAGTCACAGCCAGACGATAATGACGATATTGTCGATTGGGTGAAGTTAGAATTGAGAAAAGCAGATGATCAGGGTGACCCTACCGTAATAGTTGATACTACGGTTGGTTTGGTGAAGCGCAACGGTGAGGTAATCGCTCCGGATGGAAGTGACACCATCTTTTTCTGTGAGGCTTATGAGTGCACAGATCAATATTTTCTGGCAGTTTTTCATCGTAATCACCTGGCGGTGATGACGGCACAGGAGATTGAGGTTACCCATTAGTCTAAAAGCAGTTGGATGAGGAAGTTTTTAGTTTAAGGAAACGGCTAAGAAAATAACTCTACCACATTGAAACTAAGTTTTTTTAAAAAAAAATTGGTTTCAATGCTGATTTTATACGTAAATATCTGTATTTTTGAAGCATAAAAACTATGGACTATCTACTTTCCTACTACATCTTAAGGATTTAAGATGGTCCTTCTTGCATTACCAAGTACGACGAAGGATAAAATACATCCAAAATAATCCAAGAACAATTTCCTCCAATCTTTTTTTAGAGCTTCATATTTTGAATTTCTAATGGTTCCCTCATTATAGCAATAACGTTAAAGATGTATATTAGCTCAGGTATTTACTATCCCGACTAATCAAATCGATAATAATTTATTTGTAAAAAATTAAATGACAAGAGTTATGAAGTTTTTAATGACAATACTTATTCTCATGGGTTGCCTCAGTTTATATGGGCAGGTGGTGACAGTAGATTTTACTACAATGGATGATGCGAATACTTTCGGAACGCTTTCACAAGCCTCCATAGAGGTTGAAGAAAACGGACAAATGGTGACAAAATATATGATGTGGGCGGGTGATGTGGATGGAGATGGGATTACTACCTATGACGGGGATACTGATCCAGAAAGTGGAGAACTAATCGATCCTGATGCGGCAATTCTATTGAGTATTGTTCTTAGCAATTCTGGCAACTTTTTTAACAGCCGAACTTTCATTTTTCAAGATTATTCTTCAGCGGATTTAAATCTTGATGGTTTTGTTACTTTTGACGGAGACGAATTTGAAGGTGTTCCAATTGAGCCAGATGCTGCTTATTTGTTGGACTTAGTACTTAACTCTCCGGATAACTTTTTTAATTCTCGAACATTTAGATGGAAACAGGAACTCCCTCTACCAAGTAATTAATTTCGCAAAAAGAAAAAAAAATGAAACATTATATTTCGTTTGGAATAATTCTCTTATTTGGATTTGTTTTAAATGCTCAACCCAATAGTATAGGTTATTCTTTAACCCCAGGATCAGGATCTACTGAGATATGTATTACAGTGCAACCTGATCCTGCATCTCCAGGCTTTTGTATTGAAAGTGGAAATGTTGTTGTTATCATAGATGGGTTAGTTAATGTTACTCAAACATCATTTACTTCAAACTCATGGCAATTTCAAATTTTTCCGACTCAAAATGCTGACAATTCGGGACAGACATTTTTTCAATTGAATCGTGGTACAAAACAATCCTTGCCACCTAGCGGATTGGAAATATTTTGCTTTACAGTTGAACCTGATAATCCCTGCATCCCTACTCAATTTATTAATGTTAGTATACCTTCAAGCTCGGATGGCGGTTTTGCTGATTTTTTAAGAAGTAGCGGAGTTTCAAATACTGCTAATTCTAGTGATTGTGGTGAAAATTCAGATGGCAGAGCATGGGATAGATTTGGTAGCAGTTCAATCGTAGAATTAATTTGTACAGGAAACCCCACCCCCGTAGAACTCACCTACTTCACCGCCGAAGCCCAAAGCTCCAACACTTCCCTATTACAATGGGAAACGGCCGCTGAGATCGACAACGATTTCTTCAGCATCGAGCACAGTGCCAATGGAGCGGATTTTGTTGAAGTAGGTCAGGTGAAAGGTGTGGGTACTACTACCGAAACGCATTTCTACCGCTTCGTCCACGAAAGTCCGGCAAGAGGTGCCAACTACTACCGTCTTAGGCAAGTAGATTTTGACGGTGATTTCGAATACTCGAATGTAGAGGTCGTAACTTTCGGTGATATCGAGCCGGTTGCGGAATTGAAGCTGTACCCTAATCCGGCGAACCACCAAATTACGGTAGCTTCTCCCAAACTGGTAGATCAACCGGTTGATGTTGAAATTCGCGATACGAAGGGGCAGTTGATAATGACCCAGTCTTTCGATGCTTTCCAGTCGCAGCAGCAGATCTCTGTTGAAGATTTGGCGGCGGGGCAGTACTTGATTCGGATGACGACTAGTAAGCAGGCGTTTATGGAGAAGTTTGTGGTGACTAAGTAAGAGAAGGAGAGTGGTAAGAGAGCATAGAGGGATAATGAACCATAGAGAACATGTAGGACATAGAGATTTTGTGTTCTCCTTGTTTTCTATGGTTTGTTTATTTAAAAGTCGGCAATTTTAATTAGGCAGTGCTTTATAGTGTTCGTTTACCATGGCTTTTAGACCGTTTTTGGCAATATTTGTTGTATTGAAATTTATAATTAACCCTTTAGGTTTTTCTGCTAATTTCATGTAAGATAGGAGTTGTGCCTGGTGTATGGGAAGGATTGATTCGATTGTTTTTAGTTCTACAACGACCCAATCATTTACAATCAAATCTGCACGAAAACCGGTTTTTATTGGTGTGCCTTTGTATAATAATGGTACCAGAACTTGCCGATGAAATTCAAATCCTCTGAGCTTCAATTCATAATCCAGGCACTCTTCATAGATAGATTCCAATAATCCTGGCCCCATTTGTTTGTGCACTTCGATCGCACATCCGATTATTTTATAAGATAATTCGTCCACTAATTTCTTGGTAGGCATTTTCATCTTTTTAATGAAAATAGAAATTACAATTCAATTCACCTTAACATCACATTCTCTCACACCTCAATTTTCCCAAGATTGCCCATCTTTTCCCATAAAAAAATATCATCCCTGTGAATGATCGGATGATGAGTAAAAAAACCAAAACAAAAAACTCCATGTTCTGCATGTCCTCTATGTTTCAAACCTCCTCCCTGCCCTTTAACCCCTCTCCAATCCCT
>CAZHNG010000059.1:0-25070 GCA_964533785.1 uncultured Saprospiraceae bacterium | reverse complement strand
AGTCGCTGCCAACCCTTTTTATAAATCTTGTCCGACTTCGTCGGACTTTTTTATTATGCCTACCTTACTTTTTCTTTCAAGCTTTGGAAAACAATTTAAACACTTTTCCATTTGTTTTGATATTTTTGCAACTAACGCACTTTTCCTAAAATATTTTTTCTGTGTCGGAGCGTATCCTTTTCATATTTTTACGTCTAAAATATTGAACCAGGTCCTATCAAAGGCCCCAAAAATTTTTACGTAAAATAAACACTAATCCAGCTTACATCAATAACTATTCAAGCACATATTCATAATTAAACGGATTTTTCATTGGAGACGAAAACCTGTAATAAAAGTATGCAAGACAGTGAGATAATCAACACTTATCTTGCTTTTCAGGCTGCTATTTGTTTTACTATCATCTATGACAGATATTCTCCAAAAATTTATGCAAAATGTATTGCATTGCTGAAGAATGATACTTTGGCAGGTGATGCAACACAAGAGATCTTTATTAAAATTTTCATGAACCTCTCAAAATTTGGAGGAAAATCCAAGTTTTCTACTTGGGTCTATTCAATAACGTATAATTATTGTATTGACTTCTTAAGAAAAAGTAAAAAGTCGAGTAGTATCTTTTCAGATGAAATGGAACGTGCGCCGGATATTCCTGATGACGAAGTCTCCGATAAAGAGATTTTTGAAATAGAAATAAAGCAATTGAAAAAAGTATTGGAACAATTACCGGTCGGTGATAAAGCTGTCTTATTAATGAAATATCAGGACGGAATGCAGATAAAGGAAATTGCAGAAGTATTGGAAAAAACTGAAAGCGCGGTAAAAATGAAAATAAAGCGAGCCAAAGCTAAGGCAAAAGAATTAAAGAAGACGTTTGAACCTGTTTTGGTTTGAACAGGACACAGTTACCATAAACTATGAATGAGAAAAACAATTTTGAACGCCTCCTGGAAGAATACGAAGCCCAGCTAAACCAGGAAAAGCAAGATTCTATAAAAAATGGAATATGGGGTACACTTGGGGTGTTTAAGTTCATAGGAGTAATGGTCGATATGTACGTTCCAAAAATGTTTCAAATGCTTATTGAACTTTCGGGTGGAGCGGAGCAGAAAAATGAATCCGAGAATGATATGCCGATGGTATTTGGAAGTGGGTTTGAAAATCCGGAGGAAGAGGAAGAATGAACACCAAAACTATAAAAACCCTTTGTTATGGAATTTTTTTCAGATGAATTTCAAAAATTGGGAAGCCAATTAATGGGAGCTATTC
Source organism: uncultured Saprospiraceae bacterium (assembly GCA_964533785.1). GTDB lineage: Bacteria > Bacteroidota > Bacteroidia > Chitinophagales > Saprospiraceae > JANQRV01. The sequence goes on along the minus strand of CAZHNG010000059.1, from coordinate 23,801 downwards.
CGAATATCCTGAAGGCAATTGTACTCCTTTTCGCCGGTTGGCTGATCGCTCGGTTTGTTTCTGGCCTGGTCAAAAGGCTTCTCAAAGGATTAAAAGTTGATAAGCTAGCAGAAAGACTGAATAATATTGATCTGATCGGTAGTTCTAATATCAATATCGTTCCCAGTGTTATTCTTTCAAAAGTAGTGTATTATTTTTTCCTTTTCGTATTTCTCGTTGCAGCTACTGAGGCTTTACAGATTAAAGCCGCCTCAGACATGCTGATCAATATTTTGAATTACATTCCCATCTTGATGTCGGCAATGATCGTATTCGTTATCGGTCTTTTTGTTGCTGATGCTTTAAAAAAGCTCGTATTTACCACTTGTTCTTCGCTTGCCATTCCAGCTGCCGGGCTTATTAGTAACCTCGTATTCTATTTTGTTTTCATCAACGTACTAATGGTTACCCTGACTCAAGCCAGGATTAATACAGAGTTCATTCAGGATAATATATCCATTGTGCTTGGTGGTATTGTATTTGCTTTTGCTATCGGTTACGGTTTTGCTTCGAGGGAACTGGCGTCGAATTTTATTTCATCCTTTTATAATAAGAATAAGATTAAAATTGGAAACGAAATTCAGATCGATGGTAAAAGGGGGCAGGTGATCGAAATTGGTTCTACTACTTTCACCATTCAATCTGAAAAAAGCAAAATTGTTATGCCATTGAGCAGGCTTACTTCTCATGCCCTTGAAATATTTGATTAGCTTTTCGTAAGGAAAACTTCATCTAGCCCATAGAAAGACAAATCAAACAATAAAATCGGTCAACAATGTATTACAAAAAATTATTACTATTCACTCTTTTATGGGGTATCTTTATCATTTCCGCCACAGCTCAAACAGAAGAAGAACTGCGAGCCGATAAAGCGGAAAAACAAGAGCAACTGGCAGAGTTGGAAGCACAAATAGCTAATCTAAAAAGCGAAATTGCCGGCATAAACAATCAACTCCTGGTTTTTCCTCGTTGGGAGACAGGCGCTTTTGGTATAATAGGAGCGAATCTAAACGGGTTCAACGATTGGTTTGCCCGTGAACGCCCAAATTCATCTGCTATTGGGGTTACCTTCAGTGCTAATGCTTTTGCAAATTATATTACTCCGAAAACTTTCTGGCGCAATGCAGGAAACCTCAATGTTGGTATTTCCAGATTAAGAAATAAAGATAGTGATGGAAATATTATTGAAGAAACGGAGTTAAAATCCCCTGATGTCATCAATATGACCTCATTGTTTGGATATAAATTATCAGAAAAATTCGCCATTTCTACTTTAGGGGAATATCGTAGTACTTTTTTGGAAAACTTCAATAATCCCGGTTATTTAGACCTTGGTATAGGAGCTACCTGGACTCCCGTTACCAACTTGGTTATCGTTATGCATCCATTAAACTACAATTTTGTTTTCGCTGAAGAAGGAGATTCTTTTGAGTCTTCCCTTGGAGCAAAAGTTGTAGCTGATTACACCAAAGAAGTTTTAACGGGTGTCAACTGGAGATCAAATTTATCTTTGTTCCTAAGCTATAAAGAGTCTGATTTGACCAATTGGACTTGGGTAAATGGTGTTGCTTTTCAAGCTTTTAAGAAAGTGGGAGTAGGCCTGGAGCTTGGATTGAGAAGTAATAAACAAGAAGCAGCTGCAAAAGAGGAAACAGACAATCCTTTACAAACCTATTATGTTGTTGGATTGACATATAGTTTGTAAAAAATCAAGAAATATTCTTTACTACGAAGTGGGCTCTGTTTATTTCAAAAAGAAATGCAAACCACCTGGAAAAAGATATTCCAGGTGGTTTTTTGTTTTAAACCTCCACCAAAAAAATTATTTTAGCAACCCTTTAGCGAACTATTCATGAAAAGTTTGCGTATTTGAATTTCAATAGAAAGAAAAAATAACAAAATGATCAATATTACTTTTCCGGATGGTAAAGTGCGGCAGTACGAAAAGGGTACAACTGCTTTAGAAATAGCCAGATCAATCAGTGAAGGACTGGCAAGGAATGTACTTTCTGCCAAAGTGAATAATGAAGTTTGGGATGCCACACGCCCGATTAACCAGGATGCTACACTTGAATTGTTAACCTGGAAAGATAAAGAAGGGAAAGCCACTTTCTGGCATTCTTCCGCACACTTACTGGCAGAAGCGCTCGAAGCGTTATATCCTGGGATCAAATTCGGAATCGGACCAGCTATTGATACTGGGTTTTATTATGATGTTGATACTGGTGATAAACAGTTATCCTCCAACGATTTTGCTAAGATCGAGCAAAAAATGCTGGAACTGGCTAAGCAAAAAAATGAATATAAACGCAGAGAGGTCAGTAAAGCTGACGCAGTAGCCTATTTTGAAGAAAAAGGCGATGAATATAAATTGGAGTTGATTGAAGAACTCGAAGATGGAACCATCACCTTTTATGAACAGGGCGATTTTGTTGACCTATGTCGCGGTCCACATATTCCAGATACGGGTAAGATAAAGGCTGTTAAACTGATGAGCCTAGCGGGAGCATTTTGGAGGGGTGATGAGAATAGGCCTCAAATGACCCGTGTATACGGTGTTTCCTTTCCAAAACAAAAGGAATTGAAGGAACATCTACATTTAATTGAGGAAGCAAAAAAACGGGATCATCGAAAGATCGGAGCAGAACTTGAGCTTTTTATGTTTTCAGAAAGGGTAGGGGCTGGTCTACCCATTTGGTTACCCAAAGGAAATGCGCTGAGGGAAAGGTTGATGGATTTTTTGCAAGAAGAACAAGTAAAAAGAGGGTATCAACTCGTCACTACTCCTCATATCGGAAAGAAGGAACTTTATATGACTTCCGGACATTATGAAAAGTATGGGGAAGACAGTTTTAGGCCCATTGAAACGCCAAGAGAAGGGGAGGAGTTTTTGCTAAAGCCGATGAATTGCCCACATCATTGTGAGATCTATGCACACCGCCCTCATTCCTACAAAGAATTGCCACTACGGATAGCCGAATTCGGAACTGTTTACCGGTACGAACAAAGCGGTGAATTGCATGGCTTATCAAGAGTTCGCGGCTTTACACAAGATGATGCGCATATTTTTTGCACACAAGAACAGCTGAAAGATGAGTTTCTAAATGTTCTGGATCTTACGACCGTAGTTTTATCAAAGATGGGATTCGAAGATTTTACCGCTCAAATATCCTTACGCGATCCCCAAAATCCTGATAAATACATTGGTTCGGATGAGAATTGGGAGAATGCAGAAAGAGCGATCATCGAAGCTACTAAGGAGGTCGGCCTGAATACGGTTACCGAATTGGGGGAGGCCGCATTTTATGGTCCTAAACTGGACTTTATGGTGAAAGATGCCCTGAATCGTTCCTGGCAATTAGGTACCATACAAGTTGATTATAACCTTCCGGAACGATTTAACCTTGAATACGTCGGTTCGGACAATACAACTCATCGTCCGGTTATGATTCATCGTGCTCCTTTTGGTTCTTTGGAACGGTTCATAAGCATATTAATAGAACATACGGCAGGTAAATTCCCGCTCTGGTTGATGCCTGAGCAATATGCCATCCTACCAATCAGCGATAAGTTTGTAAACTACAGTAAAAAATTACTGGATCGTCTGGCAACTAAAGATATTCGTGGGTTTATCGATGATCGTAATGAAACCATTGGAAAGAAAATCAGGGATACGGAATTGAAAAAGATCCCATTCATGCTGGTCATTGGCGAAAAAGAAGTTGAAAATGAAGCCGTAGCAGTCCGTAAACAAGGAGAAGGAGATGTCGGAACGATGAAAGTTGAGGAATTTGAAGACTATTTTCAGGAACAACTCTAAAATATGATTTCACAAACGGTCAACATTTAGTTTTGAAAAGGTTTTGTTTCATTTTCTTGGTTCTTTGTTCTTTTGGCTGCCAGACTTCCATGAAAGTACCCAAAGAAAAGTTGTCTCAATTTCAAAGCAAGACTGTTGAGTTCTTGTCTCGGGATTCTGTGCAATCAGTTTTGCTGCTTAGCAATCCGGTTAAATCCCCTCTTAGAATTTATTTGTCTTCCGAAGATGAATTACAAAATGAAATACTTTCATAACCTTCTTCATGATGCGAACTGAGAGGAAAATTGCCAATCATTCATCACCATCACCATCTAAGTCTTTAATGGCATCTTCTAAGTCTTTGGTCGCTTTTCTGAGCTCCTCAATTTGTTTTAACCTTTCTGCAGCCTCTTGGCTTTCTTCCTTTTCTTTCGCTACGGTATTGTTTTTACTTTTTTTTTCAGTAGTATCTTTCTTTTCAGGGGGATTGGCTCCTGCAAAGGGTTCTTTAGAAAAAGTAAGGTCATCGTCTTTTGCATCCACGTAAATCATGTCTCCCGCAGTAAATTCACCGGAAATAACCAGTTTGGAGAGTTCATTGATTACCTCACGTTGAAGCACCCGCTTTAAAGGACGAGCACCAAACTGTGGTTCGTAGCCCATATCGGCCAGCCAATCCAATGCTTGCTCACTCAGCATGACATCAATACCCTGGCGGCCAAGCATCTTGTCTATTTTCTTCATTAATAAAAGCAGGATCTGGTGCAACTCTTTTCTGGACAATGGTGTGAACATGATGATTTCGTCGATCCGGTTGATGAACTCAGGACGAAGGTGATCTTTCAACATTCCGAATACTTCTTCCTCCGTTGTTTCCAGGATTTCGTCGTATTTGTCTGGTCCTATTACATCCAGGTCTTCAAAATTTTCGAGGATGACATCTGACCCTATATTAGAAGTCATGATGATGATCGTGTTTTTAAAATTGGCGACCCTGCCTTTGTTATCCGTAAGACGGCCGTCGTCCAGTACCTGTAGTAAGGTATTAAAGGTGTCAGGGTGGGCTTTTTCAATTTCATCTAACAAAATGATTGAATAAGGTTTACGTCGTACCGCTTCAGTGAGTTGGCCGCCTTCGTCGTATCCTACATATCCGGGAGGAGCACCTACTAATCGCGAAACAGAATGTCGCTCCTGGTATTCACTCATATCAATGCGGGTAATGGCTTTCTCATCATCAAAAAGTACTTCGGCAAGGGTTTTGGCCAATTCTGTTTTACCCACTCCAGTAGGTCCTAAGAAGATAAAAGAACCAATAGGCCGGTCGGCATCCTGCAGGCCTGCTCTGCTGCGGCGAACGGCATCAGAAACTGCCCGGACGGCTTCATCCTGGCCGATGAGACGTTCACCAATTTCTGCTTCCAAGTGCATTAACTTTTCTTTTTCGCTTTGTAGCATTTTGGCTACGGGAATACCCGTCCACCGGGCAACAATATCGGCAATATCATTAGCCGTAACTTCTTCGTTGGTGAAACGTTTTTCTTCTACCAGGTTGTCCAGTTTCGCTTCAGCATCTTTGAGCAGGTTTTGTTGTTCTTGCATTTCTCCGTAGCGGATCTTGGCAACTGTCTCATAATCGCTATGGCGTTCTGCTTTTGCCGCAGCTATTTCTAATTCTTCCAGTTTTTTCTTGATATTTTGTACCGTGTCGATCATTTCTTTTTCATTCGACCAGGCAGCACGGATAGAATCTCTTTTTTCGCGGGCATTGGCGATTTGCTCATTGATGATCTTGAGATTGGCTTCGTTTTTCTCTCTTTTAATGGCTTCGCGTTCGATTTCCAGCTGCCGCACTCTGCGATCCCAAGCATCTACTTCATCGGGTACCGAATCTAACTCCAGCCGGAGTTTCGCAGCAGCTTCGTCAATAAGGTCGATAGCCTTGTCAGGCAGAAACCGATCAGTCACATAGCGGTGAGACAATTCAGCAGCAGCAATTAACGCTTCATCGAGGATCTCAATTTTGTGGTAAACTTCGTATCTTTCCTGTAAGCCTCTTAAAATAGAAATGGTATCTTCAACACTGGGTTCATCAATATAAACAGTTTGAAAACGGCGGACCAGCGCTTTATCTTTCTCGAAATATTTCTGGTATTCATCGAGGGTGGTTGCGCCAATGGTTCGCAGTTCACCACGGGCCAGGGCAGGTTTCAGAATATTTGCTGCATCAATAGCTCCTTGTCCTCCTCCTGCACCAATAAGGGTATGAATTTCATCAATGAATAGGATCGTTTCCCCGTTGGAGGAAGTCACCTCTTTGATCACTCCTTTTAGGCGCTCCTCAAACTCGCCTTTGTATTTAGCCCCTGCGACCAGGGCGGCTAGGTCGAGAACATAAATTTTCTTTGAACGAAGGTTTTCAGGAACATCTTGCTTTACAATTCGCCAGGCAATGCCCTCAACAATCGCGGTTTTCCCAACACCGGGCTCCCCAACAAGAATGGGGTTGTTTTTCTTTCTTCTTGAAAGGATGTGTAGTACTCTTCTGATTTCTTCATCTCTGCCAATGATGGGGTCCAGTTTCCCCGACTCAGCCTCCTCATTAAGATTGACGGCATATTTCTTTAGGGCATTATATGATTCTTCGGTACTTTGGTCAGTCACTTTGCGGCCTTTGCGCAATTCGGCGATGGCATCTCGCAATCTATTTTCTTTTGCGCCCACCGATTTCAATATTTTGGCACCTTCATCGGTACCCTGCAGCACCCCTAAGAGGATTAATTCAATTGAAATATATTCATCGCCAAAGTCTTTGAGCATTTTTTTTGCTCTTGATAAAGCGCGGTTAGCGTCATTAGTCAGGAATTGCTTGTCTGTGCCTTTCACCTTTGGGTAGGCGGCTATGGCTACATTGAGCTTTTGCTTCAATAAAGCAGCATCTACTTCCATTTTATTGAGCAAAAAAGAAGTTACGTTTTCATCAGTTTCTAAAAGCCCCCGAATCAGATGTTCAGTTCCTACTTGTTGTTGGTTAAGCGCTGCCGCTATTTGCTGAGCCTTTAGAATGGATTCCTGTGATTTTGTAGTGAAATTGTCGTAGGTCATTTTCTACTTTTCTTTATCAATTCAATTTAGCTGCAAGATTGTCCTTGTAACAAGGAAGATAGAAATTTTTCAGATGAAACAGGAAAATTTCTTGATGGAAGACGGCAAACAGGATATCCTTCATTAAAATTATCCCGAAAATGCAATTAAATAGTCTTGAAATGCGCAGTTTTTTTTTGCTGTGAAATATTTTATTTTCACAATAATGTAAATAAATGCTTTTTTTAGAATGGTTTTTGTTGTTTAAGGGTGATTTTTTTTTCACAATAGTTCTTTTTTATCCTTTTTAGAACCTCTAAAAATGTAGATAATTGTATTGTCAAACGAAAGCAAAGTTAGTTAAAGAACTAACGAGTGATGTTTTAGACATGTACACGGGAAAATTAAAAAAAATGCAGCGGCGGTTCAGATTGGCGTGGGAACCAGTCTAAACCGCCTTAATGCAAAGTCTACAATTTAAAAACAATTAGGTAAAAAATAAATTTGATTTTTCTTTTACAATTGTTCATGGGATTATAATTCATTGGTAGTAAGTCGTATCATGTAAAATGATGCGACTTAATTTTTTGAGTGCAGAGGTAAAAGAAATTTTCACTTTCTCTGGCAGGCTATCAAAAGAAGTATTAGACAAGTCTATTTATGAAATTTTATCTTTTTTCCAACTTCAAAAGGCCCCCCGCTTTTTTACCTTAATCTTGTTTCATTACTAAGTCACTTTCTGTAAAAAAGGCATTTCCCATTAACAAATCAAAATGTGTCTTCGTAGCTTTGTCCTTTTAATGAATGAAATAATCGATGAGAGTTACTGAATATTTTGAAAATGCAAAAGGGAATACCTTAATTTCTTTTGAAGTGTTACCTCCTTTAAAGGGGGGGAGTATGAAAGCTATTTTTCAAACCTTGGACCCCTTGATGGAATTTAAGCCTCCGTTTATCGATGTAACCTATCATCGTGAAGATTATGTTTATAAGAAAAGAGCCAGCGGATATTATGAGAAAACAGCTATCAGAAAACGTCCGGGAACAGTAGGGATTTGTGCTGCCATCACTCATCGTTACGGAGTGGATGCGGTTCCGCATTTAATCTGTGGTGGATTTACTAAGGAAGATACTGAAAACGTGTTGATCGACCTGAATTTTTTGAATATCAACAATGTATTGGCTTTACGCGGTGATGCCAGGAAATTTGATGGGAAGTTTGTAGCGGAAGCGGAAGGTCATCAATATGCCCTAGATTTGGTAAAGCAAATAGCAGATATGAACGAAGGGAAATATTTAGATGAGAATATAAATAATGGTGAAAGAACTGCTTTTTGCATTGGTGTTGCGGGCTATCCGGAGAAGCACTTTGAAGCGCCAAATATGGATTCTGATTTAGCTTTTACCAAAGCTAAAATCGAAGCAGGAGCTGATTACATTGTAACGCAAATGTTTTTTAACAACCAAAAATATTTTGAATACGTAGACCGTTGCCGGAAAGAAGGAATAAACGTTCCTATAGTGCCTGGATTGAAACCCATCACTAAGAGGTATCAGTTGAATTCCATTCCACGCATCTTTCACGTGGATTTGCCGGAAGACCTGGTGAATGCTGTAACAAGTGCTAAAACCCCGGAAGCAAGAGTACAAGCAGGAGTGGAGTGGTGTATCTACCAATCCCAGGAATTAAAAAAGGCAGGGGTTCCTTGCTTGCATTATTACACTATGGGAGATTCGGCTACGATCAGAAAAATTGTGGAAGCTGTTTATTGATCTTGTGTTTTTACGGGTCTGTTTTCATCTGTAATCCACTCACTCCAGGAGCCTGGATAGAGGAGAGCTTCTCCTAATCCCGCGTGGAAATAGGCTAAGATGTTGTGGCAGGCCGTAACGCCGGATCCACAATAAAAAACAGTTTTCGATGCTTCTTTCAAATTCGAAAATCTGTTTTTCAACTTTTCCTTTTCTATAAATACTCCATTGTCGTTTACATTTTCCATAAAGGAAAGATTAATAGCCCCCGGAATGTGCCCGGCAACCGGATCTATTGGTTCTTCAATGCCTTGGTATCGTCTGGCAGCTCTGGAGTCAACCAAATGATAATACTCATTTTCCCTTACTTTTTCTACAAAAGAGGCATCCACTTTTAAGTGTTGCTGTTCTTTAGCAATAAAGTTGGCAGCTTTTGGCGAAGGTTTTTTGTTATCTGTGGGAAGACCAAGTTCGTTCCAAATTTTCCAGCCGCCATTGAGAACAGCAACGCTATGATGCCCTAACCAACGTAACAGCCACCACAAACGAGCAGCAATAGCTCCGGACTTATTATCATAAACCACCACTTGTTTGCCCTCATCAATTCCCCAACTTGAAAAAAGTGCGACCAAGTTATCAGCTTTGGGGAGAGGGTGCCTTCCCGTTTTTCCTGGTATAATGGCACCTGATAGATCTTTATCCAAATGTGCGTAATAAGCACCAGGTATGTGTTCTGCAAGGTATTGTTGATAGCCTTTTTCGGTATCTTGTAAGGAAAAACGACAGTCTATAATGACAATATTTTCCTTACCCAAATACTCGTGAAGGGTTTGAGCTTCAATTAAAGAGGTGTAATTCATATTCGTTCTTTACAACAATATAATAAACTCTTATTACTATGTTAAAAAATATTTATGAGCCAAATTTATTCACTTACTGCACTTCCGGGAAGAACCGCTTTAATCAACGGTGAAGAATGGTTGTATTTTAGCGGTACGGCCTATCTGGGTATTGTGCAAAATGAAATATTTAAGAACCTGGTTAGTGAGGGGATTCAACGGTTCGGTGTTCATTATGGCGGTTCACGCCTGTCCAATACGCAATTGCCCATTTTTGAAGAAGCGGAGTTACTTTTAGCTAAAAACGCGGGGGTGGAGGCAGCGGTTACGGTTACTTCCGGGACATTGGCGGGCAGGTTAGTGCTTCAGCACTTTAGTGGCGATCATTACGTAAAATGTCATGCTCCGGGGGCGCATCCGGCTATCCAGGGAACGGACCTTATATTCCGGGATTCCTGGTTTGATGAGGTTTTTAGTCTGGATACTGAAGGTAAAACTTTGGTAATATTAGCTAATCATGTTGACCCCATATTTGCAGTCAAAACTGATTTTAGATGGATAGAGCGGTTAAGACGTGATCAACCTGTGATTATCATAGTTGATGATTCTCATGGCTTCGGAATCATAGGAAGAAATGGGGGAGGTATTTGTACTACTCTGGAATTACCGCCAAATGTATCTTTGGTTGCGATCAGTTCCCTGGGCAAGGCACTGGGTATTCCGGGCGGAGTGATTTTAGGGCCTAAAAGCATAATCGATGAGATGCATAAAATGCCGCTTTTTGGGGGGGCATCTCCCATTGCTCCGGCTTTTTTATACGCATACACAAATGCACAGGAGCTGTACGCCGAACAAAGGCAATTGCTAAGAAAAAATTTACAATATTTCTTAAAGCATTATTCTGAATGCATTGAATTAGGTTACCTGGAGGGTTTTCCGGTTTTTTATACCCGGCAAAATACGTTGGCTGAATATCTGCAATCTTTTCAGATCATGATTTCCAGTTTCCGTTATCCTACGGCGCAAAATGATCTGGTGACCAGGATTGTTTTGAATAGTTTACACACCATTGACGATATCCAAAAATTGATTCATCATTTGGGTCAATTTTCTGGCTGATGGTTCATAGCATTGTACAATACCTGGTGAATGCGGGGACGTATGCTGAGGGTATAGAGTTTACGGTTTTCCCTGGTAGGATAAACCCGATTAGAAAAAAAAATAAACAGCAGATCGTGTTCGGGGTCTGCCCAGGCAAAGGTGCCGGTATAGCCAGAATGCCCAAAACTCAAGGGGCTGGCACTTTTGGCAACGGAACTCGCATTGGCATTATATTCAATAAGTGGTTTGTCAAATCCAAGCCCGCGTCGATTACCTTCCTCACAGAATTGACATTTGGTAAACTCCCGGACTGACTCTGGAGGCAGTATTTGCTGCCCTCCGTAAGATCCTTCGTTAAGGTAGGTTTGCATTAATTTGGCCAGGTCGATAATAGTGGAGAATAACCCCGCATTCGACGATATTCCTCCCATCATAGCTGCTCCTTCATCGTGAACGGTTCCATGGATTTGGGTCATTCGGAAAAAGGTGTCTTTTTCGGTTGGTACGATGCGATCTTTTGGGAACTTTAAGTAAGGATTGTAGCCTATGGTGTGGGCGCCAATTGGCTGGTAAATATTTTCTTTCAGGTAAGTTTCAAACTCCGTTTGGGTTAAATTGCTAACGATATCGGGCAAAAGGTAAAACAATAAACCTGAATAAACGTAGCCAGGATTTTCATTCAAGGGAGATTTTTTGATAGCCTTATATATTCTTTTTTGGTATTTCCGGTGCAACCAAAGATCGTCGGTTACTCTTATATTAAATCGTTTTGTAGAATCCGGTTTAAAAGTTTTCCATTTAAATTTAAAATTGTTGTAGTTGTCGTTGTCCCATCTTTTTTTCCAGGGATATTTGGCATTTCCTCTAATTGTTGAGCGCCAGTAAGGGATCCAGGGAAGGAGTTGGGCATGGTGTGCAAGCATTTTCCGAAAAGTAAGATCTGATTTATTTGAATTTTTGAAATAGGGCAGATAATCTGAGAGCTGGTCTTCCAGCGAAAATTTGCCTTCGCCGTGCAACTGCATCAGGGCGGGTAAGGCTGCGGTAACTTTTGTCAAGGAAGCAAAATCGTATAGATCATTTCGCGAAACGGTTCGGACAGAATCATAAGTATGGTAACCAAAAGCCTCCTGATAAATGATATGCCCGTCTTTGGCAACCAGTACCTGAGCGCCAGGATAGGCCCTGGCCGCGATACCTTCCTGTACGATTTTTTTTATGCTATCCTGCAACAATTGAGTGTTCATTCCCACTATTTCGGGAGGGGAAAACTGAAGCCTGTCAAGAGGTAGTGTTTCCTTGCCATCGCCGATACTGAAACCGGTGCCGGGTAGCATCCGGGTTAGATGTCCTTTTGCTCCTATTCCTCCCATGATCAATTGAGCAGATAAAGAGTGCGTATAAGTGTTGTAAGGGCTTACTATCAGTGTTTCTGATTTTTCAACCACCTCCGGAATTGCTGAAAAAACCAATTGACCGCCAAAAACTACGGTAACGGTATTTTGGAAATTTAATACAGCTTGAATAGCTAGCTGGTTCGTAATATATGGAGCAATACCGCTGAAACTGTGGTCGTTGATCGCTAGAATGACCATGTCGAAAGCACCGAGCGTTTTTTCTGCCCATTCATCAGCTTCTGCAGTAGAATGTAATTTTGGAACAGCTATATCATGAATAGTAGTATATTGCCTTAGCGTAACCTCAAAGTCGCGAAAAGCAGACATCCCGACCTCCATGAGACCAATAGCGTTATTTTGGAAGGACTTAATGGGTATTTGTTCATTATCATTTTTTAGAAGCACTAATTGATCAAGGGTATGCAGGTATTCAAATACTACCATGGAGGAATCTGTTTGTCCCATTCCCCAGTAAAAAAGAAAGGTGATTTGAATTGTAATGAGTAATTGTTTCATTGCTGAAATTTTTGTAATAGTCTAAGATAGTATGAAATTGGGACAAGAAGAACTGTTAATCAGTTGGAAAATCCAATTTTTCAATTCTGGGATATATTTTACAGTTGCTGGGTTAATAATTATCTTTAGGGCAATATAAAAGAACTATGCAAGAGTCAGAAAAATCCTTATTAGCTGAGGTTGAGGCAGATGTTGCTGATCATTTTACAAAATATATTACGGCGGAGTATGTATATCATGATTATCAGCATACCAGGGATGTGGTGGAAGCTGTAAAATTAATTGTAGAAGGATACAACCTACCGGAGCGAGAGTCTGAAATCCTGCAAATTGCGGCTTGGTTTCATGATACGGGATATGATCAGGGTGCGGAAGGACACGAGGAAAGAGGATGTACTTATGCAAGGACTTACCTGGAGGAACGCAATTATCCGGAAGAAAATATACAGGTTATTATTGCTTGTATTATGGCCACTCGTTACGATACAGAACCTGCAAATCTTCTGGAACAGATCCTTTGTGATGCGGATCTCAGCCATTTGGGGAACAAAATGTATTGGGACCGTTGTTGGCGTGTTCGTCAGGAGCTCTTACTAACTCAGGGAAAAGCCATGTCTGAAAAAGAATGGATTGATTTTGAACTGGATTTTTTACAGAATCATGAATATTATACCACCATTGCAAGAGAATTATATGATAAAAGGAAGAAAAAGTATATCAAACAGTTGACGAAGCACAAACTGAGATTAGACCCCGATACAGTGGAGTTAGTAGAGGAAGTCGAGGAAAAAGAAGAAAAAAAGAAAAAGAAAAAGAAGAAAAAAAAGAAGTCAAACGAGCTTGCGATGGCAGGATCAGGAGATATTGAACTTAAGCAACTTAATCTTGGAAGAGGTGTTGAAACCATGTACAGGACTACCTACCGCACCCATGTCAATCTGAGTTCTATTGCTGATAATAAGGCCAATATTATGTTGAGTATTAATGCAATTATTATTTCAATAGTGGTGGCGAATTTAGTGCCTCAGTTAGAAGCGAACCCAAAATTGATGTATCCCACCATATTATTGCTTTCCGTCTGTCTGTTAGCATTGGTTTTTGCTATACTTTCCACGCGGCCTAAAATAACGGAAGGAAAATTTACGAGGGAGGATATTGAAAGCAAGCGAGCCAATCTGCTGTTCTTTGGTAATTTTTACAATATGGAAATTGAAGATTTTCATATGGGAATGATGGAAATGATCAAAGACAGTGATTTTTTGTACAGTTCGATGACGCGGGATCTTTACTATTTGGGGATTGTTCTCGCTAAAAAATACAGGTATCTCAGGATTTGCTATAATGTTTTTATGTATGGATTGATTTTATCTGTGATCGTATTTGCTCTGACATTTATGACGAGTGGCAACGGATAAAAAATTACCCTTCCACAAATAATGCAGAAATAGACCGGTGCTCGTGAACATTGCGGATCGCGCGGGCAAAGAGTTTGGAAGAAGATAAGACCTTTATTTTAGGAGATTCTTTCTTAAGAGGTATGGTATCGCAAACTAAGACCTCTTCCAAGGAAGAATTTTCAATATTTTCGTAGGCATCACCCGAAAAGACAGGGTGAGTACAAAGGGCACGGACTGATTTTGCACCGTGTTCTTTCAGTACTTTTGCTGCACGGCAAAGTGTACCTGCAGTGTCCACCAGGTCATCTACTAAAATGACGTCTGCATCCTGTACATCTCCGATCACGGTCATTTCGGCCACTTCATTTGCTTTTTTGCGATATTTATCACAAATAACTAGGTTTTTACCAAAATGGTTAGAGTATGTTCTTACCCTTTTAACGGCTCCTACATCAGGTGCGGCAAAAATAACATCGGTCAAGTCCTGCTCTTGCAGATAAGGGATGAAGATAGCGTCACTTTTGAGATGGTCAACGGGAATGTTAAAAAAGCCTTGAAGCTGATCTGCATGTAATTCCATGGTCATGATGCGGTTAGCCCCTACTTTTTCTAAAAGATCGGCGATCATTTTTGCGGATATCGGTACACGGGGCTTATCTTTTCGATCTTGACGGGCATAACCAAAATAGGGGATCACTGCGGTGATATAGCTTGCAGAAGCTCTTTTAGCAGCATCAATCATGAGCAATAACTCCATCAAATTGTCAGCAGGTGAAAAAGTGGAAGCGATAAAGAATACGAAAGCACCGCGAACGGATTCATTGATGGTGGGATGCATTTCTCCGTCACTAAATCTGGTAAGCTTTATATCGCCCAATGGACGGCCATAGTGCTCTGCTATTTTGTCGGATAAGTACTTGGATTTGCTTGCCGAAAAGATCTTAACATCCGACATTGGAAGAATATTCATGAAACTGCTTGTTTGGATCTAGTTAAATTATCGCTTTCTACTTGATCAGATACCCAAAGGTAAAAACTTTTAGGGCTAGCTGCCATTCTCAAATTCGGATATTTTGGAATAATTTTGGTGAGGATTCTTTGATGGTGGGTTGAGTACCTATTCGAAATCAGGTAATATTATGATTGTCAAAAAAAAATGCTTGTAAAAGTATTTTATATATTCGATCTTAAGTCAGGCTGATAATTTTTGTTGACTAAGGGTAAAAGAATGACAGCGACGACGCCTAGGAGTACATTGGCGCCCAATTGAATGGAGAAAAATGCAATGTTTGCAAAAGAGAACCCCACGTCCCAACTAATACCATACATCAGTAAGCCAGTTTGAACCATAAAATGATAGGTGCCCATTCCTCCCGGAGAGGGAATGACCATTCCCCATCCTCCCAAAACGAAAATAACCAGACCTGCAATGCCTGATAATCCGGCGGTAGGAGCATAGGCAAAAAAACAATATCTGATCATGAGGTAATACATGATCCATATATTGACACTATGAAATATAAACCAAAAAGGGCGCTCAAGTTTGCTGATCGTTCGGAAACCATCCCAGAAACCGTACAATATAGATTGGAGCTTCAGCGCAATTCTGCTTTGAAACAGCTTTTTACGAAAAACAACGAAAAGAATACCTGAAATAATAAATAGTATTGCAATCAAAGCAGCAAGGTTGCTTGATCCCCTCAGACGTTCAATGATATTTACATTCTCCTCAAAAACGGGCCATATTTGATCAAAAGCCAGAACAAAGGCTAGGCCAGACATAGTAAGCAAACACAAAACATCCACCATCCTGCTGGTAACGATCGTTCCTATCACTTTTTCAACCCCGATCTTTTCGTATTGTGCTAAAAGTCCCGCTCGCATGATTTCTCCCATTCGCGGTAAGCCCAAATTGGCAAAATAACCGAAGATCACTGTTAGAAAACAATTGATAAATTTAGGTTGGTAACCGAGCGGAGTAATCAGCATACGCCAGCGAATAGCTCGGCTTATATTACTAATGGTATACAAAATCAGGGTCAACAGGATCCAGTAATAATTAGCACCTCGAAAGTCAGTTATTACCTTGGCGATCAAACTACAATCTTCGGGAGCAATACCCTTGGTTGCACAATCATCTTGAAAAGCCAACTCAGCCTTCCGATAGACGAGGTATAGAATAACCAATCCCAAGGAAAGAAATAGAAGGAATTTCAGGATATTTCGAAGTATCTTGTTCAATGCTCTCTATTTGTTAAAAATTACTTAGGTGATCTGATTTTTTTCATTTACATACACTACCTTAGACTGAAATTTTCTAGCTTCCTCCTCTTCCATCCATGCATAAGATATTACAATAACAATATCGCCAACCTGCACTTTACGAGCTGCTGGTCCATTCAAACAAACGACTCCACTGCCTCTTTCTCCTGGTATTACATAAGTTTCAAATCGTTCTCCGTTGTTTACGTTCAAAATTTGAACCCTTTCTTCAATTAAAAAACCTGCTGCATCTATAAGGTCTTGATCGAGCGTGATGCTCCCCCGGTAATTAAGGTCTGCCTCTGTTACCACTGCCCGATGGATTTTTGATTTAAATCTATGTATTAACATTTTACTTTCAGTTAGCCATCAATAATTATTCTCAAAACAAACATGAAACGAAACGTCCTTCCTGTGAGTTTTGTTTGGCTAAATTGGAATTATTGGAGGATCATGTTATCAATAAGGCGGATATTTTCAACTTTTACTGCCGTTACAGCAACCAGGCTTTGATCAGAGGTGAAAGAAGTAACGGGCAACATTGTCTTACCGTCAACGACTGCAAAATATTCCGGACTGAAAGGGGGGGTATTTAATTTTTCGAGGGCTTTATTTTGAAGCATCCTAATCGGCATCTCTTTTAAGGAGGTTTTTACCCATAATAAGGTTTGGTATATAAGACGGGCTTTTTGACGTGTTGTTTCAGACAATCTGACATTACGGGAACTCATGGCCAAGCCATTTGCTTCCCTTACGATAGGAACCATTTGTAACCTGCAGTTAAAGTCGGATTGTTCAATGACTTTTTTTACAATTAGAACTTGTTGGTAATCCTTCTGTCCCATAAAGAGAATGTCAGGATCTACAATTTGCAATAAACGGTGAACTACAGTGGCTACGCCAGTGAAATGACCGGGTCGGTATTGGCCTTCCAGTATCTGTTCCAGCCCATTGAAATCAAAGGTTGGGGACCGGAAAGAACCGGGAGGAAACATTTCATTAATTGAGGGAAAAAAAAGAACCGGGCATTTAATTGCTAATAATTGTTCAATATCTTTTTCGGGAGTGCGGGGATATTTGTTCAAATCTTTTGGGTCGTTAAATTGCTTGGGATTTACAAAAATACTGCAGACCGTCTTGTCTGTAGTTCGTAATGATCTTTTTAATAATTCCAAATGACCGGCATGCAAGGCTCCCATCGTGGGTACAAAGCCGATAGAGTGCCCTTGTATTCTAAGGTTTTCAACGTATTCTTTAAGGGCTTGAGTTATTTTGGCGAGATACATCATTTACCAAAAATTTGTTGTTTGCAAGGGGAATAGGGGCTGGACAAGAATAAAATAGGAAAAGTCATACTTTTTTTGTACTTTTGCAAATCGTTTTAAATTTATTTGGAACAAATATTGTTCTTTACAAGACTTTTAGGATTATGAGCAAAAAGAAAGTGCTGATTGTAACGCAGGAAATGATCCCATACACAGAGCTATCAGAGGTTAGTAAAATTGCACGCCATCTGCCCCAGTATGTTCAAGAAAATGGAATGGAAATCAGGGTTTTAATGCCCAGGTATGGTTCCATCAATGAGCGTCGCCACCGTTTGCACGAAGTAGTACGCCTTTCAGGAATGAACATAATTGTAGATGATGATGACTTTCCGTTGATCATCAAAGTTGCATCTCTTCCGGAAGCCAGAATGCAGGTCTACTTCCTCGATAATGAAGAGTTCTTCAAAAGAAAACACATCTTTACCGATGAAAATGATAAACCCTTCGAAGATAATGTTGATCGCATGGTATTCTTCTGCAAGGGTGTAATTGAGACGGTGAAAAAATTTGGCTGGCCGCCTGATGTAATTCACTGTCACGGCTGGATGACGAGTTTGATTCCGTTCTATTTGAAAAAGGCTTACGCTAATGAACCTCTTTTCCAGCACTCAAAAGTTGTTTATACCCTTTATAACGAATCTTTAGCGGATAATTTCGGGGAAGATTTTATTACCAAAGCTTCTATTAACAACCTTAGCACAGAGGATTTAAGTGCATTTCACCAAAATAGTGAAATCACCTTGCACGAAGGTGCTTTAGCATACTCTGACGGAATTGTGCAGGGTAGTGAAAAACTTGAAGAAAAATACGAAAGCCTTTTAGAAGATTCAGGAAAACCAGTGTTGAAATTCGAAAACGAGGATTCTTATTACGCTGATAATCTGGAATTTTACCAGACCCTTCTACTAGAGGAAGTGACAGAGTAATCCTATGAATTGAATACTGACAATAAAAGCACAAGAAAGCAAGGATAGAGGAAAGCCTGTCCTTGCTTTTGTTATTTGGAAACAAATTTTCATTCCTGGCCTTCTAATTCACACTGGATCATAATTCCATCCGTTTTGGATACAACGTTTTGGCATTTAGATGTCTCTTTTGAATGTATTCGAGTCAAATCAATTTTAATGAGCTGTAATCACCTGAACTGGATTAAACTGATTTTTTATTCGATTGTATTGTGGACTGTACTTTCTAATTGCAGTGATCCCATTGTTATTGGTACTGATTTACTGGAACAAGATCTAGTAGAAGTTTCTTTTACTGATACCATGACGTTGAGGTCGAAGACCCTTGCACCTATCAGAACGGTATCCTACGCTCCTCCTTTTGATATTGGTTTTACCAGGGAAACATTGAATCAGTTGGATAGTTATGTCTTTGGGAATTTCGTTGACCCTATTTTCGGAACCACTCAGGCAAGTATTTATATACAACCTCAGTTAAGCGCGCGGCCTGATTTTCAGGGTGCTGTGGTAGATTCCTTGGTATTGGTTCTACCTTTTGATACGTTAGGATTTTTCGGCGATACTACTCAGGAGTTAGAGATGGAAGTGTTCCGGGTACTCGAATTCATGGAAAGCCAGGATTATTATACGGATGTTAACTTTGCCTTCGATGAATCGCCTTTGGGGACAGGAATATTCAAAACTTCCGCTAAAAGTGTAAAGGGGGTAATAGAGCCCAGAGGAAATAAAACTTTTGACACTATTACTTATCCGGCTCAACTTAGAATCCAACTTTCCAACAGGCTGGGAGGGGAATTAATCAATCTTGATACTTCTTTTTATGTCAGTAATACGGATTTCGTAGAATATTTTAATGGTTTGTACCTCAGGCCAAAGGGAAAAGCTAATAGCCTGGCTAGTTTTCTATTGCGGCAACCGGATGCGGGGATGGATCTGTACTACACTCAAACGGATCCTGTTACCCTTGAGGATACATCCAGAGTGTTTCAATTCAGGTTATTTAATACGGCTATCAGAGCCGTAAATATTCAGCATGATAGAAGCGAGGTTATGGTAAATGATTACGTAGATTCGGATAATACTTCTGATTCTTTGATGTTTGTGCAAGGCATGGCAGGAGTTATGGGAAAAATAGAATTTCCTTTTCTCGATGCTTTAGAAGATGCGGTTATTAACAAAGCAGAGCTGGAAATGACGCTGGCGACCGTGCCAGGTTATGATACCGCAATATACCGGCCCATTGAACAGTTTTCTGTCTTCCAAACATTGAATGACGGCACAATTGAGCCCGCAGAGGATCTATGGATCGTCTTACAAGGTCGTCGGCCTATCTCCACTACTTTTGGAGGGAATTTGAGTTTGTCAGAAAATGAATTGCAAACATATACGGTAAACATCACTGCGGCATTAACAAGTATGCTGCGCAACAATACAAAAAAGGAGTTGTTGATCAGTGGTCTATCTTCTCAATCGAGGGCCTCGACAATAGCCTCGGTGCCCGGTTTATTTGAAAATGATATCATCTATAGTGCTTTTTCTTCTATTGAAAGAGCTAATAGTAGTATTTTATACGGGGCTAATCATCCGTTATACCCGATGAAATTGAAAGTTACTTATTCTAGGATTGAATGATTTTGGAAAGTCTTCTCTATTGCAACATTAACAATAAAAATGAAACTCTTTTTCTAGTTGTTGGTAAATACAGTAAAGATTACCTTACTAATTACCGGAACTTCTCCTTTCATAGATTTTGCTTTTTGATTGAAGATTAAAAAAGTAATCAAAGCAGTTCTGATAAGTCGGTTGCGAATTAACAGGTTATCCTCTCCCTTGTTCAAGCTCATCACCAAAGAGAAGATTGTCTAACCATAAACAAAAATATTATGTGCGGAATTGTAGCTTATTTAGGAACAAAGGAAGCTTATCCCATTTTAATCAAAGGCTTGCAAAGATTGGAATACCGGGGATACGACAGTGCAGGAATTGCGCTTTTGGAAAAGGGTATGAAAGTCTACAAGAAAAAAGGTAAAGTAAACGACCTGGTTGAATTTGCCAAAGGTGAAAATAAGAAAGCCAATGTAGGAATTGGTCACACCAGGTGGGCTACGCACGGTGTCCCAAATGATGTCAACGCGCATCCACATCTTTCAAATAGTGGAAGACTAGCCATTGTACACAACGGCATTATTGAAAATTATAGTTTGCTAAAGGAGGCTTTGTTAAAAGAAGGGCATAGTTTTCAAAGTGAAACGGATACCGAAGTACTGGTCTCTTTCATTGAGGAAATCCAGGAAAAGGATAATCTGCCATTGGAAGAAGCCGTGCGGTTAGCTTTAACCAGGGTGGTTGGAGCTTATGCAATAGTAGTGATCGACCGAAATGATCCCGGAAAAATTGTGGCAGCAAGAAAGGCGAGTCCTTTGGTCATTGGTATTGGGGAAGAAGAATACTTTTTGGCCTCCGATGCTACTCCTTTTGTTGAATATACAAAGCGAGTGATTTATTTGAACGATGGAGAGATCGCAACCATTAAACGTGGAGAAAATATTGAAATCAAGAATGTTGATAATGAAAAGCTGACCCCAACGATCGAAGAGATCGACATGCAAATTGAGAGTATTGAAAAAGGGGGATATGATTATTTTATGCTCAAGGAAATTCATGAACAGGTGGATACCATTGCTGATTGTATGCGTGGTCGTTTGAATGTTGATGAAGGCTGGGTAAACCTTGGAGGAATGAGTGATCACCTAGAACGAATGCTTTCAGCCAAAAGAATGATTATTGTGGCTTGCGGTACTTCTTGGCATGCAGGGCTGATCGGTGAATATTTATTGGAAGAATTGGCAAGGATACCGGTCGAAGTTGAGTACGCTTCGGAATTCAGGTATAGGAATCCGATCATTAATGAAAATGACGTGATCATAGCAATTTCCCAATCGGGAGAAACTGCGGATACACTAGCAGCTCTGGAAATTGCGAAAGAAAAAGGAGCGATGGCCTATGGTATTGTTAATGTAGTTGGATCTTCAATCGCAAGATTAACTGATGCAGGTTCTTACATTCACGTAGGGCCTGAAATAGGTGTAGCCTCAACCAAGGCATTCACTGGTCAGGTGACCTTATTATCACTGATGGCCCTGACAATTGGGTATAAAAGAGGAACTATTCCACAGTCACTATTTAGACAATACATTGCAGCATTAGGCAGTGTTCCTCGTAAGGTTCAATCAGTTCTGGCAGAGGAAAAACATATAAAATATATTGCGGAGGAAATTAAGGACAGCTCAAATGCGTTGTATTTGGGAAGAGGGTATAATTTCCCTGTTGCATTGGAGGGGGCATTGAAGTTGAAAGAAATTTCGTATATTCACGCCGAAGGGTATCCCGCCGCCGAAATGAAACATGGCCCTATTGCGCTTATTGATGAAGAAATGCCGGTAATCGTTATTGCAACCAACAAAAGCGCTAACGAGAAAATTTTGAGCAATATCCAGGAAGTAAAAGCTAGAAAAGGGTTTGTGATTGCGATCGTAAACGAAGGAGATAAAGAAATAAGTGAACTCGCCGATCATTCTATTAAGTTACCAGAGATTGTAGAGCCATTTTCTCCGTTGCTTTCCGTAATCCCATTGCAACTGTTATCTTATTATGTTGCCGTTATGAGAGGGTGCAACGTAGACCAGCCCAGAAATTTAGCAAAATCAGTAACTGTTGAGTGATACTGTGTAAATCAATTAAATATTTAAATTTTTTATAATGTCAGAAGAATTGTCCATGGTTTATAATTCAAGCCGTGACCCTTTGATTATGCCGGAGTACGGAAGAAATATTCAAAAACTAGTGAGAAGTGCTCGTGATATTGAAGACAAAGAACATCGTCATGCTTTCATCGAAAAAGTGATCGACTTGATAATGCAACTTTATCCTCAGAACCGAAATGTTGATGATTACCGCGAAAAACTTTGGAATGATATTTTCCAGATTGCTGATTATAAGTTGGATGTTTTACCGCCTAACGGGGTCGTTCCAACTCCCTCAGATCATCAATTGAAACCGGAAACGGTAGAGTACCCACATTCCAAAGCTAAATTCCGTCATTACGGAAATAATGTGCAGAAATTGATAGACAGGGCACTGGAAATGGAAGATGATGCAAAACGTGAAGGTTTTGTGGGGGTTATTGGTGCATACATGAAACTCGCTTACAGAACCTGGAATAAGGATCATTACGTAAGTGACAATATTATTAAAGGCGACCTGGAGGCTCTGTCCGACGGGAAATTATCCATCGATGAAAATATTGCTATTGAAAACCTTTCTCAGGGAAGTAGTGGTAGTCGCAGTGGCAGCAGTAGGAGAAGCAACGGAAAAAGAAGTTCCTCAAATGGCCGGGGCAGAAGCCAGAGAGGCCGCAGAAGAAAATAAAACCATTTATTCAGATATTGCATGAAGCAAGAGGCATTTGAAGTTATTGGCGGCCATTCCTTAAATGGTGAGATCATTCCTCAAGGAGCTAAAAACGAAGCCTTACAAGTACTGGCTGCCGTCCTACTCACCGAGAAAGAAGTTATCATCTCTAATATACCGGATATTCTCGATGTAAGAAGATCTATTGCTTTGTTAGAAGGATTAGGGGTTGAAATAAAACGTCAACACAAAAACCAGTATTCCTTTCGAGCTCATTCAATTGACCTTCAATACCTGGATCATCCATCATTTATTGAAAATGCTAAGAAGATCCGGGGTTCGGTAATGTTTA
Organism: uncultured Saprospiraceae bacterium; assembly: GCA_964533785.1. GTDB lineage: Bacteria > Bacteroidota > Bacteroidia > Chitinophagales > Saprospiraceae > JANQRV01. The sequence continues at coordinate 563 of CAZHNG010000059.1, read as the reverse complement.
TCGGGCCGCTTATTGCCAGGTTTCGGCGGGCTTCTTTACCCAGTCCAGGGGGAGATAAAATAGGTCGGCGGCGGTTGGATACTCATTTTCAGGGCCTTCAAAAGTTGGGGGCGACTTTTTCTTTTCATCCCCAAACCAGTGCTTTTTCTATTTCTACAGGGGGCTTGGTCGGCGACTACATCCTAATGGAAGAAATTTCCGTTACGGGTACTGCTAATGTGCTAATGGCGGCTGTTTTAGCAAAAGGAACTACTCAGATCTACAATGCTGCTTGCGAACCATATATTCAGCAACTATGCAAAATGCTGAACCGGATGGGAGCAAAAATTTCAGGCATTGGTTCTAATCTTTTAACTATTGAGGGAGTAGATCAATTAGATGGGACAACTCATGAAATATTACCGGATTTTATTGAAGTGGGGAGTTTTATTGGTTTGGCTGCCATGACCCAATCTGAATTAACGATCAAGAATGTTGAACCACAACATTTAGGTATTATCCCAACTATTTTTTCCCGCTTGGGTATTCACGTGGCGTTTCGGGATGGGGATGTTTACGTGTCT
>CAZHNG010000058.1:0-25223 GCA_964533785.1 uncultured Saprospiraceae bacterium | reverse complement strand
TCCAAAGCCATAGCATCCCAGATGAACTTACGGCTGGAAGCAAAAGCAAAGTCACGTACATTTTCCGCTTTGAATTGCCATGTCTTTTCTTCAGTGGATTTTTCCTTTTCGTTTTCAATGGCCTCTTCCTGCGTAACGATCATTACTGGAGTATTGGTCGTTTTACGAGCTTTATCCATTCTTTTACGTTGCTCACCAGTCATTACGTCTTTGGGATTTTGTAAAGTACCGGTAGCAGCTATTATGTGATCTGCAGGAGCAGTGATGTTTACTTCATAATCACCAAACACCAGGGTGAATTCACCTCTTCCCAGGAATTCTTTGTGTTGCCATCCTTCTACCTCATTGTAAACACACATTCTTGGAAAAAACTGTGCAATCGTATAAATGTAGTTGTCATCTTCAGCAAAGTACTCCGCTTTACCACGACCGCCGGAAGGAACGTTATACCACCACTTTACCTTAAAGGATACGTTTTCACCTGGCTTCAAGGGTTGATCCAGATCCACCCGCATCATTGTCCCAACGATATAATGCTTCATATCCTTATCCGCTGCATTTTTTACATATTCAATGTTATGCCCGCCATCAAAAGGATTGTGCATTCTGGATAATTGCCCAAAGCTCATGCGGCCGTCGATATCACCGGACTGTATTTTAACGGTCTTCGAATCTTTCGCTCTAACATTCTGATCCAATTGTACCCAGAGATAGGTAAGTACGTCAGGAGAATTGTTGTAGTACGTAATCATCTCGTCACCGTAGATTCTCTGATTTTCATCATCTAATCTGATGTTCATCTTATAGTCTGCTTTTTGCTGGTAATAATCATGACCCGGAGCTCCGGAAGCAGTACGATAAGCATTAGGAGTAGGAAATTCTTCCTTTAATTGTTTAAACTTGTTGTAGTTCAAATTTGGATTCTGTGCCTGTACCATAAACGCCATAAAACCCAATAACAGCGTCAGGGTGGAAATCTTTTTCATAATTAAATTTTGATAGATTAGTAAGCTTACTGTAAGCTCTATAGAAATTCAAAGATAATGAAAGTAAAGGACCTACTGTTTACTCAAACTTCTTGAGCGATTTTGTTTTTCTAATGACTCTCATTTTACAAAAATAATGCAACTTAGTTGCAATAATTAATTAATTTTACTCTACTTTGATATTGGAGTAAGATACTGGAAGTTCTTCCACTTGATATCCTTCGGTTTTAGCGGCAGGCAGTACCGGAAAATTTTAGCTACCAATATGCTTTGTGGCTTTCTTAAGTCAAAAGAAGTCAGTACTAATGAATTGGAAATAGTCTATCAAAAACTTACGAAAAACTAACCGGCTATGTGGCAAATTATCAGAAACGAATGGCATTTTTTGGCTCGCAACCGTGCTTTACTAGGCATTAGCCTGGGTTTTGTGGTGGTCTTGTTTATGTCTGTTGTTTTGGGAGATCTACAAACGCAGGAACAAACCGAACGCTACCAAACCGCTAAAAAACACTTGCGAGACCAGTGGGAAAACAACGACGAAATGCACCCGCATAGTGCCGTTCATTACGGAACTTATGTGTTTAAACCGACTAACTTATTGAGTAGCCTGGACGAAGGGGTGAACAGCATAACCGGGAATGTATTAAGAGTAGAGGGGCATGTACAAAATGAAATCGTCCATTCGGAAGCCTCTCAAATGCAAGCCATTTCCAAGTTTGGCAAGCTCAAAAGTTCGCTTTTATTACAATACATGGTTCCGCTTTTATTGATCTTCTTGGCTTATCAATCCATTAATAGTGAAAAACAAAGCGGGAGGCTTAAATTATTATTGTTACAAGGGGCAAAACCCACAAAATTCATCCTGGCTAAAACGCTTGCCGTTTGTTCTTACGGTATCGGACTCTTGGCATTGACCATACTCGTTTACACACTATTAAGCTTAAATAATATCAACGTTGATGCTATCAACAGGGTTTTATTATTTTTCCTGTCCTATAGTTTATATTATTTTATTTTAAGTGGATTAACTGTCTATTTTTCTGTACGTTGGAAAAACGCCAGCCTTGCCCTAATCTCCATGTTAGGCTTATGGATCATTTGGACCATTTTCTTACCCAATATCTTGATGAGCTCCATAGAGAATTGGCATCAACTGCCCAGTAGAGAAGCATTAAAAAAGGCTATGAAGGAGGATAGAGCCAAAGGAATTAGTGGACACGGTCCTGCTGATGAGCGTAGAAAAGAACTGGAAAAAAGAGTATTAGCGGAATATGGAGTAGACAGCCTTTCCCAACTTCCTGTAGATTTTTGGGGCATATTGATGCAGGAAGATGAGGAATACGGCAATAAAGTTTGGGACAAGCACTTCGGCCATCTGCGAGAAGTGTTGGCACAACAAAAACAAAGTTATCAGTTAGGAGGCGTTTTCAATCCATTTATTTCCTTACAAAATCTCAGCATGGGCTTGGCCGGCAATGATAATTTTCACCATCAGGAATTTTTGGTACAAGCTGAGGCGTACCGGAGAGTATTCATCAAAACGCTCAATGACGAACACGCCTTTGGTGGCGCTAAAACTGGAGACTGGAGCTTGAAGATCGGCCCTGAATTTTATAAATCGGTAGCTGAGTTCAACTATCAACCCACTAAGCTTTCCGCTGTATTTTCCAATTATGTTTTGGACCTACTGCTTTTGGTTTTTTGGGGTATTTTGGCAAGTTTCCTTTTGATTTTTGGGACTAAAAAAATGCAAATTCTATGAAAAATCTAGCCATCTTTTTATATGAATGGAAGCATTTCACCCGGAGTCCGTACAAAATTATTGCCCTAATACTTTTTATAGTGGCAAGCATTTATGGCTTATACAAGGGAGAAACACTTTATCATAAGCAAAGTGCAGAAGTCGAGAAAATTGAGCAAAAAGTCAAAGAAGAAAGACAAAAACAAATTACCGCCTACCGAGCAGGTAAGCTGGTCCCCGAAGACCGTCCCCGGATAGATATGAGTACCCCCTTGTGGGCCATAGAATTTTCTTGGGTGTACCATTACAAGTCGCCTTCCCCAGCAATGGTGTATAGCATTGGGCAAAGCGAACAATACGGATTTTACAAAAAAATCACTCGGTGGGCGAGCCCTTATGATGCAGATTTGGCCGAAGAAATTGCCAACCCCGAACGACTCCAGACCGGAACACTTGATTTTACTTTTGCGTTGCTTTATTTGTCCCCTTTGCTCCTATTGGTTCTGCTCTACAATATCCAGAGTGTAGAAACAGAACAGGGTTTTATACCTTTAATTAAGGTACAAAGTGCGTCGAAAAATGCCTGGCTTTTGTCTCGGATACTATTTTATATCCTGCTGCTACTACTCACAATCCTGCTGTTGATTTTATACGGAGCAATACGAACTAATGTGTTGACACAAGCCGGTGCCGCTTTTGGACAAATGCTGCTGTATAGCTCTGCTTACCTTGTCTTCTGGTCAGTACTGTATTTTTGGGTATTACAAAGAGGTAAAAGTATCATTGGCAATACCTTGAAAATGACCGGTCTTTACTTTGTTTTTGTCTTTATTATTCCGGCTACTGTCTATCAATATTTAAGCATTCGCCACCCCGTGAACTTGATGACTGATTTCGTAGATGCGAAACTAGATAAGCGGTGGGAAATTTGGGAACAGCCAGAAAGTCTTAGACAAGCACAAATTAGTGAGCTTTTCCCCGAAATTGTGGATAGCCCTTTATCGAAGGATAGCACTAAACTACCGATGGCAATCAGGGAATCGACTTCCGCTTTGACAAATGAACTTAGAAAGTCGAGTATTCAACCCATCGAAAAAGAAAACCAGGTCAAAAATGCCTTCATTAAAAATACCTTTTGGTTTAACCCGGTCAGTTTCTTTCAAAACCGCTTCAATGCCATTGCCCAAACCCATTTTGATGACTATCAAAACTATCGAGAGGAAATACAGGATTTGGTAGATACGCAAATTCAAACATTGGTTTTGGATATGTGGCAAGATAAAAAGGTGAATGAAGAGAAATATCTGGAGTATTATCAAATTTTGACAACAATGGAATGATGCTAGTGACTCACTCAATACTTGTTAATTCTTTTAATTTCTTTCTTCCGCTTTCATTCAATTTTGGCAACTCAAAACATCACAAGGCAACTCTAGCTTATTCCACGGGCGTGGGCATCAAGTAGCAATCATCTTGAAGCTTGATGGTTATGGATGCCAAGGCAGAAGAATCGCTCGAAAAATACAGCGTATCACAGCGAAAAATAAAAACCAAACTATACCAAGATGATAAAGAATATATTTATATGGGTTTTAGCTATTTTTTTGGCCTTAGCTGCAATGATCTATCAAAGGAGCACCGGGCCTACCTATGAGTATAGAGGACATTTGGAGCATGCCGGAGAAAAATACAAATATGAACTACTTCGTTCTCAGGAAACAACCGAAGGGGCAAAAATCGAACTGCCTTATTTTGAAGATGCTGATTATGAAGCCACATTACACTATAAGCGTTACCAAACAAATGACGCTATAACACCATTAAACTTCCAACTAAATGAGAAAAATAAATTTATAGCTCAATTACCTTTACAACCAGCTGCCGGAAAGATGGAATATTTCATTACCGGTATCATCGATGGTAAAGCATTTAATATTCCAGAAGCGGGAAAAGATAGAATTGTGTTAAGATATAAAGACCCTGTTTCTGACTTCATTTTAGTGCCTCATGTTTTGCTGATGATTATCGTTATCATTTTTGGTATCCGGGCGGGATTAAGTGCACTCTTTGATTATGTTTCTATGCGTCGATGGACAGTGATTGCTTTCTCAGCTATGACAGTTGGGGGAATGATATTAGGGCCGTTAGTACAAAAAAGTGCGTTTGGCGAATACTGGACTGGTTTTCCTTTTGGAGGAGATTTTACGGATAATAAAATGCTTATCATGTGGGTGGTCTGGGCATTGGCTCTGGCGATTATTGGTTTTAAACCTAAAAGAAAGGAGAATATTAGCAGAGCGGCGGTATTGACAGCATCCTTAGTAATGACTGTGGTTTATTTGATTCCGCATAGTATGGGCGGATCCACTCTTGATTATGATAAAGTGGATAGAGGAATAGACCCAAAAGAAGCGATTAGAACAGGAGGCTGAAAAAACATTTTTTCAACGAAGACTTTACCAAATACTTAATACGGATGATAGCAAATTGGATACATGTTATTATTGTTCATTTTGCAGTAATTGGAACGCCTTGGCTGGCGTATCGGGTCTTGGCGCATAGACAAATTCCCATGGATGCTAAGCCCTGGAAAGGTACTTTTAGTGGATTAATCATTTTAGCAGTTATTACAGGAGTAGCTTACTTTACCGGACCGGAAACTGCCGATTGGACAAAGCAGGTCTTGGTTACTTTCCCTCAAAGCCAGGTAGAAGACCATGCACTTTGGGGAAGAATAGCCTTTGTGATTCAGGGGATTACAGGATTCCTAGGGATAATGAGCTGGGCAAGTATTTTACAGGAAGAGAAACCGGATCGTATTATTTCTAGCATTTTAATGGTATTGTTGGTAATCAACACCTTAGTGATAATTTATACGGCACATTTGGGAGGAGTGATCAGAAGGATGGACCTTATGTAGTAAGCCTAGGCTGGATATTTTGACAAAAAAGACCCATATGAGAAATATCGTAATCATTTTTTTAATCGTCGTGACATCAACATCCTTGTATGCTCAGGAATTTTTCTTCTCTAAAAACAACTATGCAGATAGCACCGTGCTAGCTAAAACCTTACCTGCTTTAGCTAAACAACTACAAGACTCCATGACAAGTTCAACTGGGCAGGTTTCTATGAACAGCAAGATGAATTTGTCCTTAGCATCTGAAGCGTATGAGCTAGCAATAGACTATATCGATTCATTGAGGCTATCTTTTGAAGATGATTACAAACATGGTGTTTTTGTTCCATTGGAAATATTTGCACGAATAAAAGCCAAACAACAACAATCGGCAAATCATTCTTTTCAGCAGTTATTTGAAACACAATTTCGCGATACCTACACCGCCCTCAATGCTGCCTCACAGGAAATTGTAGAAGCCAATACACGCATATCTCTTGATGATAATCTTAAAAAATCTTTGGATGCAATTTTAGAGCAGCGCAAAACAAGTGATACCCTGCAATTGGCAAGTGCTTTGCAACTCATTAGGATCTATAACTTCTACAAGGTTTACAGCCAAACCTCTTCGACCATGCGTAAGGTAGTTGAAGAGTATAACACCAAAACTTACGATATAGAAACGACTATAGTTGAAACGCAAGATGGCAGCAAAATAAGGGCTCACGTGGTGCGAAAGAGAGGATTAACGGATAAACTACCGACCGTATTCATTTTTAATATCTATGCCGATTCTCTTAGGGATATTGGGAAAGCAAAGTATTATGCAGCTGAGCATTATGCTTGTGTAGTGGCAAATACAAGAGGCAAAGGAATAAACGAAGATGAGATAGTGCCTTTTGAATATGACGGCAAAGATGCTTACGACATGATTGATTGGATAAGCAAACAGGACTGGAGCAACGGAGAAGTGGGCATGGTTGGTGGTAGTTATTTGGGCTTTTCGCAATGGGCAGCCGTAAAAAAACTTCATCCTGCCTTAAAAACAATCATGCCACAAGTCGCGGTTGGTCCAGGCATCGATTACCCTATGAATGGCAACGTTTTCATGAGTTATATGCTTCGTTGGACTCGTTATGTCACCAACAACCGCACGACTGATTATGCAGACTTTTCAAATACCAATAAATGGAATTCCCTTTACAAAACATGGTATGAAAAAGGCCTTTCCTTCCGTTCATTGGACAGCATAGAAGGACGACCGAGCGCTGTTTTTCAGCGTTGGTTAGACCATCCTTCTTATGATGCTTTTTGGCAAAGTATGGTTCCTTATAAAACGGATTTTTCAAAAATTGACATTCCTATTTTATCCACAACCGGGTATTTTGATGATGATCAAATGGGGGCTTTGTACTATTACAAGCAACACCACTTGAATAACCCTAATGCCAATCATTACTTAGTTATTGGCCCTTATACCCACGGTGGGGCACAGATGTATCCCCAAAAAGAAGTGAGTGGGTATAAAGTTGATTCCGTAGCGACCGCTTTTAATTTCAGGAGCTTATCTGTTGATTGGTTTGATTTTGTATTAAAAGGTAGTTCAAGGCCTGAATTGCTTAAAAATAAAGTGAATTACCAAATTATGGGTAGAAATGAATGGAGGCATACCCCCACATTAAGCGGGATGAGCAACGATACGCTGACCTTCTATTTTGAGACTAGCCGAAATGGAAACAACTACACGTTAAGCACACAACCGAATGATGAATATATCGGGCAGACAGTTGATTTTACCGATCGAAGCGATGCTACAGCATTTGAATTTAAAGTTATCCGAGATTCCATTTACGCTGACCTTGCTAATTCCGTAAGTTTCATCTCTAAACCTATTGAAGAACCTGTCATATGGAGTGGGTCGTTCATTAGTTCGCTCCAAGTCGCCATTAACAAAAAAGACATTGATATTGTAATAAGGGCTTATGAGTTAATGCCTGACGGTCGATACTTTGCATTGTTTACAGAAAGTGGTTTTAGTGCATTGCAGAGAGCAAGTTATGCAGAAGATAATAGTAAAAGGCAATTATTGAATCCAAACAAAAAAGAGACTATTGAAATTAAACATTCCTACATCACTTCTAAAAGGTTGAGTAAGGGAAGTCGCATTGTTATTGCTTTAGGAGTAAATAAGAGTCCTTACTGGCAGATTAATTATGGTTCGGGGAAGGATGTGAGTGACGAAACCATAGCTGATGCAAATGAGCCTCTACAGATAAAATGGTATGGCGATAGTTACATAAAAATCCCAATTCTTAAGTGATATTAAACAAAATCTTATGAAGTTTTCGATCCTTTCACGTGTTTTGGTATTAACCTCTTTTATTAACATTTCTCTTTTTGCTCAAACCCAGAAGGAGCCACTTACTATTAACGATGTCAGGTTATGGAGGTCGCATTCCACGGTGCTTTCTGACAATGGACAGTGGTACACAAATCATTACCGACTAATCGATAAACCCGAGTCCAAAAATGACACCATCCTGCAACAGCTTGTTCAACAGACCAGCGAAGAATTTTATACCGACAATAACAAGACCAATGTCCTGTATGTACATAATGTAAATGCGGGGTTAAAATACCAGATTCCCGATGGCAGCAATCCTGTGTTTTCGAATGATTCAGAATGGATTGCGTATAAAATTGTAAAGGAATTTGATAAAAAGGAAAAAGACGATGAGAAAAAGGACACGACTTTTATAGAACTCAAACACCTGGCGTCTGATTTTACGGTACGGTACGAGAGTGATGCCACTTTCAGCTTTCCAGAGGATAAAAACTATTTGATTACAGAAAGTAAAAACAACTTGTTGGTTTATGATCTGGACAATCGCAGTGAACACTTCATCGGTAATATTGGGGAATATCTGGTTGATAAAAAGTCAAACTACATCGCCTACACCATCAATACCGAGGATAAGCGTGGCAACGGAATCTATTTGTACAATCCGCTCAACAGGACAACCCAAACGCTTACGACCGGGAGCTTTATTTTCTCCAACCTGTCGTGGAATCACGGTAAGGATGCTGTTGCTGCCTACAAATTCAATAAGAAGAAAAAAGAAATTGACTACAGCAGCTTGAGCATCGTCGTAGTGGAAGGCATTGACTCGGGTGATGTTAAAATCATCGAATATCCCGCAGAAGAAATTGAGGATTTACCAAAGGATAGAGGTTTGGCGACAAGGGCAGGAAAAACAGCTAACAATATCTTATGGAGTAAAGACGATAATCGGCTTTTTGTAAAACTTAAGGAAATTGAGCAAGATGAGGAAACCAAAAAAGAGGTTGAAGCTGAAAAGTCTACCGTTCAGATTTGGCACTGGAAAGACAAGAAACTACTCTCTGAGCGTATATTGGATGCCGAAGAGGATAAAAACAAAACCTACCACGCCATTTTCTTTCGGGATTCAAAAAAAATCGTGCCGCTGACCGGTGAGGAAATCCAAAACTTGATTTACAGTGAAGGTACAGACAATTGGGCTATAGGCACGGACAATCGGGAGTACATTTCAGATTGGGACATAAACAAAAATAATTTATACCGTATCAATCTAAAAACAGGTGAGAAAGAACTCATTGAAAAAGGCTATCCTTCCCGTTTTGGAAGTCAAGTGCAGATGTCGCCCGATGGTACAAAAGCCATTTTGTGGGATGAATCAGACTACTGGTTCTACGACATAGAAAGCAATACGAAGCGGAATATTACTAAAGACATAGCCGTTTCCTTTGTTAACGTGGAATACGACAGATTCGGCTACAAACCCAACTACGGTTTTGTAGGTTGGGTAAAAGACCGCAATGCAGTAATGGTCAACCACAAACTGGATTTATGGTTGCTACCGGTTGATGACGGCTCTAAGGCGCAGAACCTAACAGCGTCGGTAACCAACAAAGATTCCATACGATTTCGCCTGGAAGACAGAAGTTTTTCAGATGAAGAGGAGATAGAGGACCGGTACATCAACCTTTCCGATCCCCATTTTCTAAATGCCTTTCATATCAAGACAAAGCATGATGGCTTTTATAAATTACAAGGTAACCAGCTAATTAAAATTATCTACGAGCCCGCTACTTTTAATGCTTCTTATCCAAAATGCAGGATCCATAAAGCCAAAAATGCTAACGCCATCCTGTTCCGTCAGGGTAACTACCAGAACTCTTCTGAAACCTATTTGAGTGACATGGATTTTTCAAAATCTAAAAAACTGACCAATACCAATCCACAACAGAAAAAATACATCTGGGGTAAGCGCATCCTAATTGATTACACCAACGATGAGGGCGTGCCATTGCAAGGCATTTTAAGTATTCCAGAAAATTACCAGAAAGGTCAAAAGCTACCTATGATTGTTTATACCTACGAGAAAGTATCGCAGGTTAGGTATTACTATCCCACGCCTTATCTGGGTGGGACTTTACCACATATGCTGTACGTATCAAACGGCTATCTGCACCTGTATCCCGATATTCATTTTAACGTAGGAACACCACATTCCGATATGCACGAGTGCATCGATGCCGCTATAGAGAAGGTCATCGAGCTGGGCTACGTAGATGAAGACCGCATAGGATACAACGGGTTCAGCTTTGGTGGGCATACCGGCATGTACGTGGCCACACAGGACAACAAGTTTGCCGCCATTTCTGCCGGTGCTGGCGTAAGTAATCTGGTACAAGGCTTCACAGTTGACATTGTACGGGATGGCAGTAACGAACAAGATTACTATATGACCTCACAGGGAAGACTGGCCACAGACCCTACTTCAAACACACAAATGTACCTTTCTGAGTCGGCCGTCTTTAACGCCCAAAATATGAACACCCCATTGTTGCTGTACCACGGTACAGAGGACAAAATCGTACGATGGGAGCACTCTTTTGGGTATTACAACCTCTTGCGCTTTTTAAAGAAACCAGTGGTCCTTCTGTCTTACAGAGGCGAAGGTCACGGCATAAGGAAAGAAGCCAATCGACTGGATTTTCAGCGTAGACTTAAAGAATTCTTTGACCATTATCTCAAAGGCGATAAGCCTGGAAAGTGGATGGTTGAAGAAATACCTTATATCCCAGAGAATGAGCCGAAGGATAAGGATAAAAGAACACTACCAAAGTGGAAATAGGCACTGAGTACAGGACAAAACTGAAAAAGCATAATATGGCCCCTGCTACAAAAGCTCTAAAGCAGGCTCTCCTTCAATTCCGCTTCTTACCTAAAGTCATATAAGGTAAGTTTTTGTATTTCGAAGTAAGTTTGCCAAGCTTGTTTAACGCCCAGTAAATATTCATTTCTCGTACGGTTCAAATCACTGAAAGACAGACTGAGCGTGAGGGCGTCGATTTGCCCAATTTCAAACTGTTGGACGGCCGCATCGCACTTTTCTTCGAAGAGGTCAATTAATTTAAGCAGCCGTCGGCATTCCCCTTGTTTGTTATTCAGGTTGAATATTTGTTCCAAAAGATCACTTCTTAACTGATTCATTTTTTCCTCCAGAAAAGATTTTTCAAAAGCCAATTTTTGCCTGGCCAAATCCTCGTGCGCGTCGGCTTTACCCCAATCAAAAATGGGATAGTTCAGCGTGAACCTCACTCTTTCCTGGTCCAGATAATTATTGAACAAATCTCCAAACTCTTGTCCGACGCGGTTAAGGCCGAAATTAATGTTGAATTCCATGGTGGGACCGTTATCTTTTTTTGATTTGTCTAAGTCCCGTTGAGCTAACAATTGGTTGGTACCGGAAACAGCCAGAAGGCTACTGTTCTGCAATGCTTTTTGCAATGCCTCTTCAATGTCTATACTAAAGGTCGGAATGGGTTCTCCATCCCATTTTGGCATCCAGGAGTACGTTTGTGGCAGATCGAGAAAATTGTGCATCAATTCTCTGGTTTTTTCAATTTCTCCACTGATCCGTACACTATCCATGCGCAGGGACTCCAGGTCAATTTCAAGTTGTAAATAATCCATGCGTGAGATGCCCGCGATCGCCAATTTGGCTTTGCTGGTGTTAAGGAGGTTTTGGAAGATGAAAATATCTCTATTGGTATTTTCCATCCGGGCGATTTGTTCGTAGAGTTGTAAGAAGAAAGTGGCAGCTTTTAATTCTACCTCTGCTCTGGCCTCGTCCAATTTTCTCATCTCTTCGGTCACCCTGGCTTGGGCAATTTTTACGTTCCATTTCAATTCGTTGAATTGCAATAATGGCTGGGTGAATCCCAGCTGAACTGCATCGAAGAAATACGAAGTGGAAGCATTTACTGCTTGCGTTTTAAAAATATCCAGCCTTTCCAGGCTAGTGCCGATCGAAATTGTACCTCCGGTGTTCAACAGTCTCTTTTCCAGACTCACTCCCACGGAGGAATTCATCAAGGACCTGTTCAAAAAAACATCAGAACCATCGGGGAAGGTAATCGCTTCTACCGCACGTAAAAAATTGGGGAGCGTACTGTTTAAAACGAGGGAAGGTTTAGAAGCCAATTCCTCCTTTTTCAGTTCTGCCAGTTGAATGTCGAACTGTTTCCGGCTGTTTTCAATTTGAATAGCGTTCGCTCCGGCCATATCCACGAACTCTTGTAAAGTAACAAAACGTATAGGCGCATTTTCCTGAGATACCAATGAGTGGCTACTGGTGTTTAATAAAAAAAATACCATATATAGATTTATGATAATGACTTTATCGGCTCGGAAACAATTTGAACGCTGATGTGCCATAAATGCATTAGTTTAATGTTTGGATGTAATCGATCTATGGATGTAATTGAAAGTTACTAATAGTAGTGGAATGAAGAACAAACTTACGTAGGTGCCAATCGTAAGACCTCCAATGATGCTCACCGATAATGGCTTTTGTAGTTCTGCCCCCAAACCGGTTGAAAATAAGAATGGCAATAAAGCCGCTATTGTCGTTAACGTCGTCATAAGAATCGGCCGCAATCTTTTTGCCCCTCCCTCGAGAATTGCCTGGAGTTGATCGTCTCCCCGACGGATCAATGAATTTATTTTGTCGATTTTCAAAATAGAGTCATTGATGATGATGCCGCTCATGATGACGATACCCGTAATCGACATGATATTGATGCTCGAATCGGTTATCCATAAAAAAAACAATACGCCGAATATACCAATTGGGATCTCCAACAGAATGACCAGGGGCTGCAAGAATGATTCGAATTGAATGGCCAAAATGAAATACAATAGACAGATGGCAACCAACAGCACCATGAATAATTCGCCAGCCAATTTATCTAGTTGTAGCCCTTCTTCGATTGAGAAGACATGAAAATTACGACCGTATTTTTCTTTAATCCAATTAAATACCGCTTTTTGTTGAGCTGAACTGATTTGGATCACTGTATATTCCCCCGTTGGACCTGCCAAAATGTATCTATAACCTTCCTTTTTATCATAATCAGCCAATTGATTAAGAGGATATAGCTCTTTTTGTTGATTGCTGATCATAATTTCATCGAATTGAGGTGAATGCCCTGGTTTATTCACCGCCATATATATAGGGACGAATACAGATTGATTCCTTAAACTCCCTACGTACTTACCTCCCAGTTCGCTTTCGATCCTGTTCAGGAAATCTTCCTGGTCAATTTCGTATCGCACCAGTTTTTCTTTATTGATATTAATGGAAAAATATTCCTCTTTAGGCATGTCGTTAATTATCGAAAAGGGAAAATATCGTTTAACGGAATCAATTATTTCTTTTTGGCGAGCAGCGCTTAGTCCCCGACCCGTTTGAAAATCCTGAAATCCTATCTTCAGGTTGCCTTCGGGAATGGGAAAAATTATATCAAAAAGAGATTCATTGCTTTCAAAGTCGGTAGTGGCCTTGGGATATGACGATCTAAAACGAGCCCGAAGTTTGTCCTTGAGCGCTGGAAGCAGATGGGGGTGTTTGGTTTTAATTACTGCAATCGCTTCGTTTTGAGCTAGTTGAAATCGTTGATCCAGAATGAATTGTTGTTTGCCGATGTACAAATTAGTCTGTTCGAATTCTGATTCAAATTGCGAAAAGAGCTCTTGTAACCGGTTAATGTTTTCGTGAATAGTGAGATGTTCGTTCCACGTTATTTTCATTAAGAACTCTTTTTGGGTGAGGGTGGGTAGGCTTTGGATATCTAGTCGTTCGAAAACCGGAAAATTTAAAAAAATTAACACCATGAACAGTGAGAAAAAAATATACCTGGATTTCAAATGGCTGCTCAACAACCACTTGTAATACTTGTATAGCGCGCCCGCTCGTATAGCAGAACTTGACCGGGGTTGGTGTTCATGTAAAACATAAAACAAAACGGGCAAAAAAGTGACGGAAACAACAAATGAAGAAAAAAGACAAACAAAGATTGTGATCACTTGGTCGGTAAACAATGCCCCCGTAACTCCGCTTAAGAAAATTAACGGAAGAAATACGCTGCAAGTAGTCATGGTAGAGGACAACAGGGGGATGATAATTTCATTGGTACCAAAGATACAAGCCGGCTTCAGTTCATTCTGATCTTCTAAATATTGATAAATATTCTCAATAAGTATAATTGAATTATCGATCATCAACCCAATACTTAATATTATTCCCGCCAGGGAAAGAATTGAAACCGGTATGTTAAACAGGTATAAAAAGAATGCACTGACCGCAATTGATACGGGGATCACAATGATAATGAGAATAGCCGGTATTGCTTTTCGAATAAATGCTATTACAATTAGAATCGCGAAAATAATGCTTAATAAGGTTGATTGTTTTAAGTTATCGATGGTGGTTTCAATTAAAAATGTCTGGTCTTGTGAAATGACCAATTCCAAATTAGGATAATCTGCTTTTATTTGTTCAATTTCCCGGTAAAGCTCATTTTTCAGCTCGCTTATTTTAGCATTTTCCTTTTTAATGACGTTGAGATTGACAGCTGGTACGCCGTTGTAAAAGTATTTTCCGTTTTTTAAAGATTCCTGGTATGAGACTTCGGCAATATCCGCAAGCGTAATGATTTTACGATCTATTTTAAATGATAATTGTTCAATATCAGATTTGTCATTAATTAACAAAGGTACTTTGACGTCGTATTCATAAAACCCTTCTTTTATAGAAATACTTCTTAACTCTATATTGTGTTGTTGAATGATTTCTGCAATCTTTTTGATATCAAGATTGAGAGATGTAATTTTTTCCGGATCTAAACGGATGAGGATGCGTTCAGAACTTGTGCCGGAAATATCGACCAAGGCTACATTTTTCAATTGTTCGATTCTACCTTTCAAAGTGTTTTTCGCGAACTTGCTCAAGGGTAGGTGCAGCGTCGTATTTTCCTGTGAAGGTCGGTCCCGGTAGAATAAACTTATACTTAAAACAGGTAAATCGGTCGCACTAGCCCGAATGACTTTGGGACGATCAATCCGTAATTGTATTTCACCCATCGTCTGGTCCACTTTCTCATTGACGTCCAGGTAGGCAAAATCCATATTGCGCCCGTAGTCAAAACTTAGCTTTATTACGCTGCTGCCATTTTGTGTGAAACTTTTTATATCCTTTAAAGCAGGAGTTTGCAAAAGGTTATCCCTTAACTTTTTTACCACCGTATTTTCCAATTCACGCGCCGACGTATTCGGTACGGTAATTTGAACGTTGATGTTGGGAATGTCGATGTCAGGAAGAAGCGAAACGGGCAAGTATAAACTAGCGACCACACCGAGTATGACCATACCGATGTATACGGAAAAAACCGCAACGGGTCGATCAATCAAGAATTTTACCATAGCGTTTCCAGTCATTTTTTTTGAGGAAAAAAACGGGAAAAACGATAAAAAGAGCAAAGATGGAAAACACAAGGCCTCCGATCGTACCCACTCCCAGTGAAAACCAAAATAACTCCTGATTGGTACTGATCACGAAAGGTAGAAACCCGAGAATCGTTGACAAAATGGTCAGCAATACCGGTACGACTTTATGATTCAGGGCCTTAACGAAACGGTAAATCGGATCGTACGATAATCTTCCTGCTCCGGCCGATAGTATGTTTATTTCATTCAAAAGATATAATACGGTATTCACGGTAATACCGGTAATTAGTAGAAAAGAGATCAGCCCTCCCAGATCGAATTTGAAAGGGAATAAATAAAAGGTCAGAAATATCCCGATGTAGGAAATCGGGATAAACAAAACCACCATGACGGCTTGCCGAAAAGAATTCAGGAGGGTAGCGCTGATCAAAAATACCGACAGAACTGCAGCGGAAAGTATCCATATTTTATCTCTAAAATAGCTTAACCCTAAGGTGTCATTGGCATCCTTTGCAATAAAACCGATTGGTAACTCCTGGTTAATCGCATCGAGTTGTTGTTGTTGAAAAGCCTTTTTGGCTCGTACGCTCCCTTTTGCGGAATATTGTACAATGAGTTGGTACTGCTGATCTTTTTTCAAAATTTTTCGGGGTACATCCAACTCTTCTATGGAGAGCAGTTGTCCCAGAGAGTATTGAAAACTGTCGATATTCAACGCTTGACGCTCCAACAACAGGTTGGTCAACCGGTGCGCTTCGGATACTCCTAAATCGATCCGTTCGGGCCGGTTATCGATTCGGATTATGGACTGATCACCGCCTTTGTTGCTGCGCATCAACAGTTCATTGTATATTTGTTCCCAGGTAAGATAGTTGCTTGACAGGTTGTTTGGCCTGAGAACGAATTCTTTCCTGTTCTGAATGAAAAGATTGTCTTCGGATACTATTCGACTATCAATGACTTTTTTTTCTCCATCCAGTTTTTCTTTGATGGCCGTGGCGATGTTTTCAAGGCGTAGTTTGTTATAACCCAATAGCTTTATGCCCGCATCCAGGTGGTTAATATCCGTTCTGTTGCCAAAGCCTAAATTTCCGGCACCAAATACGGAGAAGGCGGCACTACCGATTTTCAATACTTCTGTTTGTAATATCTCCTGTAATGAAATAGGATAGTCGGTTTTTTCAAGAGGATTGAACGGAAAAATTTTAATGCTAGCCCGATTTTTGTTGAAGACAGTTGTTTCGAATCGTTCAATTCCGCGAAATTGACTTAGATAATCTTCCAGGTACTTACAGATAGCATCCAGGTGCTCGATCTTACTACCTGTGGGCATCATAATATTTACGTTGATAACTATTCGCTCTTTTTTGACGTCGAATGGTTCCAATAGCACATTGGTAAGAAAAAGACGCATTGAGCCCCCAAGAATAACGTCGATATAAGGTTTAATTTTGATTTGATACTGCTCGCTGCCAATGCTTTTATTGTAAATTTTTTTATACCAGGTATCACCATCTATTGTGTCGGGTAAAAGAAAAATGGGCGAACCAAAGGAAAGCATCACTACGATGGCCAAGCCCCCCCTTAATTGCAACAATCGGTGTAAGAAATTCAGGTAGAATCGGTTCAAGGCAACGATCCGCCTTTTTTTGCGGAAGCTCGGTTCGAGGGTTTGGATGACGGGAGCAGTTTCGAGTGCTGGGATGAGGAAAAGCGCAACGATCAAAGAAACGCCCAAGCTAATGGCAATAACCAGTACGAAGTCTTCCAAAAACGTTTTTAGTTGTTCCTCTAAGCATAGTAAAATCCCTAACGCACATACCGTGGTCAGGGTAGCTCCTAAAATGGCCAGAAAAACTTTCCGGTCTTTGTGTATACGCCAATGTTCCAGCATCACGATAGCATTATCTATTAGAATACCAATCGAAAATGTAGCGCCGGCGAGTGAAAAAAGGTGAAGCTCAATCTTAAATAAATAAAAGAAAAGAACAGCAATGAGTAAACTGGATAATAAAGGTAGAAAAACCAACCAGCAATATCTTATTCTTTGGAATAGTAGTAAAACAAAGACCAACAGTAAAAAAGTACTGAGGAAAGTGCGGATCCCAAGCTTTTTTAATTCCCTTTCCAGGTAAAGGGAGGCGTCGTAAGTTTTTATCATCTCCCAGCCTTCGGGCAATCGGGTAGCTAAATTCGCTAGTGCTTCCGTTACTTTTTTGGCTATTAGTATCTGGTTGGATTTATCCCTGGCAGTAATGGAAAATCCAGCCGAGTTCAGACCGTTATTTCGGGTATAAGAACCAGGAAACCTTTCCAGTACTCTGACTTCCGCAAAATCACCCAGGTATATGATTCGAGCGTCCCAATTTTTTATGGGAATTGCTAATAGTTCTTCTTTTGCAATATTTTTAAAATGGGCGCTCAATGGGAGGTAATACGCTCCTTCTTCAGCAAATGATTCGATAGGAACTAACCCCAGTTCCTTTGGAGTAAAATACTGCTCCAGAATAGGAATAATTGTTTCGAACGAAATTTGAAACCGTTCCAATAAATTGGGGTCGACATTGATCGCTACATATTGCTGAGCGATCCCTTGGGGGATAATTTCCCGGATCCCTTTAATTTGGTTGAGTTGAGGGGTGACAATTGTTTCGATAAATCTACCGATCTCTATGGTCGAGCCTCCCTTGGCATTGATAATGTAACTGAGTAGGTTGACCGTATTTTCCCCGCTATCGCCAAATGCTACCACCGGGTAGGAAACCCCTGCCGGAAGAGACGGAAAGACCTGCCGGACCAATGCTAAAGTTTCTATTCTGGCTTTATCGATATTAGTACCGGAATCAAATTTTAATGTAATTCTCGCTTTTCCGGATCCGGTTTCCGATCCCATGCTACTCAACCCCTCTAACGTGGCGAAAGCGGCTTCCAGTATTGCTGTCGCTTCCCTCTCCAAAACGTCCGGCGTCACCCCTGTCCAGGCATATTCAACAGATAGGACCGGAACGTCATTACCCGGGTTCAACTGAAAAGTCAAATAAGGAAGGGCTAGTAGACCGCAACAGCTCAACAGAAAAAATAGTAACTTTGTTTTGAACGGTCTTTCTTCCATCAATTGCTATTAATTAATTTGATTACCGTCTCTTTACATTGGCGAGATGCCCCAGGTTAATATTGCCTTGGGTAATAATTTCCTCTCCTTCCTCTAACCCCGATAGAATGGTAGCCTTTTCAAAATTTTCTATCCCCTTTTCTACGTATTTCCAAATAGCTTTTCCGTCTTCATAAGCAAATACGACGTCTTTTCCCTGACGGGTGACGATGCCTTCCTTTGGAATAATTAGCTGGTCGGACAAGTCGACGCTCATCCATACGTCTGCTTGCATCCCGTCTAATAATAGCCGATCCGGATCCAGAATTTCTCCCTTTAAGGTAATCAGACCATTTTCGTTAACAACGGGGTTGATTTCTACCAGGCGTCCCGCATAACGTTTCTCAGTGGATGCTGGCCGTATTTCCAATCGATGACCAATAAGGAGCTGATCTAATTGTGATTCTAATATTTTGAATTCGACCAACATCTTATTATCATCAATGATGGTACATAAAGTCTTATAACCATCAGCCCGGTTAAATACTTGGGCGTGAAGATTGGCAACCACACCATCGATCGGAGATCTCACGACCGATTGCGCCAGTTGTTGCTCTAACCCTTCGAGTTCTATTTCAAATCCCCGGATGCCGCTCTTTATCGTCGCAATTTCATTCTTGTCCAACGGTATTGTATCTGGCGATAAGCCTGAAAACCCCATATCGATGAGGATACTTTGGCGGTCTAATCGGGCTTTTTCGATCTTATTTTTTACTTCCTTTATTTTGTTTTCAAGTTCAAAGTTTTCTATCGTTACTAGTTCCTCCCCTTTCGCAACCTTATCGCCGTTCGCAACGCTGATTTTCGTAATAACACCGTCAGATTTAGAAACGAGGTCAACCCGGAACCGCGATTTGATCGTACCATTGAAATAAAGCTCATTTTTAAATATTCCCTTTTCCACCTTGGCTATCGTCACTTCGGTTACCGGCGAAATAGGTTGACTTATCGCCTCTTCTTCTACAGATTCAATCGTACTTTTCATCTGGGAAACTTCACACGCTGCTAAGTATAGGCAGCAGAGGACTATCGTCTTTGGCATTGTTCGTTGCATGTCGACCTGTGGATTTAAACTTTTCCCTACAACTTCTTTACTTCCGAAGCATAAATTTCTTTCAAAAAAGGAGCAATTATAGGGGATCCCATAATTTTGATACGATTATTCTCTCCTAACAAAAAAGCATGGTAAATGACGTTTTCGGGCAACTGGTTTAGGGAATTAAACGCTCCTTCTTCATCGGCAAATATCTGATGAGGAGTGCTGTCCAGCGCCGAAGATACGGCTGCGTATTCTGCCTGCCCCTTCAGGCCTTTTAGGATAAAACAAGTCTCAAACCGTTCCGCGGGTAATTCACGGATCAATTCAAGCCAGGAAACAATAGATTCGACGCAGGAAGAACACCCCGCATCCAGATAAATAACCAACTTGGGGGTTTTACGCTTGGCAAAAGTTTTAATATTTTCTTCACTTTTTAATTCCAGCCCGAGAGCATCCGGAAAGGTCAATTCCTTATCAATCCACCGTTTTACTAAGGGATTTTGTTCTAAAAAAGAATCGTACAAACTACTTTCCTGCCGGCAAGAAGAAAAAATAGTCCCCAACGTAATCAACAATAGGAGTACATAGGCATACATTTTGTTTGGAAGCATCTGAAAAACGATTAGTTTCTTTCCGGATTTAAATTAAATTTATATATATCAGTATAATCAGCCGCTGTTCCGTATAAAAATTCTCCTTTCGAGTCGACGGTGATTTTGGAGATCTCGACATCGGTCTGTAACATCTTTACCGGGTTGCCTTCCCAGTCGAATACAAAGACCTGATTACAGTAAAGCTCTTCGTCTGGGTATTCCTTTTCCGTGCGCCCAGAATACAAACAATAAACAAAATTATCATCGGCGGTTAATGAGGAGTAAGTGATTCTCGTTTTCGGAGTTTCTACGAATACATTTTCTCCGTTCCCTCTTCCTATTCCAATGATTGGCAAACTTTCGTTGGGGCCAGTCAGTCGTCTGATCAACCCACCATTCTGGTCGTATATTTCAATACGGTTGAAGTAGAAGCATGCCATAGCTAGTCTTTTTCCGTCCTTACGTGCAACGAGCCTAGCCTGATTTGCGAAGGCATTAATGGTCTTGGTCATCGTGCTTTTTTTAGGGGGAACCAATTCGCCGGCGTATCTCAATAAATTACCTTTTGAATCGAGGATTGACAGCCGACCTTCGCCATTCAAATTCAGGCAAGTAATATTATTGTTAGCGGTCCATACGGGCTCATAACACATCCGCGGAAATTCAAAGGTGATTTCTTGGGTAGGTCTGTATTCTTCATTATTCAGACTTGCATTCAGAGAGAATTCCGAGATCTTTCCTAATGTCAGGTCTCCCGTCCAGAATGCTCCATTCTCATCTGGTTTAGCACTAAAGCCGCCAGGACTGATAAATTCACCGGGACCTCGACCAATCGTTCCTACCCGTTTAACCTCTTTGGTATTTAAATCATAAATAACAATAAAATGATTGACGTATAACTCTTTGATCATCAATTTTTTGTCACCTAGAAGAAACAGTTCATTCGGAGTGCTTAAATGCCCCCCAATGTCTAAAGGTATGCCGTTTAAGGACTCTTTATCTTTGAATGTGTCTGGAGTAAATAAACGTTCTACCTGCCCGGACAATTGTAAATTAAAAAATAGGGCTGCGAATATAATTGTGGATAAGAGTTTTTTCATGAAACATTAAATTCTTTAGTTGCCACTCTATCAACTATACCAGGCTGAAATTACTATGTCGAAACTAACTCAATACTGGTAAGTGGGATCTTCACCGACCCGCCGTCACAATTTCCGAGGGAGATATAATAAAACCCTAGTGTGCAAATACTGAATAGGACAACATGAAATCAAAATGGTACAAGAGAAGTAGCAGGTGATAAAAAATAAATGGCTCGAATACTCATTTGGGTAGACCGGTCAAAACTTGTACCCAGGAATTAAGTTTTGACCGAATTCAATCAGGTATTCAAATGACTTGGCAATACCTGACCTATCTTAAAAAATGTCCAGGATACACGCCAAATTGCACACTCTTTTGTAATTACTGTGGTCACCACCACCAATGTTGCAAATGCGATCATCCTTCTTTTTGCAGGTGCCATCAAAGTATACTTCTTCAAAATTTAGAGAAGCGTTTTTAGCATTCGCTGTACTAAGAGAAAGGCCAGAAACTAAAAATACTGCACTTGCTAGTAAACATGATAATCCTACTTTTCTAAGCATAATTGTAAAAGTTTAAGGTTAAAAAATGTATAATTATACTGCAGTAAATTATCAATACGCTGGTGCACAAACTTGCTCTATGAACTGATTTAAAGTATTGTGGTATAGCCGAGGGCAAGCCATTGTAGAAGCCAAAGCATGTCCCGAATGTACATCGGGATTCTATAAGGGCTTAGGCCGCAGGCCATCAGAAAACTTTAAATCAGTTCTATAAGAGAATATTTTGATTTTTCAACCTGAGGTAGATAAGTTTAAGCGATATTATGAGAAGAAAATGATAGTTTTCATCAATTTCGAATACGCTTGACGTTCTCATAATGGCTTCAGACAGGAATTATGGCAATGAAAACTATCCGGTAAACATCTCATAAACAGGCGCATATATCATGTCAAAATCCTAACTTAAGACAGTTAAATACCCAACAGGGTCTAAACAAGCTTGTAATGTTTATGGAACAAATATAGGTACCAGTTGTCCGAAAAAAACGGACGGTAGATAAATTTTTATTGCTTTTTTAGGTCTTTTTTCTGATCAAAATATCCAATGAACAATTTTTCGTTGGAGGAGTAGTAAAAACTTTGCTTTTTCTTGTCATACTGTATGGGTGCTCCTATTGAGCGCATACAATCTATAACTTCGTAGACGGTGCTTCGGGCTACTCCCAACCTCTCTGCCAATTTGGTCGGGGAACCTGTTGCTTGCATTCTGATGAGTTGATCTAGTCGCTCGATCATCTTTAGTTTTTCAATAAAGCTCATAGTTCTGCATTGTTAAAGATAACGATTGGAAAAAAAATACCGTTTTCGAAAACCACTTTGGAGTGATTTTAAATTCTGAGGTTTGGATTTTCTGCCGTCAGTGAGTATGTCCGGCGGTTAGATAGCCGTAGTCCTGACGGTAACCGTAGATATTAGTTGTTGGTGAGGTTTCCCGACGCAATGATGGATGGCGTAGCTGTTCTCGAAACATATGGTGCGCATGATAGAATCGCTCGGCAGATGGATGCATTTCGCGAAAGACAATGTTTTGGCAGGTAAGTATTGTTCTTAGGAATAAAGAAGTAATAGTTTGTGATAAGACCTTTTTCATCGTTAATTTGTTTCTTCGTGAGCAATTGCCTAAATGAATTTAGGCTAATCCATTTCTATTTTTTAAAGAAACACGATTGAAATATTTTGGTTCATAGGTTTTTGTCAAGATTTATTCTTGGTTTTAACTTTTTTTTCAAAAAAATCATCTTTCCATAATCAAATAACCACCCTTGCGATCACAAAGACTGGGTGCAGCCCAGATCTGATGTAACGCATCGCTAAGGGAAGAAAGGCGGTTACTGGAAGAAACCGCCTGCCCGAACCCATACCCAGACCCAGACGGGCCCCACGTGGCGGGCCCTACGTGGCGGGCTATGGTCTCAGGACTTGAAGCAAATATCCCAAGGTCTCTCACCATTTAAACTACCAAAAGAGCAAGTTGCTGAAAAACGACAACTTTAGCTCTAAAGCCATGTATCGATACCTGAATTAATTGAGAATTTTCAATGCCACTAACCCGTCAAATGCGGGCAACTCCAATTGAACCGTTTCTCTCCGTTTACCGGAAACTCGGCCTTTCTTAAGAACCTTGCCATCAAAAGGATTTACAAACTCGTAAAAATAATTGTCTTTAGGCAGATCCAGCCTGATCCATTCCCCACTTATTCCCGAAAAGATGATGGCGTATTGTTCTCCTGGTTCCGAAATGGCATGCCATTCTAAACCCGGTGCGTGAGCGACGACCGTAAAATCCGGTTTCATTTCTACAAAATCAAAAGACTCCAGGAAGGATCTCAAAAAGCTCAGTTGTTTTCTAAAGGCCGCACTACCGCCTCCCGGCGCGTTATTGACACCAGTGCCATCTTCTTTGCCAACGAAGAAAGAGTAATCCAGGTTGTTGAAAACGGCACCACCGGCCAACATGAACTGCCAGGCTTGTCGTAGGTAAGTCGTATCGGAGCTCCCTGCAAAACCCGACTCATCGAAACTAATGGGCCGGTTCCAGGCGTAATTCATCCAGACCGCTTCCGGCCAGACGTAGTGAAAGTTAAGGATAGAAATATTGGGATCTACTTTGGCGATGGAATGTTTAAAATTGGTATAATTTTGAGCGATCAAGTGCTTTTTAGGCAGTTGGTTTTCGGTCTCTACGATTACCTGCGCCATTGCTTTTTGCCACTCCAATGAAGCATCGGATGCGCGCTCTGCCCATTTGTACCAATCGCCTTTGCCGGGGTTGGGCTCCAAAGTCCGCAGGATACGCATCACCTTCTGTGGATCATCCGACCAGGGTTCATTTTGTATTTCATAAAAAAGGTTATCGTATCCATTCAACTCCGAAACGATCTTTTCTACCAATCGCTTTTGAAAGATGGTCAGTTCTCCGTTGTCCAAGGTATTGGATTTCTTTCTTGCTAGATTTTGGGGTAGCGTATTTACATTATTAGCTGGATTGAAGGGATTCCTTTCCCAGGAGGCGTCCTGATAGGTCGAGCAGAAAAAAGTAACCTCAACGATGATGCCGAGTTCATCAGCTTTTTGAATAAATCTTTCAAGCCGATCGAAATAGTCCGGATTCCACTGAGACAGGTCGAATTTGCGTTCGCCCTGGTACAATCCTTCCTGATCTACGCGTTTCCAGGGAGCTAAGAACTTCCCCGTAGCTGGTGCCAAAGTATTATGCTGAATATTGAAGCTCCCCTCAATTTCTACGTAGGAGCCCACAAAGATCCGGGTATAATTGAGGTTATCTTGGTGTAAGGTTTCTAAATAGGTTTCATAATCAAAATCGCTATTCAATACAGCTCCGTAATGTTCGGCGGAGGTAATCAGTACGGTCGGCCGACCTTGGTATTGAAAATAGTGCGGATTTTGTGGATGTAGACGGATAGGCTCCCTATTACTTTGACCTTTGAGGGTAAGATTTGCAATGAAGATGATGATTGTCAGTAGTAAAATCTGTTTGCTCATTGAATAGTTTTATCTTATGAATGAATTTAAAATCAGTTTACTCCTCCTTTTACAACTCGTGTTTCAATACTAGCACTTCGAGGAAACCATCCAGAATTACAAAGTAACTAACACCAAAGTTGATTCTGTCAAACTTAAGGATTTTCACAATCATGCAGTAGTACTTAAGTTCTAAAATATTTCAGTACCTGAGAAAACAAAATTAATACTAATAATATTTTATTTAAAAAGTAAACTCAATTTGTTTTTTAAATGGTTTTTCTTTAACTTGAAGCATGAAAACACAAATCAGGAAAGACACCCTCTGGAAAGGCATCATCGAAGACCTGG
>CAZHNG010000057.1:0-25493 GCA_964533785.1 uncultured Saprospiraceae bacterium | reverse complement strand
GCAAAGAAAATGACTACCGACCCTATTATAAAGACAGTCTCCTATTTACTGTATCTCTCTATTATTTTGCACGCCGTACAAGGCTTGATCCTATGGAGCAAAAACAGAGCAGCAAGGGGTAAAGAACGGTATGCTGTTAAAGTGACAAGAGCCACCGTAACGCATGCTCCTTCTGCGAGAAATATGGGTTGGCTTGGGACGATCATTCTGGTTTTTATCCTTATTCACTTGTACCAGTTTTGGTTACAGATGAAGATCGGAAATACCCCATACGTTACGATCGAAGGCCAAAAGGTAAAGGATCTGTATACATTGGTGCAGGTAGCTTATACCAACATTGGTTTTGTCATTTTTTATGTAGTATCAATGGTAGTGATCGCTTTCCACTTACTACACGGGTTTCAGAGTGCATTTCAAACGCTGGGAATTAATCATAAGAAATATTCTCCGGCCATCAGATTTTTGGGGAGAGCCTATTCTGTCGTTGTCCCCTTAGGTTTTGCGATCATTCCAATATTCATGTATTTCTTTAGACAATAATAAATTCAGACATTATATTATGAAGCAATTAGATGGAAAAGTACCACCAGGATCATTAGCTGAAAAGTGGACGCAGTACCGCTCGACAATGAACCTGGTAGCTCCCAATAATAAACGCCGCATTGACATTATCGTAGTGGGAACTGGCTTAGCAGGAGCGAGTGCGGCAGCAACACTTGGTGAATTAGGTTACAATGTAAAAGCTTTTACTTTTCACGACAGTCCGCGCCGGGCGCACAGTATTGCTGCCCAGGGGGGGATAAACGCTGCTAAGAACTATCAAAATGATGGTGATAGCATCTATCGCCTGTTTTACGATACGATCAAGGGGGGAGATT
The DNA here is from genome assembly GCA_964533785.1 of uncultured Saprospiraceae bacterium. Lineage (GTDB taxonomy): Bacteria > Bacteroidota > Bacteroidia > Chitinophagales > Saprospiraceae > JANQRV01. The sequence continues at coordinate 24,615 of CAZHNG010000057.1, read as the reverse complement.
ACCGCTCTCGCGAAGCCAATGTGCACCGTTTGGCGGAAGTGAGTTTAAATATTATTGATCAGGCGGTCGCCCAGGGTGTGCCTTTTGCCCGTGAATACGGCGGCTTGCTGGCCAACCGTTCTTTCGGCGGGGTGCAGGTGAGCAGGACTTTCTACGCCCGGGGGCAAACCGGACAGCAATTGTTGTTGGGTGCATACCAGGCTTTATCCCGTCAAATTTCCTTGGGTAATGTTCAAATGTTCAATCGGCATGAAATGATGGACGTAGTTACCATTGACGGTAAGGCAAGAGGTATTATCGCCCGTAATTTATTGAACGGCGAACTGGAAAGACACAGTGCTCATTGTGTGGTGTTGGCTACCGGAGGTTATGGTAACGTATTTTACTTGTCTACCAATGCCATGGGCTGTAATGTCAGTGCAGCATGGAGAGCTACCCGCCGGGGAGCTTTGATGGCTAATCCTTGTTTTACGCAAATTCACCCAACTTGTATTCCTGTTTCCGGAGAGTATCAGTCTAAGTTGACTTTAATGTCGGAAAGTTTACGTAATGACGGACGTGTTTGGGTTCCTAAAAAACTAGAAGACGCCAAAGCCATCAGGGAGGGCAGTAAAACGGCGCTGGATATTCCCGAGGAAGATCGCGATTACTACCTCGAACGTCGTTATCCGGCCTTCGGAAATTTAGTGCCGAGGGACGTTGCATCAAGAGCTGCTAAAGCTGCTACTGATGAAGGCCTGGGCGTTGCACCAACTGGATTGGCAGTATTCCTTGACTTTTCCAGTGCGATCGAAAGATACGGTAAATCAGCTGCTCACAATCAGGGCATTGGAAATCCGAGCAAAGAAAAAATCAAAGAACTCGGAAATAAAGTGGTCTCCGAAAAGTACGGTAACCTTTTCGAGATGTACGAAAAGATCACTGGCGAAAATCCATACGTATTGCCCATGAAAATATATCCGGCAGTACATTACACGATGGGTGGTTTGTGGGTTGACTATAACCTGGAAACGAACATTCCGGGACTTTTTGCACTGGGAGAAGCCAATTTCTCTGATCACGGTGCCAACCGGTTAGGAGCCTCAGCTTTGATGCAAGGGTTGGCCGACGGTTACTTTGTTATCCCTTATACGATCGGACAATTCCTCTCCAAGGAGATCAGAACACCGCACATTGCAAACGATTCTGAAGAATTTATGAAAGTGGAAGAGGAGGTTCGTCAAAGATTGGAGCAATTGATGAATATAGGTGGTAATCAATCCGTCGAAAGTTTTCACCGCCGGTTAGGGAAGATCGTTTGGGATTATTGCGGTATGTCAAGAAATGCAGAAGGTTTGAACAAAGGTCGCCAGATGATCCGTGAACTGCGTGAGGAATTTTATAAAGATGTCTTTGTGCCTGGTAATGCTGGAGAATTTAATCCTGAATTAGAAAAAGCTTACCGGGTTGCAGACTTTATGGAATTAGGTGAATTGATGATGGTCGACGCGCTGGACAGAAAAGAATCTTGCGGAGGGCATTTCCGTGAAGAGTACCAGACGCCGGAAGGTGAAGCCTTGAGAGACGATGAAGAATACGCCTACGTTTCCGCATGGGAATACAAAGGCTGGGATGAAGAGCCGGAGCTTCACAAAGAAGAATTGCAATTTGAAAATGTAGAATTGAAAACCAGAAGTTATAAATAAGAAGAAAATGAAGTTGACATTAAAAATATGGAGGCAAGGAGGGGAATACAGCAAAAAAGGTCAGTTTGAAACCTACCAGATGGATAATGTAAGTGAACATATGTCCTTTTTGGAAATGCTGGATGTGCTTAATGAAAAATTGATCTCCGAAAAGAAAACACCCGTTTACTTTGAGCATGATTGTAGAGAAGGGATTTGCGGAACATGTAATATGGTTATTAACGGCCACCCTCATGGCCCGGAGCGTGGCACAGCCACTTGCCAGTTGCACATGCGAAAGTTCAAAGATGGTGATACTATTGTTATCGAACCGTTCAGAGCAAAAGCTTTTCCTGTTATCCGGGATCTGGTCGTTGACCGTTCGGCTTTTGACAGGATCATTCAGGCCGGCGGATACGTTTCCGTTAATACCGGGCAAGCACAGGATGCAAATTCCATACCCATCGAAAAGGACACGGCTTCAGAAGCTTTTGATGCCGCTACTTGTATAGGCTGCGGCGCTTGCGTAGCAGCTTGTCCTAATGCCTCAGCGATGTTATTCACCTCCGCAAAGATCTCACATCTCGCCATGTTACCTCAGGGGCAGGTAGAAATGAAAAAACGAGCCTTGGCAATGGTGAAAAAAATGGACGAAGAAGGATTTGGCATGTGCTCTAACATCACTGCTTGCGAAGCTGAATGTCCAAAGGAGATCTCCGTGGATAATATTGCCCGTATGAACAGGCAGTATTTAGGTGCAGTATTCACTTACGAAAAAAATACGTAGCTAAGATATTACCGGAAAATTAAGCGAAAGTCCCGGTTATACCATTTTGAATTTCAGATGGCTTATTCTTTGCTAGCCATCTGAATTCAAAAAGGTATAGTGAAATAATTATTCAAACCTGATCCTCCTTTCACGAGAAATAATTAAACTGAGTGAAATGAGTATCATAGAATAGCGTTTTAAATAAAGGGAAAACGGAAGTGAAAATTTGGGAGGCAATGGTTTGAAAATCAAATCAAGAGGAGGTATCTTAATTTTCAGCTACCCCTAACTTTCCTCCGATTGTTTTTTGTTATTGTAGGCAACCTTCAGTATCTCTTTTCTTCTTTTCTCAGATGGTTTGGTATACTGTTGCCTGCGACGCACCTCCCGAATGATTTGCGTATCTCTGTGTTTGCGTTTGTATCTCCTTAAAAAACGATCGATACTTTCTCCCTGTTTTCTTTCAATTATAAGCATAGTTTTTAATGTTTTTGTTAAAAAATTGATCGGTCAGTACCACTTTGGCCGTACTATCTTGAGGGTTTCCCAGCCGCTGAAGCACTAACCATGAGAATGAGATGAAATAGAATCCCCTCACTTATCGTCCATACTATTCTGGGCAGAACTACCTTTTACGATAAAGCAGAATATTGATTTTCTATGAAAAACAATTCCCACAATATTTGACTTTACTGTCTTTACAAAGGAATTTTTGTACCAGGACGATACAAAAGATTGACTGAGAAGTTTTATTGATCACACACTATTGGAAATTCCCTGTTTCGCTGAAACGGGAAAAGAAATTTTGTATATGAATATACTTTTCATCACACCTGCATTAACCTAAATCTAAAGAAAAAAGTTCCCTTTGTGGAGTAAGTCAATATTTAAAGGCCTGTTGTATTATTGTCAAACCATTAGTTTCCAATGATGAAAATTGCTTATCTCTATTCAGTATCATTCATTCTACTACTGAGCTTTTCTGCCTGTACCCAGGGTAATAATAAAGAGAAGAAAAAAGAGAAAATCAGCGTAGCGGTAGCCGCAAACATGCAATTTGCAATGGAAGAACTTGCCAAACAATTTGCTGACAGCAGCGGCATACAGTGTGACCTTATCGTCAGTTCCTCCGGAAAACTCACCGCTCAAATAAAGGAAGGGGCACCGTTTGATGTATTTGTTGCCGCGAACATGAAATATCCGGAAGAGGTGGCGAAAAACGGAAAAGCAGACTCTCCCCCGAAGGAATATGCCTACGGTAAGCTAGTGTTATGGTCTATGGTGCCCGAAATAGATCCTTCGTTAACAAGATTGGCCGATGAATCTATCAAGCATATCGCCGTTGCCAACCCCAAAACCGCACCCTACGGCGAAGCAGCATTAGAGGTACTCAATTACTACAATCTAGCCGGGAGCGTTGAGCAGAAACTAGTTTTTGGCGAAAGCATCGCGCAAACAAACCAGTTCATTACCACTCAATCAGCAGAATTGGGGTTTACGGCCATGTCCGTCGTTTTATCGCCCAAAATGCGCAACAAGGGCCGGTGGACGGCCGTGGATGATCGTGCCTATACCCCGATCAAACAGGGTGTCGTGTTGATCAAAGGAGAAAACAGGCCCAGCCCGGCCGCCCGTCAGTTCTATCAATTTCTGTTTTCTCCGGCGGCTAAAAAAATACTCCAAGATTATGGATATGCAGTATCAGATTGAGCGGTTACTGCCCCCAGTTCATTGAGCAGCCCCCTTACGTATCCCTGAGTCAAATGGGCCTTTTGATTGTAATTGTCGTCCTGCATGAGCGCACGGTGCAATTTGGGCAGATTGTAGTATGGCACTCCGGGATACAAGTGGTGCTCCAGGTGATACCCCACATTATGCGGAGCGATAAAGAATTTTTCCAACCAGGTGGCTTTAACCGTTCTGGTATGGGTCAATTCATGATCATAGGCTAGTTCTCCAAAATGTTCCGCCACACTTCTGATGTATTGAAACATAAAAAAGGTAGAGAGGTAAGGAATGATCCATAACAATAGATAGTACTTCCACAGACCAAATAGGGTCAAGACAGTGAAAAGGACAAGAAAAAATACTATTCTCAGTGTACTTTTCTCCCTTTCTCCGTTTTGTTTTTCTCCGCTTGAGCTAAAACGACGTAGAAACCAGATAGCATCATTAATCCCCTGGTACAATACCAGGTAAGAAAAAACAGTCGTTAAGAACTCCCTTTTGGTCTTAGGAAACCGAAACTCTCTTTTTCCCAGTTTCGCTACCCAGTCCGGATCATCTTCCGTATTTAAATGGCGGTGGTGACGCATGTGGTTTTGCCGGTATTTTTCAATGGAAGTAAACAATGGATACATGGTAAACAGGTTGGTAATAACATCATTCCATTTGCGGTTTTTTAAATAGCGAAAATGGGAAGCATCGTGCATCAAAATAGCCAAAGCGTGCATTCTGGCTCCAATAGTGATTACACTAAATATATAAAAAAGAGGGTGAAAGTGAAAGTACTCCCGGCATAAATACATCACTGCAAAAATGATCACCCAGTTGACGATCATATCTATGGTATGGCGGTACGATTGGATGGAGAATAATGGTTTCAGGGTCTTTGCGTCAATCGATAAGTTGAATTCGGGAATAGCTTGTGGATGTTCCATGGTCAGTAATTTTTTGAAATCAATAAATATGACTTCAATATCCACCTAGTAATGCAGAATTAGAATAGCCTACCGGCAACGCGCAGTACATTTGGGGTAATGTCCGGCATTTGGGCAATAAGTGGTTTTAACTTGAAGATGGTCTCCACCTGAATGCTAAGTAAATAAGACGCCAGACTGCCTCCCCTCCAATCTCATGCAGTCTGGCAGCTGGCATCTGTTATCTGACATCTGGCATCTGGCATCTGTTAACTTACTCAATAAATAGGGCCCTTTCCTAAAGCAATATCTTATAATGCTCGTGAATGTCCTTCTGCAGCTTTTCCCGGTCATCCGGATGGGCAATATTCACCATTTGCCGGGCTCTTTCCTTCAGGTTTTTCCCGTACATATCGGCGATGCCATATTCAGTGACAATAAATTGGACATGGGCTCTGGTAGTCACAACCGAAGCACCATAATTCAGCAGAGCAACAATACGTGGAATCCCCTTTGAAGTGCGTGAAGGAAGCGCCAGGATGGCCTTCCCGCCTTCGGATAAAGCGGCTCCACGTATGAAATCCATTTGTCCGCCTACACCGGAGAATTGTTTAGGCCCGATAGAATCAGCACATACCTGGCCGAAAACATCGATCTCGATAGCACTGTTGATGGCGGTAGTTTTCGGGTTGCGGCGTATATTTGACGTACTGTTCACATAGCCTACGTCCAGCATGTTCACCTTGGGATTGTTATGGATAAATTCATAGATTTTTCTACTCCCGAAAGCAAAGCTGGATACCACTTTCCCCCGGTCCATTCCTTTTTGAGAACCATTGATGATACCACGTTCTACCAGGTCGATAATACCATCGGAGCACATTTCGGTATGAACGCCCAGGTTTTTATGATTGGTCAATTGGGCAAGCGCAGCGTTCGGAATACCTCCGATCCCCATTTGCAGGGTGGCACCATCTTCTACCAGCCAAGCTACGTACTTTCCGATATTGGCTTCAATCGGTGTTGGTTCTTTTACCGGCACCTCAAACAAAGGATCATCCACTTCTATATACCGGTCTATCTTGCTGATGTGGATGCTGCCGTTACCATGCGCAAAAGGCATATTGGGGTTTATCTGAGCAACAACATATTTTGCCCTATCCATGGCTGCATTCGAAACGTCTACAGAACACCCCAACGAGCAGTACCCCTTCTCATTGGGAAGCGATAAGGTAACCAAAGCAACGTCTATTGGCATTTTACCACTTCTGAAAAGCCCCGGAATCTCACTTAAGAAAACGGGAACGTAAAAGGCCCGGCCTCGTTGAACATGCTTTCGCAAGTTATGGCCAACAAAAAAGCAATTGATCTTAAAACTATCAGCGTAGGCATCATCAGCATATGGTGCCGGCCCCTCCGTGTGCAGAGATACAAGTTCTACATTCTTTAATTCATTATGCCTTGCCGTTAAGGCTTCTAGTAATTTGACGGGAGTTGCTGCAGCAGTATGAATGAATACTCTGTCGCCGGATTTTATCACTTCAACGGCTTCAGCAGCGGAATTACACTTACTCATTGCGGGCTTTTCTTTTACGTTAAACGAGGATAATTGATACTGGCATCAATGCTACCAGCTCCAAAAAAAGTTGCCCGCAAATATAACATTGTATGGAAAAAAATAATAACCTTCCTGGTAAAGGCTTACTGACAATTCTTTACAAAAAGCTTTCTTACTTTTTTCTTATTTTTCAGATCCGAGAAACCTTCTTCCAGAAAACTTACTAAATTCTCCCTTCTTTTTTCGGGTAACAATTCAAAGCCCATTACCAGGTCTATCATTGCTTGCTTTTGGGCTAACACCTCCGGAAGTACTTTATCGATAATTTCTTCGCTAAAGCAATCCGCTTTATTATAATGGGTGGAGACGCTTTTAATGGGCAGACTTTCGTGGGGTACGGCGTAGGAGGCATTGACAAAACCGCTGTAATCAAAGTCATAAGGTACTGCTATTACCGCCTTTTCTTCGACGCTCCTGAAAAATTTGAGATTGTGCAAATTGGTGATGTGCCAATCGGTATTACCAACTATATATTGGAATAATGCCATCCGGGCGTAATGATGTTGTTCTAAAATACGCGGCCGCATGGAGGTAGGATCATAGTCCTTAGTGCCCGTTCGTTTAGCTAACTCTTTCTTGTGTTCAATAAAGAAGCCGTAAGCAGAAAATTCAATCTCCTCTTCATCCGGCAATTTGTAATCAATTTGAAACAACTGGGTATCAAAACTATACTCAGTGAGCAGTTGATACAATCGATAGATCAAATATTCTTCAAACAAATTTTCGTCCATCACCTTACCTTTCCGGCAAATATTGACGAGTTTGAATTTATGATGATCAAAATCCTTTTTCGAAAACCTCACCCAAATTGGAGGATAAAAGCATATCCTTCTCCTCATATTCCCCCGTGGCATTATTTTTACCTCCTTGGTGGTACCTTCTAAAGTACCGCTAAGAAAGGTAAAAGTACCAGGTTGGTATTCTGGCTCTGCTTTGTTCTTGAGCAGAGTTTTAAAATCCGTTTCAATCTCAATTTTTACCACTTCCTCTTCGGATAGTACTTCGAAAATAGAAGGTTGACCGTATAAATTGAATCCAAATAAAAATAGGAATAAAAGAATGCGATTTGCAAGGGTTATTTTCTTGGTCATTGGTACTTCATTTTAAATATTCTAATTAAGCTAGATGAATTTTGAGATATTTCCAATCTATTTTTCCAGTATTTTCAATCAACGCAGTATAAGGATGGCTCCCAAAAATGCCAAACCGTTTTGTCCAGGGGACACCCGGCAATCACCAAATGTGGAGTGCCAATCAATGACCTGGTCAAAACCCAGGATGGGGTTATCAGCACAAGCACAACTGGAAAGCGCTTCAAAACTACCGTTTCTAATAATGTTCTGTTCTGAAAGAAAATTTAGTCCCATATTTGTGACTATAATTAGGTGGTACTTCGTCATACTGTTTCAAATTTTTATATCAATGATTCCAAATCAGCTTTCAGTTTGAAGCTTTTCCCCGTGACTATGTTTTCAGGAATCATTTTCGCAGTTCCAGTATCCGTGGTAAAAATAAAATCGTGTTCAAACCCGTGTTCAACTAACAAACGGGCTACTTCCTCCGGAAAGCCTACCCCAATATTAACCATACTTCCTTCAGGGACAAGTTGAACGAATAAAGAGGCTCCTAATCGCCCCATCATCTGGCCGACCTGGTCTCTGACCGGAGTGATTTTTAGGAGCATATTGATAAACCTCAGTTTTTCTATTGCTTTGTGGGTACTTATTTTTGGAGTAGGCGTAAATAATGACCAATACCGGCGTTGGGGAAGTGCTACAAATAGATTTCCATCCTGGTGCGAGCACTTTCATAAATAGCCTCCTGTATTTTCAGGTTCTTCAAATAAGCTCGGCCATTGGTTTCGAAAGGTTTTCCTTGAATAAAAGATTCAAGAAAGTGTTGCTGGGTAAAATACACACAGTCCCCGCCAAAACCAGTATTTTCGTGGTGATAATCAATTTCAGCTTCAGGTTTTCCCAGCGGCTTTAAAGTGATCTTTCCATTTGCATATAGCCGGATCGTACCCTGGTTTCCTTCAATGATCGTTTCCCCAAAGGTATACCTGGGGTCAGGATAATTCGGCTCGTTGTACCGGTTTCCATCCAAAACTCCTTGTACGCCATTAATAAAGTCAAAAAGAACGAGGCCGCAATCTTCACCGGCAATGGCCGGATTAAGTTTACGCAGGCGGGCGTAGACCGACCGTATGTCACCGATCAAATACCTGAAAACATCGATGTAGTGAATCCCCGTTTCATAAATAAACAACTGCGGCATGGTCCTGAAATAGGGCTGTCTGCCCAGGTAGGCGTCTTGTCCCCAGCCATCGCCCGTTCTCATCCTTAGTTGTACAGAAAATAATTGGTCGCCAATGCGATTGTCCTCCAATAAGGTTTTGATCTTGCGGTACCAGGGTTGAAACCGGAAATTTTCGTGCACCATGAACCTGAGGCCTTCCTGTTCGGTTAATGCCACGATCTGAGTAGCTTCTGCTAGAGATGGTGCCAGGGGCTTTTGGCAAATGATATGCAAGCCATGTCGTACCGCTTTTTGACACAAACCAAGATGAGTTTCAGGAGGTGTTATAATATCCACCACTTCAAATTCTTCTTCCTGGCATAGCTCGTCGAATAGGGAGTACACCTTTTCTACGCCAAACTTTTGAGCTAACGCTTCCGCCTTGGATTGATCCTTGTCACAAATAGCAATTACTTCAACACCCGGAAGGCGATGCCAGGCATCAAGGTGGAAGTGAGCAAAATAACCTGCTCCGATGCATGCGATCTTGGTAATCAATGGTATCAGTGGTTTTTATCGTGATCTACTTGCCGGACATGTAGTGACAACCGCTATAGCTCTAAATTTCTTTTATAGAGGCTTCCTCCCCTAATATGCCAGCCCTTCGGCCGCCCTTACCCGCCACCACAACAAAATAGCAATTAAATTGAAACCCGCTGCCGTATAAAAGAAATAATCCACTGAGCCGGTCCAAGCTGTAAGATACGGAAAAGCCAGGGCAGTCAGAAAAGATCCAATGTTACCCGCCATGTTCATCGTACCCGAAACAGTTCCCGCGTTACTTTTACCGACATCGATACATAGTGCCCAGGAAGGAGGTAGCGTCATGTCTGCGCCAAATATGGCGATACTTAACATGAGTACCGCTCCGGTAGCAGTATCCATGTAAATACTTCCCACCATACCAATAGCGGCCAGCGTAAACCCGAGAATTGCAGGAAAAATACGGGATCGGTTCCACTGGCCTTGCTGAAAAATCCTGTCTACTAATATGCCGGCAACCCAATTCCCCAGTGCCCCGGCAATAAAAGGAGCAACGGCATACCATCCTGCTTCCATGGTATCCAGTTGGTAAGTACTTTTTAAATGGGGAAATAGCCAGGTTAATGCAAAAAAGAAAGTAAAATTACTGCAAAAGTACTGGCCAATTGCAGACCACATGTTTTTTGACCGTAATAATTGCCGGGCGTCCAACGCAGTTTTATCACCCGTTTCTTCTTCTTGTCGCGTTCGGATAATTTCGTTTTTTTCATCGGCGGATAGGCTGGGATGTTCCTCCGGTCGATCTCTGAACCCTATCCACCAAATAACTGCCCAGAAAATGCCAATAAGTCCAAGGATAAGAAACGCGTTGCGCCATCCATAATCAGTAATTAACCAGGCAACAAAGGGCAAAGCAAATGCAGCTCCCAAGCGGGACCCCGAAAAGTTAAGACCGGTAATGACCCCCCGTTCTTTTAAAGGTATCCAGGAAAAAATTGCCCTCGACATTCCCGGAAAGGCCCCCGCCTCACCAGCTCCAAAAAAGAACCGCACAATCAATAAGGAAAGAAAACTCCAGACTGCTCCGGTTAATGCCGTCAATAAAGACCAAAAGGTAACGATTGCTGCTAGCACTTTACGCGGTCCAAAACGATCAGCCATCATCCCGCTAGGTACCTGAAACAATGCATAGCCTAATGCAAATGCAGAGAGTACCCACCCCATTGCTTTATCACTTAAGCCCAACTCCCCACCAATGGCTTCTTTAGCAACCGAAATACAAACGCGGTCGATATACAGCAGCAAGGCCAGAAGAAACATGCCTGCCGCTACGATATGCCTGCCTTTCATATGGTTTGTTTTTGCTTTAAATATTTCAACCGTGGATAGTTGTCGTGAATATCGGTCCGGTTTCAGTGCATTTTTCTCACGACGTCCGTTAAGCTGCTTTCATCTCCTACGTTGCCCGGAAAAACGATGTAGGCCAATCCTGGAAATTTGCTTCCTTCCTCCAACTCCCAAATCGGAACGCCGGCAATGATCTGTCCTTTAACTACAGCGCGCTTCACTCGAAGGCTTTGAGTCGCAATATCGCTGGAAGTGATCCCTCCCTTTGCCAGAATGAATTGCGGCCTCACCGTAACCCCTGCAACAATATCGGTAAGAAAGCGGGAAACGACCTTTCCAATATCGAGACTATCCTTGTCGGAATCAGCGCTGACCAGTTTTCTGCTGGTGGAAAGTACGACCATTTCACCTGCTTGTAATCGATGGTTGACCTGCTCGGAGAGATCATTAGCTTTCGTCAATTTACCTTCAATTAGTTTCGCTACGTCAATTTCTATTTGTAAAGGTCGAAGCTCTTCCAGTAAATGCCTTAATTGTGCTGTTGATTTTGGAACGTAAGACCCTACTATGATCAGTCCTCCGGATCCTTTTACGTTCAATTCTTCTTTTTTGAGTAATGGCCGGAATGGTTTAGCTCTTATCGCTGCAACGAAAGAGGCTGCGGTCCTGAAAAGTGCGGTTATCTCCGTTCGAAAAACCGCAGCAACAAAACGCTGCAGATCCTGGTATTCCGCCGCATTAACGATACAGACATCATTTGCTCCAAATGTATTTATCTTTTCAGCTAATTCAGAAATTTCCTCCGTTCGCAAATCATTCAGCGAAAGGCTTTTTATTTTTTCGGTTTCGGATTCCTCTTCGTTTTTCTCCTTCACCCATTCAATGAGGTTCGAATTTTGGTAGCCAAATACCTTGTCTTGAGCAAAGGGCGTAAGTCCTGCCGGTATTAGCTGGTCGCCCTCCTGTACGTAGTGAATATCGTTAATGGTATACCGCCCCCCTTCAAAGAAAGCAGGAATGATGAATTGCACTGCATTCCGGAGTCCTAGACCCGTCATTAAGGCTTTCACTTCGGCGGGATAATGACCTCTTAAAGTGCTATCGCTACGACTTATTACCAGGCACTTTTTTTCGAGCTTACTCGAAGCCTTGTTGATATTATTTCCAATCTCCAGGGCCAGAGCAATAGCCTCCTTTTCAACCAAAGCCCTCGAATTGGTTAAGATGTAGAACAATGGGGTTCCTATCTTTAATTCAGATTCTACCGAAGGAATATCCCATTGGGTTAGTACCGGTACATCATAAACCGTTTGTGTGCCAGTAGGATCATCATCCAAAACGATGATCGTATCTATTTTATCAGCAATAGCAGCCTCAATTTGCTTATCTAGATCGTTGATGAATTCCGTTTTAGGCAGCGTGGAAAACAAGGCTTCCTTTGATACTTTATGCTCATTCATAAGATTAATTTTCTTCAAAGGCGATCACTCTGGCAGGAGCCCCGTCACCTTTTCCGACTTTGAGGGGCAATGCCATAAAAAACACCTGTTCTTTAGTGATCAGGTCCAGGTTTGTAAGCCCTTCTACAATTGTAATCCCACCTCCCAGCAGTATCCGGTGTATTTCGGTTACTTCTTTAAGGTTGTTGACATCTGCTACCGAAGGAGGCTCTACCCCCAGTATTTTGATGTGTTTACCAACACACCACTGAGCCAGCTCTTTACTGATCCGGGGTAGCCCATCACGGTATTCTGGCAGGCCGACTTTTTTGCTCCAATTGGTCTGTAGCAATAAACTATCCCCTGGTTCTATTTTGCTGCTGACCTTTCCCAGGTCGTCTACCTCAATTAATTGTTGTTCTTGATAGATATCTATTCTCGATATCCATGCTTTCCCCATCAAGTCATTCGGTCTGTATTCATCGACTCTTTTATCATTAACTGCAAAATGAAAAGGAGCATCCATATGAGTGCCGGCATGGGAATAAATGTTTAACCACGTGGCATTCCACCCATCTTCTTGGAAGGTTTTAGCTGTTTGGCTTGAAAACCCGGTAATTTTTTCATCTAATGTAAGCGTAAGGTCATGAATAGTGTAATTTTCTAGATCTATCATCGAGAATAAAGATTGGATCGCAATTCAAATGGAGGATTTATTGTAATAACTGGAGGATTTTCATGGAAAATTTCAGAAGCCAAAAGTTACCTACCCCAATGATTCCTGGCCCTACTCTCACATTTCTTCCCGGCTCAGAATTTCCAGCGCCCGTTCGGTAATGACCTCAGTAGTGGCCTTTCCCCCCAGGTCAGCCGTTAAATTACCGCCGGCGGTGATGGTATTGATCACTTTCATCATGTCATTGGCAGCATTCATTTCTTCCAGGTGCTCCAGCATTAATGCACCCGACCAAAATTGCCCGATGGGATTAGCCTGGTTCTTACCTGCAATGTCTGGTGCAGAACCATGGATAGGTTCAAACATAGAAGGAAAAGCTTTTTCGGGGTTTATGTTTCCACTACCTCCCAATCCCAGGCTCCCCATTATAGCTCCTCCCAGGTCGCTCAAAATATCGCCGATCATATTGGTGGTAAGGATCACGTCGAAATATTCGGGATGCAGCACAAAATTAGCGGAAGCAGCATCTACGTACATTTTTTTGTAGGTCACGTCAGGATAAAGGAAGGCTACGTCTTCAATCACTTTGTCCCAATATGCAAGGGTATGGATTAAGGTATTGGATTTGGTGACGTTGGTCAGATGTTGCTTACGGCGGCGAGCTAATTTAAAGGCGTAGTGAGCTACTCTTTCAATACCCTGGCGGGTAAAAATACTCGTGTCCATCGCTATTCCGTGTGGACTTTCCGGATACAATTGCCGTCCGCTTTGCACAAATTCTCCTTCATTATTTTCACGGATAATGACAAAGTCGATATCCTGTTGTGTTTTATTTCGCAGAGGACTTAACAGGCCATCAAATAATTTTACCGGGCGATAATTGACATATTGGTCAAAATTGGTTCTGATATGATTGGTGAGCATTTTAAAAGGCAACGTATCATCCACTTCCGGTAAACCTACTGCTCCGAAATAAATAGCGTCGTAGTTTTTTAAGGTTTCCAACCCATCATCGGGCAAAAATTTACCCTGCTGCTGATAGTATTCGGCTCCCCACAGAAAGGTATCGAATTCAAGACCAAAGGAATGTTTAGCGGCTAATTGCTGAAGCACTTTGATGCCTGCCGGAACAATTTCGTGCCCAATACCATCACCATGAATGGCTGCTATTTTATAGTTCTGCATATTCTCATTCTATTTTATTGCCAATCTCTTTTTCCCAAAATAAATCCATTGTACAATACCACGCGCAACCATAAATATAAGAAAAGAAAGGAGCAAGCCGTCATTACCATATTCTTTTTCCAGTAGCCCGTAGCTCAACAAATAAATGGCAAATGCCAGGATCATGCTATTCCGCATAGCTTTTGAAGCCGTAAGTCCGATGAAAACACCATCCCAGATATAACAGGGCGTGCTGAGTATAGGAAATAAAGCAATCCAGAACATAAACGGCAAGGCCGCCTCGATCACCTCATCCTGATTGGTAAATACCCGCAGCATTTCCAGGCCAAAGAACCAATACAAAAAGCTGTACAATAACGCCATTCCCATTGCCCAAACAAATGAATAACGGATAGCACGGTACACCCCTTTTGTATCCTGAGCACCTGAGTATTTGCCCACCAGACTCTCGGTAGCAAAAGCAAAACCATCAATACCGTAGGACATCCAATTCAAAAATTGTAGAAAAATCACATTGACGGCCAGTACCAATTCCCCTTGATTGGTCGATTGACTGTAAAAGAAACCGAATGCGGTGGTCAATAATAGTGTTCGCAGGAAAATATCGCCGTTGATGCGCAAAAAAGCCAGGAATTTTTCCCATTCTAATACGGCCTTTTTTTGCCAATAGGATAGCAGGTAGCCATATTTCCAAAAGAAAAAAACAAGTCCGAGAACCAGACCAAAGTATTGGGCGATCAAGGTGCCGTACGCTACGCCCGCGATTTCCATACCCTGGTATTGAACGAAGTAGTAACTCAATACCATATTGATAATATTAACGGAAATGACCAGTATCAGGGGGATAACTGCGTTTTGCATCCCGAAAAACCATCCGATAAAAACATAAGAAGCCAGCGTTGCCGGGGCTGCCCACACCCGGATATAAAAATATTCGTTAACCAGCAATTCCTGATCGGGGCTAAGGCCCATTAATTGGAAGGACAAACCTGCCAGCGGCATTTGCAAAACCAGGACCAGGAAGGCCAATACGAGCACGACAACGTTAGCACGTCCCATTAATTGGATAACCTCAGCATCGTCTTTTTTTCCGTAAGCCTGCGCAACCAGCCCCGTTGTACCCATGCGGAGAAACCCAAAGTTCCAGTAAATGAAATTGAAAATCATTGATCCGATGCCTACTGCTCCTATATGCAAGGCCGAAAGCCTACCCATCAATGCGGTATCGACTGTACTTAACAGTGGTACCGAAATATTGCTGATAATATTGGGAATGGCCAGCCGGAGAATTTCTTTGTTCATTTATCTTCATTTGGCCGACAACCTAAGGTATTTTTAGATTAAGATTTCAAAAATCTCTGATTTTTCTGGCAATTATCCCCGCAAAGGCCATCCGGAACGATGAGCCGCCAGTAGAATCAAAAAGAAAGGTAGCCACCATATAAAATCATTGGTGATCAAAGTGTAAGCAAAAGAGACGGGCACCAGCCCTTGCAAGAAGTTGAAAACAAAACCTAATGGTCCGAAGATCTTCCCCAAAAAACCTACCGCCACGATCGGCCAATGCCGAACAGGCGCATAACTCGCCCACCAATAACCCAGCCCGTAAACCCCGATTACCATGCCCATCCCCTGCCAGATCATCAATTGGTTAGGCACCTCCATTCCAGTCAAAAGGAAAAAATGACGGGGAAACAATACCACCCATGCTCCCCAAAGTAGGTTATAAACGGCAGCTGCTTTTAAAGCCGTACCCATCCAGGGCCTGTTATACTGATTTTCCATGCAGCCTAAACAATCATACATAACCAAGGTTTAACATTTTTTGTTTTAAAAACTCATTTATTGCTGCAACCTTTTACCGGATCAATTGTCTGTACAACTATTACCCGGATATTGTAACCATTTACATTTTAAATCAGTAGTTGAAAAATAAACAAGCCGACGTTATTATGAAGAATTTTACGCTCATGTTGTCAATGGCGTTGATGCCATTGCTTTCTTTCACTCAAGACGCAATCATAACCGGACAATTACAGGATCCGGATGAACAAGCGATCTCCTTTGCCAATATTGCCCTTTATGATCAGTCCGATTCGAGTCTCATAAAGGTCGAAGTGACCGATGAGAATGGAGCTTTTACTTTTAAATCCATCCAGCCGGCCACTTATTACTTATTAGCTACTTATATCGGCTATGCGGATTTACGGATTGAAAATCTGGAAATTGGCGAAGATCAAAAAAAGGAATTAGGGATATTGATGTTCCAACCGGCTTCTATTGAACTGGAAACAGCTACGGTAACGGCTGACCGGGCCATGGTAGAAGTTAAACCGGATCGGACGGTTTTCAATGTGGAAGGTACCATCAATAGTGCCGGAGATAATGGATTAGGCCTGTTGCGGAAAGCACCGGGCGTTTTGGTTGATAATAATGATAACATCTCGGTACTTAGCCGGTCGGGCGTATTGCTTTACGTAGATGGCAAACGACTGCCCCTGACCGGAGAAGACCTTACCAACTACTTACGTAATTTACCCGCTGAACAGATTGACCGCATTGATATCATTACCAATCCGGGAGCACGCTACGAAGCAGAAGGGAATGCCGGGATCATCGATATCCGCCTCAAGAAGGACAAAAACCAGGGTGCCAATGGTACATTTAGCGGTAGTGCCAGCCAGGGGCGATATAATCGCAGCAATGCCAGCGCCAGTGGAAATTACAGAAATCAGTTCGTCAATATTTTCGGAAATGCCGGCCTTTTTCACAGCGAAAATTTTACCGAATTAGTCTTTTTAAGCACCCAAAACAATATTAGTCTGGCGGAAACGAACGATTTCAAGAATAACATAGATGGCTATAATTATCGCATAGGTACCGATTTTTTCTTAAGCAAAGAACATACCGTAGGTTTTCTGGTAAGTGGCAATACCAATGAAGGCCTTTTCGAATCTCTCAATCGGATTGAAATTGCCTCACAGGCCAATCCCGGTCAGGTCGATAGTATCCTCGTTGCCGATAATGACAATTTCAATAACCGTAATCAAAACACTTTCAATGTCAACTATAGTTACCAAAAAGATAAGCACAGCTTGAATATTGATGCCGATTATGGTCGTTACCGCAATACGAGCAATAGGTTTCAGCCCAATCTTTATTATGATGCCGCAGAGGAAAATGTGCTTACGGAGGTCATCACCAGCTTTGACACACCGGTGGATATCGATATTTACACCTTCAAGGTAGATTATGAGACCAAAACGCTGGGCGGGCAATTAGGTTTGGGAAGTAAACTCAGTCGAGTGATCACTGACAATACTTTTTTGTTCTTTGATATTTTATCGGGAAATGAAGTGCTGAATAACCGCAACTCTAATCGCTTTGAATACAATGAAAGCGTATACGCCGGATACATCAGCTATGCGCGTTCACTAGGCAAAAAATGGGATCTGTCTCTTGGTTTGCGGGCGGAACAAACGGATGCGACTGGTGACCTGCAAGCCTTTTTAACGGAATTACAAGAACCTCCCGTAGAATTGAATTATCTTAGTTGGTTCCCTAGTTTTGGCCTAACCTATAAAGTGAGCGAGCAAAACAGCCTGGCCTTCAATTACGGCCGGCGGATCAACCGCCCGGATTACAATGTATTGAACCCTTTCAATAACCGGTTGAGTGAAATCTCCTTTGAAAAAGGAAATCCCTTTTTAAATCCCGAAATTGTAAACAATGTAGAACTGGGCTATACCCTGGCTTACCGCTACAATTTCAAACTAGCATACAGTCGGACTACTAACCAGATCACCCGTTTAATCGGCCCCGACGACGAAGATCCGCGAGCAAATTTTATTACTTGGGAAAATCTGGCCGAACAAAAAATATACAGCTTAAATATCAGTGCCCCTATACAGGTCACTAAAGGTTGGAATGCGTACGTCAATTTCAGCGGTGCTTACCAGGATAATCAGGCAGATTACGGCGGAGGAGCCGTCGTTGACGTTCAGGCCTGGACTTATAATATCTTCCAACAGCACACCATTGATCTACCTAAAGGGTTTAAAGGTGAAGTATCAGGGTGGTACGCTGGTCCCGGTATTTGGGGCGGTGTGTTTGAATATGATCCCAGCTGGAGCTTGAACCTGGGGTTGCAGCGCAGATTTTTGGATGACCAACTGAACGTCAAACTGAGTATCAACGATATCTTTTTTGAATCTGGTTGGAGCGGTGTTTCCGAGTTTAATGGACTGGTTTCCTCGGGAGCCGGTAACTGGGACAGCCGCCGTTCCAGCTTGAGTATGAGTTATAATTTTGGGAACCAAAATATCAAATCCAGGCGCCGCAAAACGGGACTGGAGGAAGAGTCGAAGCGAGTAGGGAATTAAGCCTGGGTCTTGGTAACGAACAAAACTCCATTTCGGGCTGTTGATCTGACCAAATCAGCTATTTAATGCCCATGCAAATACGATTGGAAACTAAAGTGAAAGGCCATTACCGAAAAGTAATGGAAAAATTTGACCGTCAACTTTTTGAAGCCTTACTACCCAGGAATGCTAAAGTTGAGATCGTGGAATTCACTGGCTCCCAAAAGGGGAACCGGGTACATTTGCGGTTTTTGAGTCCTTTAAAAATGGATTGGATCAGTGATATTACCGAGGATGGGGAGAATGAGAAGGAAGCCTATTTTATCGACGAGGGTATAAAACTACCTCCTGGTCTTTCTTTTTGGCGACATAAACACATCGTTCGAAAGCTTTCTGAAGATACGTCCCTGATCATTGATGATATTTCATTTCAAGGTTCAAATATCTTATTGAGTATTTTGTTTTATCCGATGATTTATTTAGGTTTCAGTCCCAGAAAAAGGATTTACCAGGAGTACTTTAACAACCTCAGTCAGACGCAAAATGAGTAAAAACCAGCAAAAAGTCTACATTATTGGGGCAGGAGTAAGTGGATTGATAGCAGCATTAGAATTAGAACAGGCGGGTATAAGTCCTGTTATCCTCGAGAAAAGCAACCGCGTCGGCGGAAGAGTTAAAACAGATGCAGAAGGCGGGTTTCTATTTGATCATGGTTTCCAGGTTTTGTTAACTCAATATCCGGCCGCCAAGAGATACCTGAACTACGATCAACTCAATTTGAAAACTTTTTTACCCGGAGCGGTGGTTTTCCAGAATGGTAATCAATACGCAATTGGTGATCCGCTTCGTGACTGGTCTTTTTTGTGGCCGACCTTATTTGCTCCCATCGGAACAGTTCTGGATAAAATTAAAATTCTGCAATTATCCCAACGACTGAAAAAACAATCCATCAGTTCCATTTTTTTGGGGCCGGAAACTACGACATTGCATTTTTTGCAGTCTTTTGGTTTTTCGGAGAAGATCATTCGAGCCTTTTTCAAGCCATTTTTCTCCGGTATCTTCCTGGAGCCTAACCTGGAAACTTCCAGCCGTATGTTTCAGTTTGTTTACAAAATGTTTTCGGAAGGTCATGCCGCGATCCCGCAATACGGGATCAAAGTGATCCCCGAGCATCTGAAAGAGAAGTTGAAATCTTCTAAGATCCAGTTAAATACGACAGTAGAAAAAGTGGAAGACCAGGATATCATTACGGCTGATGGCACTACTTTAACCGCTGACGCGATCATTATCGCAACTGATCCCGCCAATATGCTATCTAACTATACGGCGCCTCATTATGACTGGCACTCCTGCACGAATTTTTACTTCAAGGCACAGTCCTCTATTTTAAAAAAGCCGATCATCGGATTAATTGCAGAACCTGATGCACTAGTGAATAACTTTCACTACGTTTCTGATGTTCAAAGTTTCAACGGAGTAGTGCTCTTATCGGCGACAGTAGTCAAAAAACAAACACTGGATGATGCTGGCCTTGTAGAGAAAGTCAAGGAAGATCTGAACCGGTACTGTAACATTAGTGATCTGGAATTTTTGAAAAAATATACGATCAGCAAGGCACTCCCCAAGCGAGCTGACCTGAGTTACGCCCCTAAAGCCGAGGACCTTCAGTTTTCAGATACGGTTTATCTGGCGGGCGATTATTTGTCAAACCCGTCCTTAAACGCTGCAATGGAGGCCGGCAGATCTGCCGCCAGAGCTGTTATGGGCAAAAACTAAACCGATTTTATTATTATCTCCTGTGACTGCTGATCAATCTCCTTTGGGAACAATTTTCAAACTAAGATCAAGGCTGGTCGCCGAATGCGTCAAAGCACCTACTGAAATATAATCTACTCCTGTTTTAGCAATAGCCCGCACGGTATTGAGGTTGACGCCCCCCGAAGCTTCTGTTTCGTACCTTTTGTTGACAATAGCTACGGCTTCGTGCAGGATTGGCAATTCAAAATTATCCAGCATTATGCGGGTGATCTGTCCTACTTCCAGAACCTGGTATAATTCTACTAAATTTCTCACTTCAATGGTCACGCCCAGATTGAGACCCTTTGCTTTTTGATAAGCCGCTACTTTTTCAATAGCCTCTTTTATACCACCGCATGCATCGATATGATTATCCTTTATCATGATCCAATCATACAGCCCTTTGCGATAATTTTGGCATCCTCCCAGCCTAACCGCTTCCTTTTCCAAAAACCGTAACAGAGGGGTGGTCTTGCGAGTATCCAACAGGGTGACGGGCAAGTCTTCTACCTCGAACTTAAACCGGTTACTTAAGGTAGCGATACCGCTCATCCGCTGCATAATATTAAGCACCAACCGTTCTGCCAGCAATATAGCTCTCGTGTTCCCGGCCACCTCAAAAGCTACGTCGCCGTAACTCACTGGTTTGCCATCTTCCAGGAGAGCATTAAACCTGACTGTGGGGTCAACCTTGGCAAGAATATGACGGGCTACCTCTACGCCGGCAATAATTCCAGGATCTTTGACCAGTAAAGCCGCCTTACTCGTCATATCCTCCGGAATACAAGCTTGAGAAGTATGGTCTCCTGATCCTATGTCTTCTTGCAGCGCTTTAGAGATGAAATCTTCCAGTTGTTGTTCTTGTTCTTTTATGAGCGTCATTAGCATTCAATTTTGATAAAGATACAATTAGATGAGATGGCGTTCAAGTTTGAATAGAACTAAGTTGCCTCGATCTCAGTCTAAAATATCACTCCCAGTTTTATGATAATAGAATGAACCGTTGCCTTCGAATCATCCCTGCGATTCCCTCTTTGGGGGTCGAATTCTACATTACCGGCATTATCTGTGGTGACGTCGGTGAACCCCGTTTGGAAGCCCAACCCTCCGATTAACCCCATGCTCTGGGAGACACTGTATTCGAAGCCACCGGTGATGCCCCAGGCAAGATTCAAAGCATTTACCTCGCGCCGTATATCAAATTTTTCCTCCAAGTTGGCGAGATCATTATCAGTACCCGTGATTTCACCACGTGCCTGGGTATTAATACCAATGGTAATCGCTGGTTCCACAAAATAACTCATATAACCAAATTCGTTGGTACGTAGCTTTAATCCTATCGGTATTTCGACATACTGAATATTGTGCCTTAATTTCGTTCCTCCCGAATCAATGGTATCCAGCGCAGGGGGCAGATTTGTTTCGCTCCAAAAGGTGCCGGGATTATCAAATAACAACGTACCTCCAGCATTAAAAGCAAAGCCGAGCCCACCGGTTAAGGCGTAATTTTCCCTAAAGTAGTATTCTCCTATCATCCCGAGTTTTAATCCAAGGTTAGTGCCACTGCTGTTGATGGTCGTTACATTGGTGGACATCCAGGAAAAAGTAGGGCTCAATTGAAACCCGAAACGAACATCTTCGAACTCCACCTGTGCCCAAGAGCATTGAAACACTAGGAATAAAATACTGGTTGTAATTGCAATTTTTTTCATTCTATTGCGGTTTTTTATAAGTCCCGTTCGGAAACTTGCTTGAAAAGATCAACAAAAATATACAGCTAAACGTATACCTAAAAATCTATTTTCACACAGCTGTATAGTTTTGCCATTTTATAAAAAATCTACCCGATATGCAACTTGTTTCAAGATTAACGAGAAATCTCTCTATTATCACTATTATACTGTACCTTTTCTCTTGTCAAAGCGATGTAAATGAGCCTATTCCTGATGTTTCTGATATGGCCGTTGAAGTGGACCTGAGACGATTCGAACAAGACCTCTTTTCCCTCGACACCGAAAATCTTGACCAGGAACTGGCATTACTGGAAGCCAAATATCCCGTTTTCAGCGACATTTATTTCAATCAGATCCTGCAAACATCGGGCCCTAACGACTCCAGGCAACAACACCTGGCATTCATGGAACAGTTTTTAAATCAATACGCCGTTGGCAAACTCTACGATACCACCACCCTGCTCTTTCAAGATTTTTCCCCGTTTGAAGCGGAATTCAAACAAGCATTCCAGTTTTTGAAATACTATTTTCCCAACCTGCCCACCCCGGATGTTACAACTTTTATATCCGAATTTGGTGTAGGGGCATTTATTTACCAAGATCAATCCCTGGCCGTTGGATTGGATTTTTTCCTGGGCGAAACCTTCCCTTACCAATCCATTGATCCCATTAATCCGAATTTCTCCAGTTATATCACCCGGACCTTCAACAAGGATCACCTCGTAGCCAAGACCATTGGGGCTCTCGTCGAAGATCTCGTTGGCCAGCCACAACAACGAAGATTACTGGACATGATGATCCGCAACGGAAAAAAGCTGTACTTAATGGATCACCTTATGCCTTATACTCAGGATACGGTTATACTCGAAATGACGCCCGCACAAGTCGAATGGCTTGATAATAATGAGTTGGAAATGTGGGCCTTTTTTCTAAAGCAAGATCTCGTCTATTCCTCGGAGTGGATAAAAATAGCGAAGTACGTAGAACCCAGCCCCAGTTCCCCTGGTATGCCGCCGGAAGCTCCGGGAAGAACAGCCAATTGGCTGGGCTGGCAGATCGTTAAAGCCTATATGCGGCGTTTTCCCGAAAAAGGCATGCAGGACCTTTTACAGGAAAAAGATGCGCAAGCTATTTTGGACCAGTCCCGGTATAAACCGCAACGATGAATAGTGTTTTGTAATGGTTATGGGTTATTTGGTTATGGGGTTATTTGGTTATGGGGTTATTTGGTTATGGGGTTATTTGGTTATGGGTTATGGGTTATGGGTTATGGGGTTATCATCTGAATTTTATGAACGGAAAAATAATTACTGTTTCCTCCTATTCATCGGGTGGCAGGTCAGAATGGTTTCTCGTAAGAAATCCGTATCCAGGTGGGTATAGATCTCAGTAGTGAGGATGGATTCGTGCCCCAGCATATCCTGGACGGCTCTAAGGTCTGCCCCACCTTCGATCAGGTGAGTGGCAAAAGAATGGCGAAAAGTATGCGGACTGACCGCCTTGTCGATGCCTGCTAATTGGGCAGTTTCTTTCACGACCATAAATACCATGACCCTGCTAAGCCGCTTTCCCCTGCGGTTCAGAAAAACGTAGTTTTCGTGCTCCGGATCGACTTTCTGATGCTTTCGGATATGTTCGAGGTATATTTCAAGGTGCTTCACGGCGGATTCCCCAATAGGTACGATCCGTTCTTTATTGCCCTTGCCAACCACTTTTAAGAACCCAATATCCAGGTACAAGTTGGTCAGCTTTAAATTGATCAGTTCGCTAACCCTCAGCCCACAAGCATATAGGGTTTCCAGCATCGCCCGGTTGCGTACGCCGTGGGGAACGCTCAAATCGATGGTTCCCAGCATTTGCTGTATTTCTTCGTAAGACAATACCTCGGGGAGTTTCCGCTGCAGACGGGGACCTTCCAGCAAAGTAGCAGGATCATCCTCGATCAGGTCTTCTACTAATAGATACTTAAAAAAGGTCTTGATCGCCGATAATATCCTGGCCTGGGATCGCGCCTCCAATCCCATCTTATTCAGCCAAAAAATAAACTCCTTAAGCTCTTCAGTAGTAATATTTTGTGGCGTACTGGAAGACGATTTGATCTGTAAAAAGGTCAATAGTTTATTTAAATCTCCTACGTATGCAGATATGGAATTACCGGCAAGCCCCTTTTCTAAAGTCAGGTAAACGCTAAAACCTTTTATCGCCGTTTTCCAGTCCATATCAAATTTTGTTAAAAAAATAAGAATTTGAATGCTATTTGAAATAAAGTGATGTCTCCATCGTTTTTTATTTACTTAACTAATAATACCGATTTTCTGAATTTGCTAATCAAACTTTCTCTGCTTATTACTGAATTTTACTTCATTTAATCCATACGGTTTTTTATATCCGTAACCTATTTCAAACACTTTTTCCAAGATTGACTAAGCCCCGGTCTTTGGAAAACCTTTATAGACCACTGAGAGAGTAGTTTGAATTAGCAGCATGCAGGGTCTAGATCCTGCTGCTGCCTTTTATTTTTTGCCCATCTGATTCCTTTTCTATATTTTTACCGAGAAAGATGTTAGATTCCGACGATTATCGTCAGTAAGACTGTGAGAGTGTGG
>CAZHNG010000056.1:0-25515 GCA_964533785.1 uncultured Saprospiraceae bacterium | reverse complement strand
TTAATTTGGTCTTTTTGTTCCGCTCTCGAAATTTTCAGTAAATCCAAATGTCCTGCCAGGATACGCTGCCGGTGTTTAATTTCATTTAACCGGACGGACAGTTCCTTTCTTTGTTGGCTCAGGGTATCTATACTTGATTGGGGCAGCTCGTGGTAGGTAGCATCCAAACCGGGTACCTGTTCCGTATCCGTCATTACCACAAAATAGATCGTTGCCCCTTTCTTTGATATGGTTTCTATCACATATTTTTTCCTCCAGTCTTCATTGAATTTTGAATCCTGGCAACTGAAAAAGTGGAAATAAACGCCCCTTTCTTCAAGTTCTATAATCTGGTCGCGATCAAATATTCCCCAAGGAGCGGCCTTCTTAAACCTATCATTTACCCCCTCAAGCTCATTTGCTATTAATGCTGCTTCGTGTTTATTTTTTTCATAGGCTTCAAGTACCTCTTTCCCACTGGTAAATTGCCCCGGGTCAGTAGTAACGGGTTCCATACTAGATAATCCTTTAATAGCAGAATCATACCGTTTGAACCAAGCCCGCCTTTCTTCAATTTCGGGATTCATGTGCTTATCCGCAGTTTTGGTTTCAATATGAACGACCCCTTGTTCCCTAAGCCATTCAAGGAACGCTTCATATTCTTCGTGAAAAACCAAAAAACTGTATTTTAACATACGGATAATCATGTCTTCCTCCTTATACTTTTCGTTTGTTTTTAATAATTTTTTGCGATGCTTTCGACAAGTTTTCTTTGTCTTCCAAGAATCGCTTTATCATGTGAATGCTTTTTTTTAATCCCGGAATTTGTACCTTCTCAAAAAGGTTGACCTTTTGTGTTGTTTTTTTCCGGGCATATTCCAATAGTTCCACCTTTCGAGAAATGATCTCACGCTTGATTTTCATTTCTAAAGCAGTCTCTAATAATGCGATCCCTTTTAAATACCATTTAGGGCAGTTAAAGAGGCTAAAAGGCTTTTTTTCAAATTCAACATTAACCAATTCGGGAATTTTAACGCCGGCAATCTTCCGGTCTTCCAATTGTATATCCCTTACTTTGAGAAGGGTTTTATCAAATTCTTGCCACAGGGGGCTCAACAATTCCGCCCTCTTCATTTGTTCTTCGATTTGCGCTTCGATTTTGTACAACTCCTTTTTTGCTTTCTTGATCTCCATTCGCAGGGCCGATTCTTTATTTTTTAGCGTGGGAAGAGCCCGCAGCCTCACCTTAAGTCGCTTCTCAAGATCATTTAATGACGTTTTATTGTATTGAAATTTTATCGCCGCCATATTTTCAGCATTGTTCTAACTCCCAAAATCGCAGTATTACCTGGCAAAATTATGCCGGCCAATACTTGTCCAGGATTTGTTTTTTTATTGCAACTTCTTCTTTTGAAAAATATTTTTTGAGTAACCGCCAGGTAGTGTCAAGCATCTCATCAGTTTTAATATTCACATCGATAGCCAAAATTTCCGTTGCATATTCTTTTGCAAAAGCCAAACAACGATCATCGTAGTCCGTCAGGTCAAAACCGTTTTCCAGTTTTGTTTTTGCATTGCCGGCATCAGCGTACAAACGAACAGCAGCGTTCATCACCTGAGGATGATCCTCTCTGGTCTTCGTCCCTATCACCAATTGTTTTAATCTGGACAGAGACCGGAAAGGGTCGACCACTATTTTGCCAATGTCGGTATCCCGCCGTAAAAACAACTGTCCTTCCGTAATATATCCGGTATTATCGGGTATAGCGTGCGTAATATCACCGCCCGACAAGGTCGTGACCGCAATAATCGTTATGGAACCTCCGTCGGGAAATTGTACCGCTTTCTCATAGATCTTTGCCAGGTCAGAATATAAAGAGCCCGGCATAGCATCTTTAGAAGGGATCTGATCCATACGGTTGGATACAATTGCTAATGCATCGGCATACAATGTCATATCGGTGAGTAATACCAAGACTTTTTCGTCGTGGTCCACTGCGAAATACTCCGCCGCAGTAAGCGCCATTTCTGGTACCAATAACCGTTCAATCGGAGGTTCTTCGGTTGTATTAATATAGGAAATGATCCGGTTCAGTGCTCCGGCATTCTCAAAAACATTTCGGAAATACAAGTAGTCGTCATTACCCAAGCCCATTCCGCCTAAGATAATTTTATCGGCATTGGCTCGTAAAGCAACCGTAGCCATAATTTCATTAAAAGGTTGATTGGGATCGGCAAAAAACGGGATCTTCTGCCCGGAAACCAGCGTATTGTTCAGGTCGATGCCGGCAATACCGGTAGTGATCAATTCGGAAGGCTGTTGCCTGCGAACCGGATTTACGAAGGCACCGCTTGTTTCGCGTTCCTCTCCTTCGATCTCCGGCCCTCCGTCGATCGGATGACCATAAGAATTGAAAAACCGCCCGGCCAATTGCTCACTTACCTTTAAGGTCGGTGGCTTACCCAAAAAGACAACTTCCGCATTGGTGGGAATACCTTCCGTACCACCGAAGACCTGCAGGGTCACTTCTTCTCCCACTATGCGAATAACTTGTGCTAGGCGACCACTTACCCTTGCTAATTCCTCATTCCCCACATTAGTCGCCCGGAGCGTACAAGTAGCTTTGGTGAAATTGTCGATTTTAGTATATATTTTTTGAAATGCTTGTATCATGGCATAGATCCTTATGTTGTATTTTATGAAGGCAAGACTAGCTCCTGCTCTGCCAAAATCTTTTTCAATTCAATCAGGTTCTGTTCAAACTCCGCACTATTGAAAGCCACGTAGTTTAATTGTCTTAAACCATTGATGATTCGTTTGAAGTACAAACTCACCTCGTTAAACGACTCGAACGCAAAGTCCAGCGCACAAATATCCATCACTAGTTTCAACATATATTTCTGCCTTTCAATGGGTGTAAAAGCGTCAATATCGTCGAAAGCATCCTGTTGAAGAATAGCAAAATCAATGATCTCTGATTTCCAGAATATAACGTGGTTATCCACGGGTACGCCATCGTCGCCCAGGATCTCAATTTGATCCTTGATTTCTAATCCTCTTTGTAGTATGGTTTTGGCATCATTGACCAGGTCCAACCAGTTTTCACCCATGTGCTCATCTACGTAGTTCTTGAATTCGGGATAATTGAGGTACTTGGAATAACTCTCAATCGGATTAACTGCCGGATAGCGTTTGCTATCAGCTCTTGATTGTTGTAGGGCGTAAAAACACCGTGCCGCTTTTTTGGTGGATTCAGTTACCGGTTCCATCAAATTTCCTCCGGCAGGAGATACCGTACCTAAAAATGTAATTGAACCGGTTGCCCCATTATTAAGATAAACGTAACCCGCTCTGGCATAAAAGTTGGCAATAACCGCGGACAAATCCACCGGAAAAGCATCCTGCCCCGGCAATTCTTCCAAACGATTGGACATTTCCCGGAGTGCCTGCGCCCACCGGGAGGTTGAATCAGCCATTAACAGCACTTTCAACCCCATCGATCGATAGTATTCTCCTATAGTCATCGCCGTATATACCGAAGCTTCCCGTGCAGCTACCGGCATGTTAGACGTATTCGCAACGATAACTGTACGCTCCATGAGTTTACGACCAGTATGGGGATCATCTAGTTCGGGAAATTCTTCAAAGATGCTAACCACTTCGTTTGCCCGTTCACCGCAGGCTGCAATGACCACAATATCCGCTTCTGCCTGCTTGGATATCGCGTGTTGCAACACCGTTTTACCCGTTCCGAAAGGCCCCGGAATGAAGCCCGTTCCTCCTTGTACAATAGGGTTAATGGTATCGATTGCGCGCACCCCCGTTTCTAACAGCTTAAACGGACGTGGCTTCTGCCGGTATAGCTTTAATGACTTTTTTACCGGCCATCTTTGGATCATGTTGATTTCAAATTCCTGGCCGGTTTCATCGGCCAAAATAGCAACAGTGTCCTTTATCTTATAGCTTCCTGCGGCGGCTACAGATTGTACTTTATACGTCCCCTCAAAAATAAAAGGAACCATAATTTTGTGTGGTTGCCCATTTTCATTGACAACCCCTAGCCAGTCCGCCGCTTTTACCTCATCACCTGCCGATGCAATGGGTTTAAAATCCCAAAGTTGACCTTCGGGTAACGGAAAGGTATAATTACCTCGCTCGATAAAGATCCCTTCCATTTTTTCCAGATCATTCAAAAGACCATCGTATTTTCTGGAAAGCAAGCCTGGACCAAGCGTTATTTCCATTAAGCGCCCGGTAAATTCAACTTTATTGCCCACTTTTAGCCCGCGCGTACTTTCGAATACCTGTACGAAAGCAATCGCTCCTACTACCTTGATTACTTCAGCTTTTAACTTTGTTTTATCTATGTTGATATAACAAATTTCATTCTGTATAACCGGGCCATCAGCCTCTACTTGTACTAGGTTGGCAATAATTCCTTGGACTATACCTGAAGTAGACATTTTATTCAAAGTTTATCTGAAACTACATTTTGCATTAATTCTTCGGCCAGTTGTTGAAATCCGCTTTCCTCTATTGGGTCAAGAAGACGATCCCACCGGCTACAGATCTCTAATTGCAATAAATACCCATAAATTCGTTCAAAATCAAAATAATGAAATACGGTTTCTTCTTCAATCCACTCCCATTTTATTTTGTCGACCAGTTTTTCTCTTTCTAATTGGCCCTCAATTTCCAGCAAATAAGGAGAACTATTGAGAAAATCCAACAGACCAGTCAATCCAAAATCTTTTTGTTGGCTATTTTTCAATGCTTCAACTATTTCGTTCTCCCCTACCAAAGTGGTTTCCGGGTCGACACTAAAGTTCCTGCCAACAAGAGCGGTCAGGAAATTGGTCAGGTTGAGATTGAATTCGAACCACTTGTGGATAATCTGGTTGGGACTATCGATGTAATACTCAAAATAATACCTGTTCAGTAAATCCTCCCAATATACCGGGGACATTGTCTTTTCTGTTTCGTAAAAAGATTGTACAAAAGGCATATAGTAGGGAGGAAGACGTTGATCTTCAAGGTTTTCTTCTTCCCGCATCAAAACCAGTAATTCCAGTAGCTCATCTTTGCTAAGGTTCCCCAATTCGTTAAATTCCCCTTCCTTTTCTAAGAGTATTGACAAAAGGTTTTCATTATCGTATTGCTGATAAAAGGATGCCATCAACTTCCAGTCGGAAGAAACCAGTACTTCTCTTAATTTTGTTTTGAAATCTTGCATTGAAAGAGGTAGGGATGCATTTTCAAAATCAAGTTGAAGCTCAGGTAATCCAGCAATGAAAGCATAGTATTTTGACATCTTTTTTACGGTTGACTAGTTGGTTAAGAAGTGCTGGTCTCTTTGTCAAAAAGGAGCTTCTGTAATTTTGGCCGTACAAAAGCCTTAAAAAAATTAATAAAATCTTTTTCCTGAAAACTTATTTTATAGGTTCCATCCGAAGGAGCCACCTGAAAACCAGTTTTGATCTGATTAACTGATTTAATTTGAAACCCCTTTTCCATCATCATCCTGGTAGAGTGTGTGAAATATTCAGTAAGCGCTTTTTCTGTTTCGGCCGGAATAAGTATTTCCATCTTAGTGGATTGACCGGGTTGGCTTGCCCAGTTCACTAATATGCTCTCTATGGCCCGCTGTAAAAACGGAACATCGTCAAGCGCATCTTTTACGGTGGGGTTTACGATACCGCCGGCAATCAAATCTTTGATCTCTTGTTTAAGCGCTTCGGTGGCTTTTTGCGCTGCCATTTTTAATTCTGAGAGAGCCGATGACTTTAGATCAGCAGCTTGGCTTTCCGCCTCAGATAGGATTGTATCTGCATTTTGACGTGCGTTAGAAAGGATTTTATTCGCCTCTTCTTTAGCTTTTTCAATTATATCAGCAGCCTCTTCCTCTGCTTTCTTTATTCCTTCCTGGTAGATTTTGTCGGTAAGTTGTTGGAGCTTACGGTCCATATTTATCTTTATATCAATAATAAAAGTCAACTCTGCAATTATAAGAAAACAACATCTCAGATTCAAATTTATGTCTATGGTTGTTGCTATTGTTTCACGAAAGCTT
The DNA here is from genome assembly GCA_964533785.1 of uncultured Saprospiraceae bacterium. Classification (GTDB taxonomy): domain Bacteria; phylum Bacteroidota; class Bacteroidia; order Chitinophagales; family Saprospiraceae; genus JANQRV01. Next base: position 19,465 of record CAZHNG010000056.1, on the reverse strand, counting down.
CGTATTCCGAAAATAAACCTAACTTATGCAGGTATCAAAAAACTTACACCTGGGTTTTCCCGTTAATAAAGGGTTGAAAATATCACCAAGGTACTAAAAAAAATTAAGTAGCCTACTCAATACTGACAGGTCACACCCTTTTATCATATCCCTAATCTTTCTGTCGTTTGGTTTCTGGTGCCACTTGACATGAATACTCTTTTGTTAAATCCATCAGTTGGGGAATGGCAAAAAAATCGCCAAATTTGCATTTTCCGGTTGTTGAAAATACATCCAATCCTATTATGGAACCATCATCAACGCTAAATTCACCAAAGATGCAATCTATTGATATTGAAGCCCTGAATCAGCAAATTAAAGTGGACAGTGCTTTTTTAGATCCGCTTATAGGAGAAACGAGCAAAGTCATTGTTGGTCAAACCAATATGATCGAGCGATTGTTACTGGGGTTATTGACGAAGGGGCACGTATTATTAGAAGGCTTACCCGGACTCGCAAAAACACTGGCGATCAAGACTTTAGCTTCAGCAGTCAATGCTCAATTCAGCCGTATCCAGTTTACCCCGGACTTATTGCCTGCCGACATTATCGGCACAATGATCTACAATTTGAATGAAAATGAATTTACGGTTCGTAAAGGACCGATCTTTGCCAATTTCATTCTGGCGGATGAGATCAATCGTGCCCCGGCAAAAGTTCAGAGTGCTTTGTTGGAAGCCATGCAGGAAAGACAAGTAACCATTGGTAAAGAAACCTTTGAATTAGAAGAACCTTTTTTGGTTTTAGCGACCCAAAACCCCATCGAACAAGAAGGTACCTATCCGCTACCGGAAGCACAGGTTGACCGATTTATGCTGAAAGTAAAGATTGGGTATCCGAGCAAAACAGAGGAACAAGAAATTATTCGCCGTAATTTATCTGTTGACGGATTCGGGAAAGTTCAAGCAGTTATCCAACCTGATGCTATTCTCAAAGCCAGGAAATCTGTCCGGAAAATATATATGGATGAGAAAATTGAAAAATACATCATCGACATAGTATTTGCCACACGGGATCCTAAGGCTTATCATCTGGCCAATCTGGAACCTTTGATAAACTACGGCGGTTCTCCAAGAGCAAGTATCAACCTTGCCCTTGCTTCCAAAGCCTACGCTTTTCTTCAGCATAGGGGATACGTCATTCCGGAAGATGTCCGTAAAGTTTGTCACGATGTGATGCGCCACCGAATTGGCCTTACCTATGAAGCAGAAGCAGAGAATGTTACTCAAGAAGATATCATCACCAGGGTGCTGGATGTAGTAGAAGTCCCTTAAATCAAGAAATAGATCAATCGGTGATCCGGTTAAAATGATCGGTTTACCCTGTTTGGGAATCTGCTCATTAAGTTAAATTTTCATAGTCTCAGTAAATGAACAGATAAGTGTATCCAATACCTTTTACCAGAATCGGTTTTCCAGAATAAACGCGTAAAATGGAGACGAGCGAGCTGCTAAAAAAAGTCAGAAAAATTGAGATCAAGACGAAAGGCTTGAGTAAACACCTTTTTTCCGGTGAATACCATAGTACTTTCAAAGGCAGGGGTATGTCCTTTAGCGAAGTGCGGAATTATCAATACGGTGACGATGTGCGGAATATTGACTGGAATGTGACGGCTCGCACGGGTAGCCCTTATGTCAAAATATTCGAAGAAGAGCGGGAGTTGACCGTCATGTTGTTGATTGATATCAGCAAATCCTCTTATTTTGGTACAGCACAACAATTTAAAAATGAGATCATCACTGAGATCTCCGCAGTATTAGCGTTTTCAGCCATCAATAACAACGACAAGGTTGGCGTTATTTTTTTTACGGATAAAATCGAAAAGTTTATTCCTCCTAAAAAGGGGAGGCAGCACATTCTGCGGATCATCCGGGAATTGATCGATTTTGAACCGGAAAGTAACGGTACTGACTTTGGTCAGGCTTTAGAGTACTTTAATAATGTGATAAAAAAGCGGAGTATTTGTTTTGTGCTATCCGATTTTATGACCGTGGGATACGAAAAACCTTTGCGGGTTGTCGGCCGGCGCCACGACATCATCGGCATCCATTTGTATGATCCTCGTGAAGAGACCTTACCTAACATCGGGCTGGTCAGAGCAGTAGATCCGGAGACCGGTTTGATCGCGTGGTTAGATACCGGTTCCCGAAAAGTAAGAGATAATTACGCCCGCTGGTACCAGAAGAATTACGATTATTTCAAGAGCATATTTGTGAAAAGCGGGGCGGATTCCCTGAGTATTAGAACGGATGAGTCTTATGTTCATGCGCTACTCAAGTTCTTCCAAAGAAGGCAGGGATAGGTAGTCAGCAAATTGAATTTTAAACGATCGATGAAAAGATATCTTGCATTTATTACATGCTTTGTATTTGGCTTGAGCGGCCTGTTCGCCCAGACCAGGGTATCTGTGCAATTGGATACGACAGATATCCTGATCGGCGATCAATTTCAATATGAACTAATCCTGGAGTTAAGTAAAAACTCGGAGCTGCAGTCGATTGATTACGCTGCGATAGAACAGGCCGAAGAGATTGAGTTAATCGAGCAAAGTGGTTTAGATACCATTAGTGATCGGGGTAATGTGCTTTTGATGCAACGGCTTACACTAACATCCTTTGACTCAGGCTACCATAAAATACCATCGGTTCCCGTCAGCATTCTGGAAAACGGACGGCCCAAGACTATTCGGACAAACGACCTGGCGTTCAATGTAAGCATTATTCCCATCGCCAGTGATACGGTTAGTCTTGCGCCCATCAAAACCATCATTGAAGAACCACTAAAATTCCAAGATATTCTTCCCTATTTGTTGATCGGAGTAGGAATTATTGCATTGGTCATGGTGATCTATTACTATTTAAGCAGTAGAAAAAAAGAAGTCAAACCACCCCCAAGCGTTATCGTACCGGCACACCAAGTTGCTTTGGAAAAATTAAAAGCACTACAATCAAAAAAATTGTGGCAACAGGGTAAGATCAAGCAATTCCAAAGTGAATTAACGCATATTGTACGGGAGTACCTGGAAAACCGATTTGAAATACCGGCATTGGAATCTACAACTGAAGAGACTTTACAAATGGTAAAAAAGTTGGATCTTGCAACAAATTGGCACGACAAACTGCGCGATATGTTCCAAATTGCAGACCTGGTAAAATTTGCCAAAGCAAAACCGCCGGCTGATTTCCACGACCAAATTCTGATCGAAGCAGAAAATTTTGTTTTTGAAACCAAGAAAGATCCTGATTCCGAAGCCGTTGAACAATCTTGACCATGCTAGCATTTTTTCGCGACATACAATTTGTGAATCCACTTTTACTTTGGCTCCTACTGATCGTGCCGGTATTAGCAGCGTGGTATTTCTATAATTTTCGGAAACGCTATGCCACCCTAATCGTACCAAACCTGAACGCGAATATCTGGCAGGTAGGTACCCTAAGAGCGAGATTACGAGGTTTACTCCCGTTATTCAGATTATTATCCATTGCTTTACTGATCATCGCGCTTGCGCGTCCGCAGGAAATTTTGAAGGAAGAGGAAGTGAAAGCAGAGGGCATTGACATTGCTTTGGTAATGGACCTTTCGAGCAGTATGCTGGCCCAGGATTTTAAACCGGACCGATTGGAGGCTAGCAAGGAAAAAGCAACGGAGTTTGTCAATAATCGCCCTTTTGACAGGATCGGTATAGCGGTATTTGCCGGAGAAGCTTTCACGCAATGTCCTTTAACTACTGACCATGCCGTTATCCGGGAGTTTCTCGCCAATTTAGAATGTGGTATTCTGGAAGACGGTACAGCAATAGGCATGGGGTTAGCGGCCGGAGTTAACCGGTTAATTGACAGTGAAGCTAAAAGCAAAGTAATCATATTATTGACCGATGGCGTCAACAACGCCGGATATATAAAACCGATCACAGCTGCTGAAATTGCCCAGGAATTCGGCATTAAGGTTTATACAATCGGGGTAGGTTCTACCGGTGAAGCGCTTACACCTGTCAGTAGAAGAAGCGACGGACGATATATCTTCGGTTTGGCCAGGGTAGAAATTGACGAACAACTTCTCAACACTATTGCTGACATGACCGGAGGCAGGTATTTCAGAGCTACCTCCGTAGAAAGCCTCGCCGAGATCTACCGGGAAATTGATCAATTGGAAAAAACAGAAATTGAAGTAACCCGTTTTCGTAGATACACAGAAAAGTTTCATCCTTTCGCATTTTGGGGCATGTTATTCCTGGTGTTTGAATTATTATTGAGGTATACTGTTTTAAGAGCGATCCCCTAGATTAGAGACATTAGTTATTTAATTTACTTCAATGAAAATTGGTTGCAGCGAACACACATTTTACTTACACTATATTCACACCAGTCTGAATTTTGGTACCTCACTTATAAAAACAAACAGGCATGTTCCGATTTGAAAACCAAGAATACCTATACGCCTGGCTGATCATTCCGATTTTGGCCTTATTCTTTTTTCTTGCCTGGACAGCCAGGAAGCGGGCCCTTCAACGCTTTGGCACAATGGAATTGGTCAAACGCCTGATGCCGCAGGCTTCAAATTTCCTGCACATCCTCAAGTTCATTGTGCTCATTGTTGCTCTTTCTTTTTTAATAATCGGATGGGCGAATCCACAATGGGCGACCAAAAAGCAAGAAGCGCAGCGCAAAGGTGTTGATGTGATCGTTGCATTGGATATTTCACAAAGCATGATGGCCGAAGATGTTTCTCCCAGTCGCCTGGAGCGTGCCAAACGATTTGCGCAGGATTTGGTAAGGTCTCTTTCAGGTGATCGTGTAGGCTTCATTATTTTTGCTGGAAATGCTTTCCTGCAGATCCCTATCACTACTGATTATGCTTTTGTTATTTCTACCATGCGCACCGCAAATCCCAATATGGCACCAAATCAAGGCACTGCCATTGGAGATGTAATTGAGGTAGCAGAAAATTCGTTTGAAAGCAATAACAAACAACACAAAGCCTTGATCATCATTTCCGACGGCGAAAATCATGATGACGAGGCCCTGGAACAGGTAAAGAAAGCCAGAGATAATGGCCTGCTGGTCATGACGATTGGTGTGGGGACTCCTGAAGGTAGTTTTATTCCAACCTACATCGGCGGACAATTGGACTATAAACGCGATGACACCGGCAACCCAGTTCGATCCAGGCTCAACGAAGCGATGCTGGAAGAGCTGGCCCAAACCGGTGGTGGGCAATACTTCAACTTACTTGCAGGTATTGAGCCCGTTACCGAAGTTTTACGCGAACAGATCGACAAAATTGAAAAGCAAGAATACGAACAACGGGTTTTTACTGATTTTGAAAGCTATTTTCAGTATTTCATCGGTTTGGGCTTACTTTTTTTGATCCTGGAATTTTTTATCCCTTACCGGGAACGTAAAAAATCATTGGCTAAGGAGTTGTTCGGATCTTAGTTTAATTTTACCAAGAAGAACACTGAAATTTTTTGTTTTTCATAAGATTATAACGAAGAATTATGGGTACCAGAATTTTTTTTATGATTCTTTTTTTATTGATCGGGCAGTATAGCATTTCGCAAACTGCTCATAGATTACTGAGGCAAGGAGATAAATCTTATAATGAACAGAGTTTTATGGAAGCTGAAGAAGCTTACCGAAAAGCTCTACAAAAAGAAAACACGGCCAAAGGCAATTATAATTTAGGTAATACGATCTATCAGCAAAGCCGATACGAAGAGGCCGTCAAACGCTATGAAGAAGCCGCTGCCAAGGCAGATACAAAAATAGCCAGAGCCAATGCCTATCATAATCTAGGCAATGCACTCTACAACAATAATCAACTAAAAGAAAGCGTAGAAGCCTACAAAAATGCTTTGCGGAATCATCCGAAAGATTTGGAAACTAAGCATAACTTATCACTGGCTTACCGCCAACTACTAAAACAGCAGCAACAACAACAGCAACAGCAGCAACAAAACCAAGATCAACAAGATCAGCAGCAGCAACAGCAAGACCAACAACAACAAAACCAGGACCAACAGCAACAACAGCAAAACCAACAACAACAATCTTCACAAGGGGAAGATGAAAATGATGCCCAACCTCAACCCCAGGATCAAAAGGACCTGAGTAAAGAAGAAGCCAGAAAATTGCTGGAAATTATGGCCGAAGAAGAACGAAAAGTGCAGGAGAAACTGCGGAAAGCAGGAGCTAAAAAATCCAAGTCTAAGAAGGATTGGTGAAGTTAATTAACAAAATGTTGCGAATCACGAATTATGTGTTATTAAACCCGCAACTCGCAACAGAAATATACATTTAAAGCATTGATAATCAGAACGAATAAAAACCGTTCTAAAATTAGGGCTAAACCCATGTAAATCAAAGATGGATAGGTCTATTATCCGTAGCAGCCAGTGCTGCTTCTTTGAATGCTTCCGTGTAGGTGGGGTGAGCGTGACTCATACGGGCGGCATCTTCTGCCGAAGCACGGAACTCCATCAGCGTAACTGCCTCAATGATCATATCCGCGGTTCTTGCACCTACCATATGTACCCCCAGTATTTCATCTGTTTCTGCATGCGCCAGTACTTTGACCATACCCTCCGTGTCTGTGCTGGCACGAGCCCGGCCTAAAGCTTTGTAAGGAAACTTGCCCGATTTGTAGGGTATACCTTTTTCTTTTAATTGTTCTTCAGTTTGTCCTACTCCCGCAACTTCCGGCCAGGTATATACTACGCCGGGAATTAAATTATAATCGATATGAGGATGCTGACCGGTAATGGTTTCCGCGACAAAGATACCTTCTTCCTCCGCTTTATGGGCCAACATCGCTCCTTTAATAACGTCCCCAATGGCAAAAACCCCCGGAACCGCAGTTTGCAGATGTTGGTCTACTTCTATTCTGCCTTTATCATCGGTTTGCAAACCAATATTTTCCAGGCCGAGTCCCTCCGTATAGGGTTTACGGCCAATAGCTACCAGGCAATAATCCGCTCCCAATTCGAAAGTATCTTCGCTATCCCTTTTTTGAACAGTGACGGTCACAGATTTGTCTTCGGATTTCACTTCAGTCACCATGTGTTTGAGGTGAAACTTCATGCCCAGTTTTTTTAGCGAACGCATTAATTCTTTACTGCAGTCCTTATCCATTCCCGGAATGATGCGGTCTAAATACTCCACTACTTCTATCTCAGTGCCCAATCTTGCATAAACAGAGCCTAATTCCATCCCAATTACGCCTCCACCAATAATCACCATGCGCTTAGGCACTTCCGTGATTTCTAGTGCTTCCGTTGAAGTAATAACTTTTTTTCCATCATAATTAAATGCAGGAGGAACACTAGGAACAGAACCCGTGGCGATTATGACTTTATCGGTTTCAACCTCCTCGGTTTCGCCATCCTCTTTGGTGACTTTAATGCGGTTCTTGTCGATGAAAGATCCCAGTCCTTTGTGAACATCGATCTTGTTTTTTCGCATCAAATAATCAATACCATCAACATTTTCCTTCACTACCTGTGCTTTGCGCTTGATCATTTGCGGCATGTTCACTTTCAAATTACTGATATCAATACCGTGAAGTTCAAATTTCTCCTTTGCATTGTGATAATGTTCAGAGGAATCTAGCAAGGCTTTTGAAGGAATACATCCAACGTTCAGACAAGTACCTCCCAGCGTTTTGTCTTTTTCAATAATTGCGGTCTTTAAGCCTAATTGAGCGCAGCGAATGGCCGCGACATAACCTCCGGGGCCGGAGCCAATGACCGTAACGTCGTATTTCATATATTTGAATTATTTATCGTCAGGTTTTTTATTTCTATTTTTCCGTCTTTTGTTGCCAGGATTATCCTTCTTGCCCTTTGAACGTCCTCTCCTGTTGTCCGAGGACTTGCTTTCACTTTTTTGATTAGGGTTATTGGATCGCTTTTTCCCGCGCGATTTACGTTTCTTCTTTTTCTTTTTGGTGGTAGGTAATTCAATGACACCAGTGACATCATCATCAAAATCAATTATTTCCTCATCTATTTCCAATAACACATTATGGCCCTCCAAGTTCTTGGGTTTTTCTCCATTGTCAATCATCTCTTTGATCATCTTGACCTTTTCGATATGTAGGGCGTATACTTTATTTCTTCCCATATCATCAGAAAGGCTGTAGTACATCAATTGCTTAAAAATGTCCGTCTTGACCAACTTGGCTTCCCCCTGTTCAGTCGCTATTTTTTCAGCGTTTTCCGGGAAACTTTCCAGAGCATCGAGGTAAGTATCTAATTCATAATTGAGGCAACACTTCAGCCGCCCGCATTGTCCGGAGAGTTTTGCCTGGTTTATCGCAAGGTTTTGGTACCGGGCAGCAGTTGTTGAAACAGATTTAAAGTCAGTTAACCAGGTAGAACAGCACAATTCACGCCCGCAAGACCCTATTCCGCCAATTCTTGCAGACTCCTGCCGGGATCCTATTTGCCTCATTTCAATTTTCACCTTGAATTCACGTGCATAATGGCGGATAAGCTCGCGAAAATCAACACGTCCGTCTGCCGTGTAATAAAAGGTAGCTTTTCTTTTATCACCCTGGTATTCTACATCGCCAATTTTCATTTCCAGCCCCAGCGTCCTGGCAATAGCACGTGCGCGTACCATGGTTTTCTGTTCCAGACTCCTTGCTTCGTGCAATTTTTCTTCATCCCGCTCATTAGCCTGGCGGATAATACTATGGAGCACTTTATCTTCTGAAACTTTTTTCTTTTTCATTTGAAGACGAACCAACTCTCCCGAAAGAGATACCTGTCCGACATCATAGCCATTGCTGCTCTCAACCACAACCAGATCCCCAGTGATCGACGGATTCTGAGGATTGTTCTTGTAAAAGCCTTTCCGGGCTCCGTTCTTAAAACTAACCTCTATGAAATCATAGCCCTCAGGGTCGCTAATATCCATCTTTGCCAACCAGTCATAAGCGTTCAACCGGTTGCATCCTCCAGTCATACAATTGCCTTTACTTTGGCATCCTTTAGGGGTTCCGTTGCTATTCCCTACTGAACATCCTTTACATCCCATAATTAACAAATTTATTTATAATAGTATGACGGTCATGCATTTCTCATTATCCGGTTAAATTGAATGGAAGTATCGAGAAATAATATTTTCGAATTTCCATTCCTTTCCAATGAATAATAACAATCAACCAGCAACTTTACCAGTTCTTCTGCTTGATCAGTGCCAATAATATTTTGCAGTTTGAACGCAGCTTCTTTTTCCTCTTCGTCAAGCCTTACCCGAATAGCATTTGAAAATTTCATAACCATGAATTCCCGAATGAAATGCATGCCGTACTGTAATAAGTATTTTTGATTTTGTTTAGTAATTTGGGAAATATTATCAACCCATTGCACCAGGTCGACGCCGTTCCCGATATAGCATTTACGCAACCATACCACAAACTCTTTGGTAATATTATCCTGTTGCTTAGCGGCCATCTTTCTGGCTGTAGCAAAGTTGCCATTAGTAAGTGGAGCCACTGCAGCGGCTCTTTCCCCTGGAACATTTAGCTGTTCTAACCCCTGCACAATTTCCTCATCCGTGAGTAGTGGAATCTTTAATAACTGGCACCTTGATAAAATAGTATTTAGAATGGACTCCTGTTGTTCTGCTACCAGGATAAAAAAAGTATTGTCAGGTGGCTCTTCAATTATTTTTAACAGCCGATTTCCTTCTTTTTGAAGAAATTCAGGCATCCAGATGATCATCACTTTACGATCATTTTCAAATGATTTGAGCCCTAGTTTTTTAATGATGTTCAAGCATTCATCCTTATTGATATTGCCTTGTAAAGTTGCCTTACCTTCGCCGCCGATCACTTCAAGCCAGTCGGTAACAGAGATGTAAGGGTTCTCTAAAATGGTCTCACGCCACTGAGCTGCAAATCGATCGCTGATAACATTACGACCGATCGTAGGAAAGGAAAAATGAAGATCAGGATGAATTAGTTTGGCTGCTTTTTGACAACTGGAGCATTTCCCGCAAGCATCTGTTTTTGTTGGACGCTCACAAAGCAAATACTGGCCGAAAGCAATAGCCAAGGCAAGTTTCCCACAACCTGCCGGCCCGAGAAATAAAAAAGCATGAGGAATCCGCTGAGACCCCATTACATTCCTCAAATGTTGTTTGATCTTATTCTGGCCAATTACCGATTCCAGTAACATTGTTTTTCTACCTTTAATGCTTTAAATCAGGTAGACAACCAATTCAGGATTTCATCATCAAATGGTGAGCAAGAGGATGGTAATGATTTTATTAGTTGACCATTTTCATCGAGTAAAAATTTATGGAAATTCCATTTTACTTCGGTATCCGCAACTTTATTGAGCGGCTTTTTCGTGAGCCAATTATAGATAGGATGAATTAAAGCACCCTTTATTGAAATTTTCGCTGCTAGCGGAAAAGTTACGGCGTAGTTCAATCTGCAAAACTGTTGGATCGCTGAATTACTGCCCGGTTCCTGGCCGCCGAAATCATTGCAGGGAAAACCAATTATTACCAAATGATCTTTATACGTTAAATAAAGTTCTTCCAACTGCTTGTATTGGGGAGTAAACCCACAATGAGACGCCACATTGACCACTATAACCTTCTTTCCGGCAAAATCCGCAAAATTTATATCATTACCTGTAATCCCTTCTACACTAAATTGATGAATCGAATTAGTCTTCATACCTTTCTATTCGATTATATACAAATATAACCCTCTAATTCTAAATATACAGTACGGATTTTATTTTTTTGTTGAAAGTGATCGTGGAGAGAAGCTAAACTCCACACTATCTATTATGGGCGGTAGGTCCTTTTGCTGAGTCTAAGGGTCTTGATTACTCCTTTATCATAATTGATCAAGCTAAGCAAATACAGGCCCTCTGAAAGGTCAGTTACGTCAAATTGATTTTGGTTGTTAAAACGGGTTGAAAAAGTCTTTACCTTTCTGCCGAGCATGCTGTAAACGATGATCTCGTCTACCAGGTCCGGATTAGTCAAGTGAAAATATTCATTGGTCGGATTGGGATAAACACTTAAGTTTGCCCGTTCATTCAAATAATCATCATCGCTGGTTGTAAGATCAGATACACTCGCAACAAAATTTATGGTATCCAAGGCAACTTCCGACTCATCGGTTCTGGAAAAAACCAGTTGAAATTGACCTATCCCAGCGGTCTGATTGGGCAATACGTGAAAGATCAATTCAAAAGAGGAATTGGGTTCTAAAAATACCGGCGCATTGACATTGCCGTCAAAGTTGCTGCTCACACCGGGATCGTAACACAGATTGTTATCGCATACTTGGGTTTGCCATTCAAGCGGAGTGTCCAGAATACTTCTTTCCCATTTCAGGAAAAGGGTGTCTTCAGCACTTTCATTACTGATCGTTGTGATCAGTTCCAGATCCAGATCGGGGTCATTAAGATCAACGGTAAAACTTTCTTCCACCGACTTAGGGGTTATGGACAATGCGCTTTCCTGGCAGTTTCCAATAACTGTGTAAGCTATAAATAAGAGTAAATATGGTAGAGTTCTATTCATAGAGTCATTTTAAGATTCTACAAAAGTAGTTTTTTTTAATATAAAATGCCAATCTGTCCGACATAAGAAAAATGATTATAACTTCCAAAAGTTTAGGATAGCTTTATTTTTCTCGCCCTCTTCTTGTCCAATTTACGACAACCGGTCAACTTTAGTTACTATTTCCATCAGATAAGAACATATTTATTATGTTATTTAACCTCAGGTTAATCACAAATTCCTACTTTAAAGGTTCAAATTGACTTCACAAGAAATTTTCTAAAGCAATAATTTATGCACGTCGTCATTATTGGGAACGGCATCAGCGGAATAACTGCGGCAAGATTTATTCGCAAACTCAGCGATCATAAAATTACGGTAGTTTCTGCCGAGTCGGAGCATTTTTTTTCTCGCACAGCGCTGATGTACGTCTACATGGGGCATATGCGTTTTGAAGACATCAAACCATACGAAGACTGGTTTTGGCCACAGAACCGTATCGATCTGCTCAAAGCCTACATTGAAAGAGTAGATTTTTCAACAAAAGAATTAAACCTTCAAAATGGAGACAAGCTTTCCTACGATAAGTTGATCATAGCTTGCGGCTCGAAGTACAACAAATTTGGTTGGCCGGGCCAGGACCTGGAAGGTGTTGGGGGGATGTATTCCTTACAAGACCTGGAGCAAATGGAAGCCGGCAGCGAAAACCTGCAAAGAGCCGTGATCGTGGGGGGCGGTTTGATCGGTATTGAAATGGCAGAAATGTTTCATTCCCGCCATATCCCGGTTACCTTCCTGGTAAGAGAGCCCAGCTACTGGAACATGGTACTGCCTGCAGAGGAATCGGCCATGGTCAATAGGCACATACAAGAACATGGGATTGACTTGCGATTATCTACCGAACTAAAGGAGATCGTGGACGACGGCACTGGTAAGGCTTGTGCAGTAATTACGAATCACGGTGAGCGTATCGATTGTGGTTACGTAGGGCTGACTGCTGGAGTCCGTCCCAATATTGGTTTCTTAGAGGGTTCCGGGATAGAGACCCAAAAAGGTGTTTTGGTAAACAATTTCTTAGCCACCAATATGGAAGATGTTTATGCCATTGGTGACTGTGCTCAGTTGAGGTCACCCAGAGAAGGTCGTCGTCCCATTGAAGCCGTATGGTATACAGGACGCATGATGGGCGAAACAGTTGCCCATACCGTTTGCGGTAATCCTACTGAATACGATCCGGGTATATGGTTTAATTCCGCCAAGTTTATTGATATCGAATACCAGGTGTATGGAGCCGTTTCAGGTCGTTCTCCGGAAAATCACAGCTCTATTTATTGGGAACACGAAGACGGAAAAAAAAGTATACGCCTGGTGTACGACAAGCACACCAATGAAATTGCAGGTTTCAATTTAATGGGGGTTCGCTATCGACATGAAGTCTGCGAAAAATGGCTCGCCAATAGAACGAATGTTGAAGATGTATTACAAAATCTCGGACTAGCCAATTTTGATCCTGAGTTTTATAAAGAGTATGAACAAAAAGTGATAGACATTTACAATCAACAAACCAACCGCAATCTTAAACTGAAAAAAAGAAGGGGACTTACAGCTGCCCTTCATTTCTTAAAAGGATAGACCAGTCTAGATAAAATCAAGCAATAGAAAATTTGAGTCATGTCAAAGAAGTCCACTTATAAAACAACTATTCAGCAGATAGGAATCGGCTTATTTGTGATTGCTATTACCTTATTTACACTTTCGTTGGGTATTGACAACTACCAGCTTTCCGAAAAGGCTATTGCGGAAAACATCAACAATGAATACCACCGCGAAGCACTGCTGGCCGAAGCTGAAGCTATCAATTTTTACCAAAACACTTATGGAACCAGCTTTGCCTTTACCAATGGGCTAAAAAAATTATTTGACGGCGCAGCAGCCCGTCTTGAAGAACGCATCGAGGCCGGTAATATCCCCGAAGGTAAAAGCGAATGGGACCTGCGTTTGCAAGATTGGGTCTACAAATCAAGTGCATTCTCGATCGTAAAAGCTTCTGCCTTCGGTCCCGTTAGCAACAATCCACTTTTATTCTTTTTTCTAACCATCGGGCTAGCTATATTGAGCGGCCTCTTCTACATTCTTCCGAAGTTTTCGGAAATTCCGGGCATTAAGCACAATCATATCTACCATAGTGCTTTAACCCGGGGTTTAGAAATTAGTTGGCGAAGTATTTTCCTGGGTGCCGCACTCATTGGTATTTTACTGTACGGAGTATTCTACATGAATCAAAATTTATTCTGGCCGGCGGTTACTCTGATAGTTACTTTATTAATTGGCTTCTTGGTGTTACAGGGCAAGAACACAGAGATCAAGCTTCCTGCCAGGTCAGCCGGCCCTTACAGTGCTTCGGCCTGGTTGGGTATTATAACCGGTGTGTATTTGATTGGATTTTATATTTTACTCTATTGGGTACCGCAACACATCACCGCCTGGGTGCACATGGTTGACCCCATCAGCCAAAATATAAGCGGTAATCCAGCCAGTCAGTGGTTTTTATACGGATTGTTGTATACGATTATTGTTCTGGTGATGGGGATGCGGATGATCACAAAATACCAGCATAATAAATATCAGATCATCCGTACGTTTTCAGTTATGTTTTTCCAATTGGCCTTTGCTTTTCTGATTCCGGAGATCCTTGTTCGCTTAAATCAGCCTTGGTATGATTTTAAGAATATTTGGCCCTTGGATTACGATTTCTTTTTCGCCTGGAATTTGAATGAGCTTATCAACAGCGGAGCTTTTGGTTTATTCATTATGGTCTGGGGAATTGCACTTATCGTCATAGCGGTGCCGGTTATCACCTATTTTTATGGTAAACGCTGGTACTGTTCCTGGGTTTGTGGTTGCGGAGGGCTAGCGGAAACATTTGGTGATCCCTACCGGCAGCTATCTGATAAAAGTTTGCGGGCCTGGAAATTTGAACGGTTTATTGTTCACGGGGTGTTGGTTTTTGCTGTAATTATGACGGGGTTAACGCTCTACACTTATTTTTCGGGCGACAGTAAGGTTTTTGGTATTCAGACCAATAATATCCAGCAGTGGTATGGATTCGTGATCGGAGCCGGATTTGCCGGTGTGGTGGGAACGGGATTTTACCCGATCATGGGTAACCGGGTATGGTGCCGTTTCGGTTGCCCGCTGGCAGCATACCTTGGATTGGTTCAACGCTTCAAGTCACGCTTTCGTATTACCACCAACGGCGGACAATGTATTTCCTGCGGGAACTGTTCTACCTATTGCGAAATGGGAATTGACGTGCGGTGGTACGCTCAAAGAGGGCAGGATATTGTTCGCGCGTCTTGTGTTGGTTGCGGAGTCTGTTCAGCCGTTTGTCCGCGGGGGGTTCTCAGACTGGAAAATAGTGCAATGGATGTAAATGATCGTGCGCAAGCGCTCAGAACTATCCATATAAGTGAAAACGAAGTAAAACTGATTCAATAACAAAGCAGCCATTACTGCGTTTAATAGTCTATAGTATTAAGTAAAACCATTTTTCATGAAGCGAGTAGCAAAAGTATTAGGATTGGTTGTCGTATTAGTAATTGGCATTTCCGCCACAACCACTTCCTTAGAGAAGAACAAATATTTCGAGATCATAAAGAATATTGAAATCTTTACTAATTTGTATAAAGAGCTCAATACTTATTACGTTGACGACCTTGACCCCGGGCAAGTGATGCGAACTGGTATAGACGCTATGGTTGGCTCTCTCGATCCTTTTACCAATTACATTTCTGAATCAGATATTGAAGGTTACCGGCTGCGTTCTGAAGGTAATTACTACGGAATTGGTGCTAAAAGCGCGGTAAGAGGAAAATATGTTACCATTACGGAATTGTATAAAGACCAACCCGCTGATCAATCCGGCATGAAAGTAGGTGATCAAATCTTAAGTATTAACGGGAACTCTGCTGAAGGTAGAACCCCGGAAGAAGTTAACGACTTTTTACAGGGAGCTGCCGGAACGACCGTCGACATTATGGTTAAAAGACCGGGGGTGGAAGATCCCGTTAAACTCACACTGATGCGTAGCGACGTTAAGGTCCCCAATGTCCCTTATTCCGGTTTGGTAGAAGACAATATTGGCTATGTGGCCTTGACGACTTTCACCCAAAATGCAGGTGGTAATGTTCTTTCAGCCATCAAAGAAATGAAAAAAGAAAAGCCGGATTTGCAAGGGATCATTCTCGACCTGCGTAATAACGGCGGGGGCCTTTTGAACGAAGCGGTCAACCTTTCCAATATTTTTATTCCCAAGGGAGAAGTAGTCGTTACGACCAAAGGAAAAGTTAAAGATTGGGATCAAAGTTTTAATACCAGAGAAATGGCCTACGATGAAGAACTACCGGTAGTGGTTTTAATTAACAAAAACTCTGCTTCTGCTTCTGAGATTGTAAGTGGCGTGATCCAGGACTACGACCGGGGAGTTTTACTGGGACAGCGATCTTACGGTAAGGGTTTAGTTCAGAATACGCTCGACATTGGTTACAATTCCAAGGTCAAGATCACTATTGCCAAATACTATATTCCCAGCGGGCGTTGTATCCAAAGTGTGGAATACGAAAATGGAGAACCGGTTAACATTCCGGATGAGAAAAGAGCAAAGTTCAAAACCAGAAACGGACGCCTTGTTTTAGACGGTGGGGGGGTCAAACCCGACGTTGTCATTGAAAAACCAGACCATGGGCCTTTGGTAGAAAACTTGATCGATCAAAACATCATTTTTGATTACGTAACGCAGTTCTGCCTCGAAAATGACAGTATTCCACCGATAGAAGAATTCAAATTCAATGACTTCAATGGGTTTGTTCAATTCGTCGAGCAGAAAAATTTTACTTACGATATCGAAAGTGAAAAAATCCTGAAGCAGTTGAAAGAAACAGCAGCAAAAGAAAACCAGGATTTGGATGCAGATATCGAAACAATGACAAAGAAAATAGCCCTTGCCAAAGCTAATGCCATCCAAAATAAAAAGGCTGTGATCATTGATTTAATCCAAAAGGAAATTGCCGGCCGGTATTACTACCAAAGGGGTAAAACACAAATGAATCTGCGCAATGATCAAGAGGTGAAGGAGGCAATTCAGTTATTGCTGGATCAGGAACGCTACCAAAGCATTTTAGAAAGTTAAATACACTGTAACACAAATTTCTTAGCATTTTGAAGCCGTCTTTTTGCCCAACTCTTCGTTACGTACTCGCCTTCGGGACTATGGCCACGAGGCTCCGCCGCGCCTCGATTTGGACAAAAATCCGGTGGTTCAAAACACTAAGAAACTTATATTACAGTGTATTAAAACTATACTATTATTGATTCTGAGGTTTTCTGATAGCTTCTCCTACAAGATTGCTTTGATTTGTTGCCGGCCCCTCTTTCAGTAGTTCGACTAGTTTTTTCGCAGCCTTCTGATTGTGGTCGAGGTAAAAAGCTTGCTGGATGAATTCTTTTTCCCTTTCTGTCAGATGAAAAGAGATGGCAGCATCTGGTTTTCCTTTTTTGTTGGGTCGGCAGATGAACCTTACAACATCAAAATTTTCTTTTCCCAACAAATCGAAGGTTAGGCCCAGATCATTGTCATGGTTATATTCTTGTATGGTAAAAAGTTTAGTAGTAACCATACCTAACGGATTGAAGAGTGATTCGATGATACCACTACCGTTGCTTGGCTGAATAGGCTCGAATTTTACCGAGCTACTGATTTGCAGCAGAATGACCCCACTTGTATTTTCTTTGATCCATTGATTGAATACATGAATGAACCTGAGACTCGTGGATATCCCAAAATTGTCCAGAAGACCGGCATCCATCAATTCAATTTCGGGCACAGTAGGTAAATGGACGTTAGGCAGTACGTATGGATAGGTGGCGCTCGTACGCATGGCGGTCAAGAAACGAAGATTATTTGCGTTTTGCTTTTCCAGCAGCCTGCCAAAGTCAACCCCGTCAATTTCTACAATATCGGTATTTTCGGCACCTATGGGGGAGGTCATCATATAAGAGACGCCTTGCGGAGAGATGATCATCTTGCGGGCATCATTGATGATGGTTGGGGTAAAAAACAATAATGGAATATCAGCACGTTGTTCAGGCAGCGTATAATCCGTGAGTTTTTTATCGAGAATATGATTGGTGTTTTCATTAAATTGTTGTTCGAAAACATAACCTCGGTCAATAAAATAATCATACCCGCCTATTTCAACTACTTTTTGGGGGATGAATAGATCTTTTGAAATAATGGAAAAGGCGATCGAGTTTAACAAATCAAGGGAAATTTTTTTTCTGTACTGCGCATCATAAACATTGATCGTCGGATCATTTAATTGTCTCAGATAAAGTTCTCTTAAAAAGGACATCCCCATCATTCCGCCAGAAGCGCCCGATATTAAAACAGTATGATCAAATAACTTTCCATTGAGCAAACTATCCATTTGTTGCAAAACTTGAACGGACCATAAGGCCGATTTTAATCCGCCACCGCTTACAGCAATGAAAACCATCTTGGGTTTTTGTTTACTTTCCTTTGTTACTTTGTCCTTCCAATTCTCCAGTATTTTTTTGGTACTTTGTTTATCCTTTTTTACTTTTTCTAAGAGGCAATTTTGTAAAGAGTCATTGTGATAGATGGCTTTTTCTGTATGATAATTCAATCCGTAAGCCTGGTTGGGATGCGACAAAAACCCCAATCGGGTGATGTAGTTGATACCAATCAGAAGAAGAATGATAACGGTAACCCTCCATTCGTTAAACCAGTAGGTCAATGCTCCGATAGCGGCAATAAGTATACTCATTAAAATGAGCAGGCTTGCGCCCGCAGGAATTCGAAAAGCGGGATTATTAACCAAATAACCAATACCAATAAGTAAAAGCATACTCAATAACTGAATCAATAAAGCATTCAGGTGGTTTTGTTTGAAAATATTGGCTAATAGCTTGGAATCATAATGAGCCACACTTCTTACCAATCGCGACTGGAAGGACTCATTTAAAAAAGTCCTGACGTTCCAACTATTGGTGTCTTGTTTAATGTAATTTAAGTCCACCGCCCGGTAACCTGGAGCAATTTGTTTGATCAAGTTCGGTGGTGTTTTACTCCGCTTTCTATAATAGGTAATATCACGGTTGGTAATGTGAAAATATAATGAATAAAATAATATCAGGGTGAACCCGCCAAAAAGAAAGCCCAAGCAATTAAGAAAGATTTCATAAGCAGAAAATGCACCATATTGAAAAATGATAATATTGGCCAGGTAAAAAAACAACATCCCTAAAGGAATGATGGCGTTATTCAGAGAAAATTTTGTGAAAGGCCGCGACAGGGTAGCCAGAAAGGTAAACTGATGAGCACTCAGCAGGTAAGTTGTCAAATTCCAACTCATCAGAAACCCACCATAGGCAAAGCCGAGGAAAAGGAAACTCCAAAAATCTACGTGATCAAGATATTCAGGATCGAGAAACAAATAGCGGGCACCAAGTTTCGAAGCTAATCCTCCAGATATAAACAAAATAAGAACGATCCATAAACCCAATAAAAGGTGATTACTCCTCAGATGGAAAACAACCAATTGAAAAGCAAAAGAATAGTAAAGATTATACAGCCATTTTTTCATGTTTATGAAAACCTTAGCCACTTATGGCTGGTTAAAAAAAATTGCATAAAATTGCAAACGTAATTTGAGTCCTTTTTTCTTCATCTTTTATTGGAGACCATTTGAATGAAATACTGAGCAACTTGTTTTTTAATTGTTTCCAATAAAAATCATCTCTATTGTAACAAATTTGGTGATTAATACGAATACTAGACTTTTGACGCTAGACTCTAGAAGTTAGACTAAAAATTC
>CAZHNG010000055.1:0-25678 GCA_964533785.1 uncultured Saprospiraceae bacterium | reverse complement strand
GAGGCTCCGCCGATATTCGGATATGGGGCCCTTAATCCCATTTCCTCATTGATTTAGACAAAAATCCGGTGGTTCAAAACACTAAGAAACTTATGTTACAGTGTATTTAACCTTAGTTTAACAATTAATTTTTAATTTTACACAGCAATCGTAAAACGTAATCGTCTAATCTCATGGAAATGGAAAACATTCTACTTATTGTAATCCTGATAGTTGGTACTATCCTTCTGAACAAAGAAATCATCCTTTCGGATTGGTCATCAAATTTTTTAGATAAAAAAGACACGGAGCAGTAAAAAAATCTTCCTTTACTTCTTTGTGATCAACATATTTAAAAGGCTTTACTATTTTTTAATTCCTGGCTTCATAGCGAGCATATCCTTTTATTCGTTAGGGAGATCTTCTATTGCTCCTTCCCAATCATCCCAATTTTCCCTAAACAAATTAAGTAGTTTGCGGTTAGACTTATCAGCTTACAATAAAATTTTAGAATTTCCGAATGGATAAAAACGAATTCCTCTCAACTGGACTGTTAGAGCTTTACGCATTAGGATTGACTTCTCCCGAAGAAAGTAAGGAGGTAGAGAGGTACCTGGATGCTTACCCGGAACTAAGGGTTGAACTTGCGCAAATGCAAAAATCCATTGGCAATTATGCAGATAGCGTTACTCCGAAGCCTAAGGTCAACCAAAATCTCAGCATCAACAAATGGCTGGTGTATGGACTATTTGCTTTCAGCTTAATGCTTTCGGGTTGGTTTTACATCACTCAGAAAAAGCTCAACCACCAGGAAGAAATGTTGCAGAAGATCAAAATGGCCTATAAAGATTGTAGTCAGGAGTTAGAAGTTCTTCAACAGAACGAAAACATTTTTGCATTTTTCACTCATCCTAAAACGAATACTCTCAGGCTATCAGATCAATCAAATGCAGAAATGATGTTTTACTACAATCCAAGCTTAAGACAAGTATTTTGCAGGCCTGTCAACCTGATAAATACAAATGAAAATTATCAATTTCAGGTTTGGGCGGATATAGACGGGAAAATGGTTAGTATAGGATTACTGGAAAACGGTAACGATCATCTCCAATCGCTTCAATATAAAAACAATATGGAAAGTATTAACATTACCCTTGAGCCAAAAGGAGGAAGTGAACACCCTACTTTGTCAAGATTTATCGGAAATGTTAACATTTAATGAGGGGACTCTCCCATCCTATCCTAAAACTTTCTGCAAAACTCATTACAAGAACCAAATTTCTCTATTATTAATTAGGATTTTCTAATAAAAAGACCCATATTAGCAGTGCTCCCATGAACATAGTAGATGCGGAAGGCTTTATTCACTAATAAATTCTACATACTATGTTAATCCTTTACATCGCCTTTATCGCTTTTCTAGTTGGGAGCGGTATTGCACTGTTTTCAAATTTTTCATCTTCTAACCGTAAAAAGATATTTTACTAAGGTTAGTTTTTGAAACAAAATGCTTTGTGTAGGTAGCAATTACACCATTTCCTTCGCAACTATCCCTACTTTCCTAATAAATTCATGAGTTTGGTTTTCCAATTCCAAAAACTACTTTGGTGGAAAGTTGTGATGTGCTACCTACCAGACATTTTAAATCAGATCTCTTAATTTGAATTTAAATTTCAGTTTTTCTCCTTCTCTTTCTACCTTAATTCTAATGGTTTTGCCTGTCCTTTTCTTCAATCTGTTCAGAATACCATCCAGGGTATAAAATGTAACCGGTAGTCCATTAAAACCTATGATAGTATCTCCTTTTTTTAGTCCAGCTTCCCTCGCCGGACTTTCCTCTAACACTCTGATAACAGAGTATTTGTTTAAATTCTCTCCTCCGGCGGCAATGATCAAGCCACTTTTATCAAATTTGAATTTCTTATTAAACTTCTTGTTCGGATTAAGGTATATGGTGTTGTTAATATAATCGAAAATAACGGTGAATCTTTCTAGAATTTTATTACCCAATATCCCGTTCCTATCATTCAGATAGGTGGAATCAACCGTTAGAATAACTTCCTGATAATTGGTAACGACATTATCCATCGAGAACTCATTGATATTGAGCAAATCTACTCTGCCAATAAAGCCTTCGATGTATCCTCCCAATCCCATCCCAATGTTCGTTTTAAGTACCTTACTCGGAAGTTCCAGATCCGGATGAGTTGTGGTATAAAGCATCATGGCAAGACTTGCCCCCGTATCAATTAACAACTTAACATCCGCATCTACTTCTTTATTCAATACGACCTCTGAGTTGAGGTAAGGTTTATTACGTGTTATCTCGATAGGAACCTCGGTAAATCCTTTTTTCGGTGGCTTAAAATGCTTAGGATCATGCAATATGATTTTCCTTTTTCGATAATTAATTTCCACCATAAACCTTTGGAAGAAATCTGCTCCCAAAATACCGTGTACCTTTACCCCCGTAAATTCTTCAAAATTCAAATAGTCTTCATCGAGAACCAGTATAGATCGGTTAATTGCTTTCAAATTACTTACCCGCAGGGTTATACCCGGAGCTAGATAGGCATAAAGCGCTGTCTGCATATCTGCACCATAAAGCGTAAACTTGCGGGTGTAATCAACCTGAAATAAATCCGTAATCTCTCTTTTGGTAAGTACAGTGTGTTCCGCTCCGGTATCAAAAATGAATTTCAAGGGAAATACATCATTGAAGTAGACATTGACTATAATAAAATTATTGAAATATTCGAATGGAATTTCAAATTTACGAAAGTTGCCAGTTATGAAGTCTCTGGACTGTGCATAACCCGCATTTACTTTAAGCCCTCCAATTATGCATATCAAGCATACCAAAAAACGCACCCAACATTTCATATCCTGTATTTACTCCTATTTTACCAGCTGGAAAGTAAGTATATCGAATGAAAAACAATGAACGCAATATTTTATGGTTGCGAACCGTTTGTCCGGCCATTCTCAAAATCGCACTTCACTATCCACCTTGTTAATAAAAGTAAATATCTATTTTAACATTGACAAGCTTAACATGCATTAGTAAGTAATATTCGAAAAGTTAAGCCCTTTGCAGTTTTCTTGCAGCCGTTTCGCCATGAATATCCTGGAAAAATTTTCGGATCAACGGACTAACCTTCAACTGACTATTTTGGGTGGTTTCTCCGTTGTCATTTTTGATGGTTAGCCTCAATCTTTGAGCCATTGCCTTAGCAAGGTCCCCCATCTTACGCGCATATTTTTCATTTTTATCCAAGGCCATGAACAGATCTATAGTGGCCGTACGTATTAACTCGTACTTATCTATTTGATCCAGGATCTGCTTTTGCGATTTTCCCGCAACCTTTTTTCCCAGCGCTTCAGCCTTTTTTCGTAAGCTGTCCACCGAATAACCCAAAATTTGAGCACGGTACTTCCACCAGTTGGCAGCGCTACCTCCGTTACGCGATTCATATTTTCGCAAGTGTTGGCGTTCGCTGATTTCCTGGTATTTCTTAAAACAAAATAGCCTTGCCAATTCTATGGCCTCCGCAACTTCTTCTTTACTTACAAGCTCATCACTGCGTGATCTATCATCGTAAGCCTGGAGTTGTAGGGAATATTTCAACTTGGATTTACTATTGGTCCGTAAGGTGATCGCTTTGGCTAATTCCAAAGAAAGGTAGTAATCACTAATGATGGTATTATCTTTTTGTTTGCGCTTGGCAAAATCTTTCAAAGGCTGAGGACGACGAATACCATCGTGAAATTCATAAACGTCATTTAACCACTTTTTGATATTCATGCCGTAATAGGTATTGTTCAGCCCCAGGGCAAGATGCAAATTCGTTGCGGTTACCACCCGTGTTCCTTTTTGGCTAGTCAAAATATTTAACTCCATATCCATATCGTTTTATTTACATCAAAAATAAAACAATAATTTTAAATAATCAAATTGTTTTAAACATTTTTTCAAACAACAAACAAATCTGCAGTAATCGCATCCGCCAACAGCTTCCCTTTTTGGCTCAAACGGTAAGTTGATCGCTCTTCCTCTACCAACTGCGAATTAATGAAACCATTCACTCTCTGTAGAAAATAAGCCTGGTACTGACCGGGGATATTATCCAGCCGGCACCCCCAGGAAGTCCGCAGGCTGGTCATAATATATTCGTTGTACCGGTCCTGCGCTGTAAGTTGTTCCTGTACATACCACTGTTCGGCCGTACGGATTTGTTTGATATATTTAGCATTGTTGGCAAGGTTCCATTGCCGGCTCGTCCCGTTGAAAGAATGTGCTGATGGCCCCAGTCCAAGATAGGATTCACCTTTCCAATAATTGGAATTATGCCGGGCACGGTAACCCGGCCGAGCAAAATTCGAAATCTCATAATGCTCATATCCACCGGCTTCCGCCCGGTTCATCAGCATTTCAAATTGCCGGCCGGCTTGCACTTCATCCACTGGCTTTACCATCCCTTTTTTCACAAAATGAGCAAGGGCAGTTTTCGGCTCAACGGTCAGACAATAGCAAGACAAGTGGGGAACGGCATAGCCAAACGCAATTTCCAAATTATCAATCCACTGCTCATCATTCATGGTAGGAGTCCCATAGATCAAATCGATGGTTAAGTTGGAATATCCTGCAGACAGGAGCAGTTCAATGCTTTTCTTTGATTGGCCGGCACTATGAGAACGATTCATAAAAACCAGGTCTTCCTCAAAAAAAGACTGAATACCAAGGCTGATGCGATTGATCCGTGTATCCTTCAGCTCCCGGATCTTTTCCGCCGTTATATCATCGGGATTAGCTTCAAGTGTAAATTCCACATTTTCAGCAAGGGTGAAGACCGCTTCGATCTTTTCAACAAATTGATTGATCTCTTGCCCCGAAAGTAAGGAAGGCGTTCCACCGCCAAAATAGATCGTTTCGATCGGTATACCCTCCAGGTAAGTACGCTGCAAACTTATTTCCTCATGCATGGCCGCCAACATTTCCTCCTTCAACCTCAAAGATGTTGAAAAGTGAAAATTGCAATAGTGACAAGCCTTTTTGCAAAATGGAA
The DNA here is from genome assembly GCA_964533785.1 of uncultured Saprospiraceae bacterium. GTDB lineage: Bacteria > Bacteroidota > Bacteroidia > Chitinophagales > Saprospiraceae > JANQRV01. The sequence goes on along the minus strand of CAZHNG010000055.1, from coordinate 20,633 downwards.
TATGGAGGTAAATTCCGGCCATAATATCGTTTTCTTTTTTCGATTTAAGGTGGAGATGACGGATTTGAGATACCAGATGCCAGACGACAGAAGCCTTGGGCACTAAATAACCTAGAATTTCAAGCGATTCTGGATTTGGGAAATGGGTGTGGGTTATCAAAGTAAGTAAGACTGCAGATTCCAGATGCTAGACACCAGATTGCAAGGGGTTGGAGATTAGTGATTTGTGTGTGGCCCAACTGTAATCTAAATATGCTTTTCTACTTAAGTAGTCGAGCAACACTAATTTACACTTTTTGATGGGCCCTTTTTCCGCTGATCGTCGTTACAAAAAACTCACAGACCCCAGCTATGCTCGCTTTTTGCGCCTAGATCAGTAAAAAAATCCCTCGATCAAAAAACGCAAATTAATATTGCTCGACTACTTAAATCAACACGGTGAATAAACGTTCCAATTGAAGTATAGTTTTTTAAAGTTAGTGCGCAATTAGTTACTTCCCTACCTTTGCGTAAAGTCAATCCTTGTTTTCCAGCCGGTCAAAAACCCGGTGAAATTTCAACAAGTGGTTGGGGGCAGCTTCGTTATAGATGCGCAAGATGAGCGTACTGCGTTTCCTGCGGTCGAGGGGAAAAAGAATTTTGATCGGGTTGTGAACGTAACCATTATCTTCGAACAAAAGAATTTGTTTGTTTCGGGTGGGTAACCTAAAAAGCAACAACTCTTCCGCATTGCGCGGTAAGGGAATGTCTTCGTAACCTTCTTCTGCCAAAAACTGACGAACCATTTCATAGCTTATAGCTAAGCTAGAACCGGAAAAAATAGTTTCGTACTGGTAACCATCGCTCTCTCCGTCCAAATAGGTGGAACCAGCCGGAGGAAATTCATCTCTTAACGGCATTGAATGATTATATTAATTTCATGTTTTTGCATCTGGCAAAAATATTAAAGGATACCTATTTTTTACATAGCAGATTTTTTAATCTTCTGTAATGTAACGTAAATTAGGGTTTCTTAGCGTTTATTTTGAAACGAGTGTCCATGCGGAATCATAACCTTGCACCCTACATTTTTTTTCTGTTAATAACCCTGGCTTGTTCGCCATCCCAGCAAAACCCCGATAATTCTACTGGTGAATTGGACACTGATGTTTATGAACACCCGCCCGAACTCTCCGTCATTACCCAACCTACCCTTACATTATTGAGTTTCCACAGCTCCTCAAATTTACCGGATCATGAAGTGGAATCTCTATTTGATGATGATCCTGAAACCCACTGGCAGACCGCCTTGAATACCGGGCCGAATGAATGCATCAGCTTTTCCATTATCGGTGAAGGAGCATGGATACAACAATTGACCTTAGAACCACTGATCGCTGATCAAACCATCCCTTTCGATGAAGTAAGCCTCTACATTAATAATCAACTTTTTGCTGAAGGAGAGCGTTTCACTTTGCAGATCGATACCCTCGTCAAACGAGTTGATATTTGCTTCAAAGTCTTTAAGCCCTTAATCTTCAACAAATTTGAACTGGAAAAGGAAGCAATTTCCTTTGGTTTTTTTCCTGAAGAAGCTAACATCGGGTTAAAAAGCCTCCAACTCTTTAATGCTGAAGGGCAGGCTTTTAAGGTATCCACACCAAAGAAGATCAAAGGGCGTATCGCCCCTTCTTCCAATTTGAATCCGCTGGCCATGTACCACGCTGGTCGTCTTTTCGACGGAAGGCCACACCACGCCTGGATCGAAGGTTCCGAAGGTTCCGGAAGCGGCGACAGTATACTGTTCCAGCTTGACACGACTACCTGTATCAGTAAAATTGCTGTGTGGAACGGTTTACAATCGACCGAAGAACAGTTTTTCGCCAATGCCCGGATAAAAACGTTTCATTTTAAACCATTCAAAGATACTTCAACGGTGGTATTTCAACTGCCTGACCTATTTCAGCCTTCTGAAATATATTTGCGCAAGGACAGTGCGATCAATTGGCTACTGCAAATTATTGATATTTATCCCGGAAATAATACGAGGGACCTGGCAATAAGTGAATTACTTTTTTTCGATTGCGATAACGCTCCTTTTATTATAGAAAGCGGACTTACCGAACAATTTCAAAACGAGATCTTAAGCCAGGCCGAAGGAACCATTTTAGAAGATATCCTGGGAAAATACATTTTCAATGAAATACGATCGACAGAAGATGATTCCTACGTGCAAAAATCAATAACGCTACATCCGGACGGTGTTTTCACCACTATGTACCAAAAAAATGATGAAAATCAAGTTCTCCAACCTGGTTTTATTGCTCAAGGTTATTGGAATATCCTGGAAGTCAATAATCAACTGGCGCGTTTGCGGCTTTCTGCCCGTCTGCTCCACCATCAAGACCCGCTTAACCCTGAGATCAACGCTCACTTAGAGGAAGAATTGGTCATCAAACCTCAAATTATTGAAGGCACCAAAATCCTCGGCAAATTTTATACAGAATAATGAAACAGGGGTATAAAGACTATTTTTATGTAGGCTTGCAATTGGTGTTATTCGGCTTGTACGGCCTGCCTTATTCTCCCATCAGATTAGGGCTTCCTAAAATTTTTGCTCTAATGGGTATAGCCTTTGCCGTATTAGGCTTTTTCGTTGTGATTATCGCCTTTTTTAAACTGGGAACAGCACTTTCACCCTATCCTACGCCTAAGGAAGATAGCCGATTAAGATCTACTGGGATCTACAAGTTCGTAAGACATCCGATCTACAGCGGGCTGATCCTTGGCTTTACCGGCTACGGTTTTTTTGATGATTCGCTCTACAAATTGATCATAACCGCCCTCCTGGTTCTGCTTTTTTATTTTAAATCGGCTTACGAAGAACGGCAGTTAATAAACCAGTTTGGGCAGGACTATGAGGAATACCGCTTTAGGACCGGGCGGTTTTTGCCGAAAGTGTTTTGACTAGAGACCGGCTTTGATCTTCCATTCCTAAAAACTCATGACGAATTACTTCTAAAACTGATTGATGAATGTTATCTGACTAACCACTTTATTCGCGTATAATACTTCAGAAAATTATACGAAATAATAATTTCACTTCAGTATTAGAGCAATCATGATACAAAAAAGGCTGTTGTACGAAGGCCACAGAAGCCTCCGTAAACAGCGTAATCTCAACTTATGAATTTACCTTTTTCATTACGGCCTAAATTTTTGATAGTATTCTAAATATTTTTCCCTGTTCACTTTTACGTCATTCCAGATATCCAAAACCATCACTTCAATTTGGTTGTCGATCAGCGATTGGATTTCGTTGCGGTACTGCTGATAATCCATATAATGGGTCTGGGACAAGGCATTGAGTTGATTCTGAAAGAAAGCAATTGGGTTGAACCAATAAGTACCCTTTATCAAAGCGTTTTTAGCGGCATTTTTCTGCTCTATGGGAGCCATACTGTTCTTCATCAGCTGATTGGCTAGTGCGGAACCGGATTGGTTCAAAGCATAATACCTGCGGGTACTGTCTTCCATGACCGGACTATTGATGATTTCGGGAAATAAGCTATTTAGCTTTGCCTGTAATATGCTATCAGGTTGATTGAATAATTCTTCCCGGTCCTCTCTCTTGGCATCAATCCACTCGGTCATCAGGTTGGCTGGGTACTTGATGCTTATCCATTGGTGTACCGTAGCCGGAACGATAAAGGCAAAAACCAGCCAAAGACCAGCCATTTTGATGGTATTCCCTACACTACTTTTCCCACCTTGCAAGATCAGAAAGTAAATGAACGTCCACATGAAAAGATAAAGCAACAGGTAAAATAAGGTTTGTCCAAAGGCACTGCCTGCCTCAGAAAAAACGCCAGTAAGCACAGCACCATAAAGCATCAAAGCCAGTAATACCAAAGATAGCAGGCTAAAGTAAAAGCCCACCCTGGCCAATAACCAATTATTTTTTGAACCCGCCTGAGCCTGTATCAAGGGTAAAAAGCCCATATCGGCCTCAGCGCCTTTTACATTATACAGCAGTAGCAACAGTAGCAGGGGAGAGAGATAAAGCATAACAAAAGAAAAGTCCAGGGTGCCGGATTGCAATCGTTCGGGGTTGGCAATTTCCTCTGCCATATCTGCATCATAAGGGCTGCTTTGAAACGTGACCTGTTTATAAAAACCATATTGTTCCGCTTGCCCTATACTGTATACTATTGCCGGAGAAGGTTTTTTGAAATGAGTAGGAACTGCATGCCAAATCGCCCAAAACGGCGTAGTAACATCTATCCACGGACGCCCTGCCGGACCTTTTTTCCCTTGTTCGTAAAAGCTTACAGTTTCTTGCTTACGCTTTTCCGTTTTAGTCTTGATCTTTTCAATTTCTGCAATTTGCTTGTTATACAGATCTGCACCATTGTGTAAGGCATAGATGCCGGCAGCCATAAAAAGCATTAAAGCCACAACTTTAAAAGGGCTCCGGAAAAAATGTTGCCATTCGTATAATAGTATGGAAATGTTGCTCATACCAATTGCATTTTTTGGGTTGCCGAAAACAAAAACCATACCGTGAGCAATGTCCAAAAAACAAGTACCCCAAGGTCGAAAAGATAACTTTGGAAGGTGATCTGTATTGGAGTAGGCTGGTAACTAAAATCGGCAACAGATTTAAAAAAATCATTGTCCGCTTTCCATCCCCAATCTCCTGTTTTTGAGCCACCGTAAGCATGCTTATCATTAAGGATTTTGATAAAATCCCGTCGGTAATTCTCTACTTGCAACAAAAATTCCTGGTGATGCAGATTGTCGCTACCGGTAAAACCCATACTGGCATTCTGAAGGGAAGCAAAAGGATTGACAATACCGCTTAGCTGATACGTTTGCTTTTGCCTCTCCATAACCTCACGCAGCTTTCCAAAATGTTTATCCCACACTTGATTACCGTATTCTTCATCGGCTTGCATTCTTATTCCGTCAAAGTTGATCGGCAGTTGGGAAAGACTGTCTACCTCATACTCTGCCAGTACTTTTTCTTCTAATGCCTTCCCACGTTCATCGACGGGATTATGACCATCAATACCCTTGGAGCGATCTTCTCTCATAGCAGTCTTAAACTCATCCCTGCTGGGCAGCGGATACCATTTTTCCACGCTACTCATAAAAATATAGGGTAAAAAGATGCTCCAGAGTATCCAAATGCCGAGCATGGTGGTCAGGGCAAGCGTTGCGTTTTGCCAACGCGCTGAAAGGAATACCGTCAATCCGCTAATTATGAAATAAAAGAGCGCATAAGCCAGAAAAAAGAGTCCTGCTCTGGCCAGCATTTCGCCGTGGATCTGTTGAATGTTAATCAGACTGTAAGCCGCCACCACAAAGGATAGCAACAGTATGCCGTAAAGCCAGACCGAAATAGTTTTGGAAAAAATGATTTGATGCGGTTTTGCCCCTTGCATGACCAATAGTTTCAACCTGCCGCTCTGCTTCTCGCCACTTACCGAACTGAATGCTAAAAACACCAATAACAGGGGAATGATATATTGTAACAACAATGAGCTTTTTAGCTTACCAAACCTTGAAACAGCCTGCATTTGAGATGCTTCGGAGTGTACCATTTCGTTTTGTACGTGCCCTTCTACCCTGAGCACATTGCCTGTAATGCTATTAACCCCTTCATCCAGGCTACTCAACAGATTGGTTGGTTTGAAAACATAAGTGCCATAATGTGCGGCACTGTGCGGGTTCATTGCATCAATGTTTTCCCATTGTTTTCGCAAATGATCTTTAGCCTTTTCGTAAGCTTCTGACTGTTGTTTGGCTTGGTAACCTCCCAATACAATGGAGAGAAGGAGTGCTGCTACAAAACCCAGACTAATACCCAAAAACAACCGGGTACGGCTTAAAAATTGCCATTCGTTTTTGATAATTTGCCACATACCTGTTTAGTTTTGCATGAATTGCAGATAAATCGTTTCCAATTCGTTAGCACTTACATCCCCGCTACGAAGTTCTTTCACCAATTCCCCTTTTTTGAGGATACCGATGCGGTGACACACTTCCCGTACCCGGAAGATGTCGTGAGAAGCCATCAAAATAGTAGCTCCTTCTTCAGCTAATTTTTTAAGTAATACGGTAAGTTCGTTACTTGCCAGAGGGTCCAGGCCGCTAGCCGGCTCGTCCAATAAATACACTTTGGCTTTTTTGGCATAAGCAATGGCAATGCCTACCTTTTGCCGCATCCCTTTGGAATAATCCGACACCCTTTTGGTGTGCGCGTCGGTTTGCAAACCACAGATATTTAGAAAATCCCGCAGCTCAGTTTTCGAATACTTCAAGCCCGCTAATCGGCAGAAGTAGTCCAGGTTCTCAAGCCCTGACAAATAAGGATATAAATTGACGTTTTCAGGAATATAGCCCGTGATTCTACGAACTTCATTTCCTTTCCTTAGGACATCTATACCGTTCACTGTAATCATTCCCGAATCGGGTTTCAGGAATCCTAAAAGCAGATTTATCGTAGTGGATTTTCCAGCACCATTTGCTCCTAGTAGCCCTAATATTTCACCTTGTTGTACCTGTAAAGTCAAGTTTTGGACGGCTATGTTGCCCCTGAAGGATTTATGGACCTTTTGCAATTGTATCATTGAATATATATTTTGCAACAACGTTACAAATATATAAAATAGAAATGATCTTTTGCAACTGAGATGCAAAATAACAATACACGCAAAAAATGAGCATCTTCCTACTCAACTAGTTCCGCATCGTGCAAGATATAATACAGGGAAAACAAATCATCTGCGTTCAATTCTAAGGTTCCCCTCACGGTTACCTTCTTATCCATATCCAGTCTTTCCATTTTCCCTTTGGGTTTCACATCCATAACCGATTCGGGACCTGCGCCGCCACAGAAAAAACAGGCACTGAAAGGATAAGCAGAGAGGACGATGATGGTTTGTTCGGGCGTTTCTTCCAATGGGATGGCATAACCTGAGATCATAACCTTCTTTCCATCCAATGCTTTGACGCTATTGTGAAAGATGGGATAATGCGCAAATTGCTTCAATTCCGTACTGTATTTTTCTTCGTATTGGATCCGGGATAAGTCCCTCCATTGGATTTTAATATAATCTTCCTTTGTAAGGTACTCTAGACCTTCCGTATTCTGCTGATTATTGTAAGATATTACCTGCAGCGTTAGAAACAATTGAACCAGTAGCATATTCATAAGCAAAATTTTTGTGTTGGATATTAGCATGCCTGCAGCTTTAACCAATTTGAATAATGAGCATATGCCAAGATGATACCTCCCAGGGCGGTCATAAAATGCTCTAATGAACCGGGAATAATTCTACTGAAAATCAACAGTAAACACCCCGAAATTGCGGCAATTAACGGAAAAACAGCATGGTGTTTATGCCGGTAAGAGGACCAAAGCGACTTGGTCGCGATTATGATGGCTAGTATAATTAAGCCCCATTCCACGAGCGGGTGATTGATCCAGCTCAATCCGCTGACTAATCCTGCCCCTAATAAAAATGGTAACGCCACGCAATGTACGGCACAAAGCAAAGAGGTGGTCATGCCTAATTTGTCCAAATCGATTCTCCATAGAAAAGAAGCCATAAAATTCAGGTTTTAATCAACGCCAGCCATTTTTAAACGTGGCAGCTCAGGGATTTAAACTATTATTTGAAACACCGTTGCAAAATAATTGTTTTTCATAAATACAACAATACTTAAAAAAACGCCCTGCTTTGAATCAGCAAGGCGCATTCTATGCAAAAAACCTACTATTTGATTGGGGAATCAAGTGGAAGCCTTTTCACTTCCATTTATCCCTTAATAGCAAGAAATGACCTAAACAAATGCATCTATGTTGCAAAATAGTAATTATTTGTAAAATGACTGCATAAATCACAAAATAAATAAGTCTAATAGAGGAAGAATGATTGGTATTTTGTGGACACTTATTTAGGATCAGTGCAATAAAAAAGCCCGGCAAGTTGCCGGGCTCTATCGCTTGTTATATCAAATAACAAATCGTAATCGCGTCACAAATATAACTGATTGTTACTGAATATACAAGCAATAGTAATGTCCATTAATTAATGGGCATTACTATTGCTTGTCACGTAGGAATCGGTCAATAAAAAATTTTGCCATTCACACCAGGTCAGGGACGAGAACGGAAACGGTGCCGTTATCCCCCAGTCCTTCCAGTGCTACCGGTTGAACCGTATTAATCAGTCTTGGTTGGGCGGGCAGTTCCACTTTGATGTAATTATCCGTAAAGCCGGAGAGCAAGGCCGGGTCTTTGTGTTTTTCAAAGAGCACCGGGCGTGTTTCCCCAAGGTGATCCTCGTAAAAACGGCGTAATTTTTTCTCACTGAGAATGGTCAGCATTTTGTTGCGTTCACGACGTTCTGGTACCGGAACGACTGCTTCCATTTCCGCTGCCGGTGTGTTAGGCCTTTCCGAATAAGTAAAAACGTGTAGATAGGAAATATCCAGCTCGTTGATAAACCTGTAGGTTTCCAGAAAATCCTCGTGCGTTTCTCCCGGAAAGCCGACGATCACATCTACGCCGATACAGCAATGGGGCATCAGTTTTTTAATGGTCGCTACCCTATCTGCGTATAGTTCTCTTTTGTACCGGCGTCTCATTTCTTTGAGCTGCTTGTTATTGCCGGATTGCAGCGGCATGTGGAAATGCGGCGCAATACGTTTGGAAGAAGCGACAAATTCGATAATCTCGTTGGTGCATAAATTGGGTTCGATGGAAGAGATCCTAAAGCGTTCAATGCCTTCTACTTCATCGAGTGCGCGTATCAGGTCGATGAAAAGCGCTTGTTTTTTGGGCCTTTTTCCTTCGATGACTTCCGTGCCGTTGCCGAAATCCCCAATATTCACTCCGGTCAACACGATCTCTTTGGTGCCCATAGCGGCAATTTGCCTGGCATCCGCCACGATACTCTCCACGGTAGAACTACGGCTCTTTCCTCTGGCCAGCGGTATGGTACAAAAAGAACACTTATAGTCACACCCATCTTGTACTTTCAAAAAGGAACGGGTACGGTCACCAAAGGAAAAAGAATTGACGAAGCGATTAGCCGTTTCTACTTCACCTGCCTGAACCATTCCTTTTCCCGGTGACTTGGCCAGGTCATCAATATATTCGAGTACCCTGAATTTCTCGGCAGCTCCCAAGACCAGGTCTACCCCTGGTATTTCTGCTATTTCCCGGGGTTTCAATTGCGCATAACAGCCCACTATGACGATGTAGGCCTGGGGTGCAAAACGCAATGCCCGTCGTACGACGTAACGGCATTTCCGATCTGCAAAATCAGTGACCGAACAGGTATTGATCACGTAGATATCTGCTCCCGTGTTAAACTTAACCTCCTGATAGCCCGCTTTTTCAAACTGGCGGCCAATGGACGAAGTTTCGGAATAATTCAGTTTACAACCTAAAGTATAAAATGCTACTGTCTTCGGCGTCATTCTTCTGTGTATTATACTTTGTTTCTTCTGTGAAAACCGAGCTGATGAGGCTATTAACCGTCAATTTTATCGGTTATGTGGTTATGTGGTTATGTGGTTATGTGGTTATGTAATGATCAAACAACCAATAGTAACTTCCAAACGGAACAATCAAAAAAATTGTTTTTTGTTTAAATCGACGGAGCGATACCAAATTTCCGGACGATAAAAATTTTATGCCTCGCTTACAGCTAGTGATTGAAGTCCTAAATACTTGAACCACTAGTGCTTTGGTACACCCCACACCTGAAATCTGGTATCTGACGTCTGGCATCTAACTTCTAACATCTTCACTCCAGTTTTTTTCATTCAACAACAAAGATAGGCCTTTTAATAATGATGAAATAATAAAGTCGCTTTTTTGAGCCGGCTGTTTTGGTGTCAATATGAGTCGTATACAAAATGATGGGCTTATTGTTTTATCATTACTTTGTTCTTCAAATATTACTTTTACACTCAAATGAACTATTTTCCAGATTTTAGCAGTTATAAAAAGCGAATCAAATGTTAAATCCTATGCAAAGAACGATCTCACTGATTGCAATTATTCTTTTCATAAGTTTTCAAACTAATGCACAGCGCTCCATTCAATTGGAAGATATTTGGGCATCGGGAGCGTTTTATCCGGGTTATGTTCCCGGCTTCAACTTCCTGAATGACGGCAAACACTACACGCGTTCCCAGGGAAATAAGATCCAGAAATACGATTTCACTACCGGGAAGGTGGTAGAAACCATTTTTGATGCTGCCAATATTGATGCCATCAATTTCAGAGGCGGCTTTGATGGATACACATTCAGCGATGATGAAAGCAAAATTGTTCTGGAAGCCGACAAGGAATCTATTTACCGGCGTTCCAGCAAAGCTTATTTTTATGTTTATGATCGTCAGAAACAGGATTTCACTCCCGTTTCAGCAATGGGCAAACAGATGTATGCCACCCTCAATCCGCAGGCCGATAAGATAGCTTACGTATTCGAAAACAATTTATACTACAAAGATCTGGCTACCGGAAAAACCACCCAAATCACCAGCGATGGAGAGCAAAACAAAATTATCAACGGGGCGCTGGATTGGGTTTATGAGGAAGAATTCAGTTTTGCTCAGGGCTTTAGCTGGTCTCCCGACGGCCAAAAGATTGCTTTTTACCGCTTTGATGAAAGCGCGGTCAAAGAATTTACGATGACCCATTTTCGTGGCGGCCTCTACCCCGAATACGAAACCTTCAAATACCCTAAGGTGGGAGAAAAAAATGCCGAAGTTGATATTTATGTTTATAATATTAGCTCCGGTAAAAGTGTAAAAGTAGATCTCGCACCAGAAACAGACCAGTACGTCCCCCGCATCAAATGGACACAGGATCCCGGTCAATTATGCGTTTACCGCTTAAACCGCCACCAAAGCAACCTCGACCTCTTACTTGCTGATGCCGCTACGGGAGAGACCCGGGTCTTGTTCAACGAAACCAATAAATATTACATCAGTGAATCCGTTTTTGACAATCTGACCTTTCTGAAAGATGGCGAACATTTCATATGGACCAGTGAAAAAGATGGCTGGCACCACATTTATCTTTACGATATGAATGGGGATCTCGTTCGTCAAATTACTCAAGGAGAATGGGAAGTGACTGATCTGTACGGGATCGACGAAGCCAATGAGCAAATCTATTACCAGGCGGCTGAGAGATCTCCGTTGGAACGCCAGGTCTATGCAATAGGTCTCGATGGAAAAAACAAAACCGAGATTGCCGGCAAAAAGGGCTGGAACAGTGCTCAATTCAGCAGCACCTTTGATTATTACGTGTTAGACCATTCCACCGCGAACACGACGAGCACATATATCGTTTATGATAAAAAAGGAAATGAGATCAGACAGATCGAGGATAATAACGCGCTTAAAAACCAGCAGGAAAAATACCAAACCACCCCGGTAGAGTTTAATGAAATAGAGACCGAAGAAGGTTTGAAGCTTAATGCCTGGATGATCAAGCCCGCTAATTTCAATAAAAACCGGCAGTATCCGGTATTGATGTATGTTTACGGCGGCCCCGGCAGCCAAACCGTTAAAGATCAGTGGCTGGGCATGAACTATTGGTGGTTCCAATATTTAGCCCAACAGGGTTACATCGTTGTGAGCGTAGATAACCGGGGTACGGGTGGAAGAGGCGAAGAGTTTAAGAAAATGACCTATTTACAACTGGGTAAATTCGAGACGATCGACCAGATCAATGCGGCCAAAAAACTCGGTGCCTTACCTTACATCGATGCGAACCGGATCGGTATGTTCGGCTGGAGTTATGGCGGCTACATGTCTTCTCTTGCTATTTTAAAAGGCAATGACGTATTCAAATCAGCAATTGCAGTAGCCCCGGTAACCAGTTGGAAATGGTACGATACCATCTACACCGAACGGTATATGCGTACAGAAGAGGAAAACCCGGATGGATACGAGGAAAACTCGCCCGTTTACTTTGCCGACCGTTTACAGGGTAGTTATTTGCTTGTACATGGTATGGGAGATGACAATGTTCACTTCCAGCAAAGTGCGGAAATGGTCAATGCGTTGGTGAATGCCAATAAGCAATTCGACACCTATTATTATCCGAATCGCAATCATGGGATCTATGGCGGTTATACCCGTTTACATTTATATACTAAAATGACCGATTTTTTAAATGAAACACTGAAATCGGATAAAAGTCCGGTAAAACCGTAGGGGCTTTTTTACCGCATAGGTAACATTGGAAAGAACACATAGTACACATTATAAGTATTGATTGTCAAACTTTTATAAGTATTTTTGTGAAAATTACTTTGTGGCAACGAACGGTCTGATGGTTAGTCTTTTTTTCAACACACAAACAATGGCAGAAAAGAAAAAGAAAGAATTGGAAATAGTGAACCGGCGAGCCGCCCACGAATATTTCCTGACGGAATGTTTCGAGGCAGGTATACAATTGCAGGGGACGGAGATTAAGTCTATTCGTCAAGGGCATGTTAACTTGCGGGATGCTTACTGTCTTTTCAAAAAGGGGGAGCTTTACGTTCACAGTATGTATATTAAGGAATACGAATTTGGCACTTACGACAACCACGAGCCCCGGCGCAGACGTAAACTCCTCATGAAAAAGCAAGAATTGAAAAAACTGGAAAAAAAAGTAAAAGAACGGGGATTTACGATAGTTCCTTACCGTTTATATCTTTCGGAACGAGGCCTGGCCAAACTTGAAATTTGTCTTTCTCAGGGTAAAAAATCCCACGATAAGCGACAGTCTATCAAAGAAAAAGATATTAAGAGAGACCTGGACCGGATGAAAAAATACATTTAAAAATGAAGTATTTATTTTTTACGCTATTGATCTCGCTTTTTTCGTTCACATGTTCTTCCCAAAAATATTCGGCAAGCAACTTACCGGAAAAGCAATTGGTATTTGGCCATGGAGGTGGGTTTGCCGGCACAACGGAAGAATACATCCTTCTCCCAAACGGTCAGCTTTTTCTAAAGAGTTCAATGAGCGATACTTTGCAGGCTTTACCCAATATCAAGAAGAAACGAGCGAAAATGTTTTTTGAAAAAGCGGTAAGCTTATCAATGGATACTGTTGCTTTCGAGCACCCCGGAAACATCTATTATTTCTTAAATTACTACGATGAAGAAGGGAAAAACCGGGTTGTATGGGGAGACATGAATCATACACCTCCCCCTGCCATTAAAGAATTTTATAGTCAATTGACACAGCTCAAAAAAGAACCCAAAGAATAGAGCAACAAAGCCAATGCTTTGCTGTTAGATTACCATATTTAAATTTGAACGATTATGACGGCTTTATTTTACCTGGGGGTAACTATAGCAAGCGCGGCAGCCATGGAATTTGTTGCCTGGTTTTCGCATAAGTATATTATGCACGGTTTTTTGTGGTCCTGGCACGCTGACCACCATAAACCTCACCACGAAAAGAAAGGCTTTTTCGAACGAAACGACTTGTTTTTCATCACTTTTGCCATTCCGAGTGCTGCGGCATACATCATTGGTACCAATTCCAGTCATTTTTGGCTCTTTTTCGTCGGTCTTGGCATTACCATTTATGGTATCATTTACTTTTTAATACACGACGTATATATTCACCAGCGGTTTAAGTGGTTCAGGCAATTGGACAGCAAATATTCGCGGGCTATTTTAAGAGCACATGGCGCACACCATGCCAAACATACCAAAGAAGACTGCGAATCTTTTGGATTGCTAGTAGTAGACTCCAAATACTTCAAGAAAAGGAAAGAATGGAGAACGAATCATTCCGCTAAAGAACAATAGCGTATGGAAATTACGGATATTCAAGGAACAGTTCAACTGCACAATGGAGTAAAAATGCCCTATTTGGGCCTTGGTGTTTACCAATCTCAAGATGGAGAAGAAGTTATCAACGCCGTTCGATGGGCATTGGACGCAGGATATCGCCACATTGATATTGCAACCGAAAGGTAAGAGGTACTTTCAAAGTGCCTCCTATCTTCTAAGCTCTAAGCTATGCTAAAAACGTATGTGCTGGTATCTCATCAAACTGAACAGCCTACCCCTAAAAATTTCATCCATACTATTTTCAGTGTTTAGATAGTTCTAATCTATCGTTAGATTTACTATTTTTACGCGAAGTACAAACAACAACCAAAGTAGGTGGACGATAAGTTATCAAAATGGCTACAACCACAAACCGCGGATATGCCGGCAGCAAATTCGCTGGATGCTGCTATTGATAATATCATTAAGAAGATCAGACCATGGAGTGAAGACCTGCGAGAAGAAAAATTCTACGTAAATCGCCCCTGGTACGAAATCAGGGACGATGAAGATTTTCACAGCCATATTCTTCACTTCTTCAATCCCGGCGGAGAATATTTACGTTCAGAAGACGGTACCGTTTCTGCTGGCAAATGGCGGTATCTGGAATCTACGAATAAACTGATCATTACACCGGCGAAAGGCGACCAAGAATTATACGAACTGGCCTTTATGGACAGCAATTTTTTTATTTTGAAAAAACACGGTAAGCCGGGAAAACGCAAGTATTTCTTTTTGATATTCGAACCGGTAGGTTTAAAAATAAAACTCAACTGGACTACCGCCGTTGAAATGCTATTCGGACAATACCGCGATACGAACAATTTTTACCTGATCTTTGGCTTGGCCATCCTTTTCATTATTGTCATTATCATTGTCCTTTCTTCTATCTAATCGGATATTATTTGCCCGTTATTCTTCACCGCCAAGAAAATCAGCATCCAAAATTTGGTCTGATTGCGGCAATCGCGGTGAACGATCATTGAAGTACTGTGCCGCTGCTATGCCGAGATAAAGTCTGTAAGCTGCCACCCCGAAAAAGACCGCACCAATCATGCTAAATTGCAGGACATTCAACAAAGTGATCAATAGGCAAAGAATAAACCCTAACCTGAAGGTCAAAACACTTTGCGGTTTTACAATTAAGCCGATCCCGACAAAGCTAACCCCAATGATCAGGTTGACGGCCGGCAATACCCCAAACCTCAACTTGATCCCGGCGATCAGGTCGATAAGAATAATGAGTGCACCCAAGGCTACTAAGGTCCATTTTGCGGTGTTGATATTGCGAACGTTATTGTTGTGTATCCTTTCCTGCATATAACTGCTCTTCCTTTCCATATTCTTTACTTATTTCGCTGTCAATAAGCGGTATTATGCTTAATGCAAACACCCTCCTGATGCTTGCTGTCAGGATTCAGCATCTGGCATCTAATATCTGGTATATGGCTCCTCACCCAAGAAGTTTTAACTTCTCAATGGCGGCCAGTCCATATTTAACGCTTCCAGGGCCTCAACAATTACTTTTACCATGAGATAATCCCGGTACCACCTCTCATCTACCGGAATAATATGCCAGGGAATAGTGCTCTGGTTAATGGCCTCTTCGTAGCATTTCATGTAAGCTTCCCAATGTTCACGCTCTTTCCAATCATTAGCGTTGTGTTTCCAATGTTTGTCGCGTTCCTCTATGCGTTCCTGGAGTTCTTCCCGCTGTTGCTTAAAAGAAATGTGGAGATAAAATTTCAGAACGAGGGTATTATTATCGTAGGCCAGCATTTCTTCGAAGGCGTTAATGGAGGCCATTCTTTTTCGTGCGCGTTCGTCGGAGATCCAGCCATGTACCCGTTGTATAAGTACATCTTCGTAATGAGAGCGGTTGAAGATCTGGATCATGCCTTTAGCAGGGGTATGCTTATGCACCCGCCACAAAAAATCGTGGGCGAATTCTTCCTCCGTTGGCTTTTTAAACGACTTGACGTTTATCCCTCCCGGACTACAGTCCCTGAAAACCTTTCGGTTCGCTCCGTCTTTACCGCTACCGTCCATACCTTGAAAAACGATCAGCAGTGCGTGCGTTTTGTTCGCATAAAGCAACTCTTGGAGATCTCCCAATCGTTCACAAAGGTCATCCGTTAGGTCTTTTATTTCATCTTTGTCCAAATCTTCCGGCGGACGCGTTGGTATCTCTGAAAGTCGTATCATAGTTCCTGAGTTAAATTTACAGTATATAAAAAGATCACCATGATTTCCTGAAATCATGGTGATCTTTTGTAAAGACGCTATTATAAACTACTTAAGTAAGTGGGACGCCAGATTTAAGGCACGAGACTTCATAGTATAGTCAAGCATGTGCAGTCTAGCGTCTGGTATCTGGAATCTGCAGTCTTACTTAAGTAGTTCCTTACTATTTGGACTTTTAACGCTAGACACTAGACGCTAGACGCTAGATTTTAGACAACAAACCGCTGATATTCAATGGATATCAATTTTTCAGAATAAATAAAATTTCCGTTGATTGTCAATTAGTTAGAATTTTTAGTCTAACTTCTAGAGTCTAGCGTCAAAAGTCTAGTTACTATACAGCTACATCATTTTTCTTCAGTGCTTCAGCCATTGTTGCGCCGATCGTTGCCGGAGATTTTACGACGTGGATACCACATTCGGACATGATCTTCATTTTGGCTGCGGCAGTATCTTCCTTTCCACCGATAATGGCTCCGGCGTGTCCCATCTTACGGCCTTTGGGAGCCGTTTGTCCGGCAATAAATCCTACCACCGGCTTGGTACCGTGTTCTTTAATGTAATAAGCGGCTTCCGCTTCCATACCGCCGCCAATTTCTCCGATCATTATAATACCGTCGGTATCAGGATCATTCATGAGCAATTCCACTGCTTCTTTCGTTGTGGTTCCTACAATAGGATCACCGCCAATACCAATACAGGTGGACTGCCCCAAACCTGCTTTTGTAACCTGGTCTACGGCCTCG
Organism: uncultured Saprospiraceae bacterium; assembly: GCA_964533785.1. Taxonomy (GTDB): domain Bacteria; phylum Bacteroidota; class Bacteroidia; order Chitinophagales; family Saprospiraceae; genus JANQRV01. The sequence goes on along the minus strand of CAZHNG010000055.1, from coordinate 3,792 downwards.
TAGGTCAAAGTACCGGAACGGGAAACAATACCGACGGTTCCTTTGCGATGAATAAACCCAGGCATAATACCGCATTTTGCCTCCCCCGGAGTGATCACTCCCGGGCAATTCGGCCCTACTAGCCTCGTTTCTTTATCTTCGAGATAATCTTTCACTTTGATCATATCCTGTACCGGAATGCCTTCGGTGATACAGATAATTACCTTGATGCCTGCATCGGCAGCTTCCATTATCGCATCCGCGGCAAATGGCGGCGGAACAAAAATCACTGATACATCCGCTCCGGCTTCCTTAACGGCATCCGCAACCGTATTAAAAACAGGGCGATCCAAATGAGTCATCCCCCCTTTTCCCGGCGTTACACCGCCTACTACATTCGTGCCGTATTCGATCATCTGAGTGGCGTGGAAGGTACCTTCCTTACCCGTTATGCCCTGAACAATAATTTTAGAATCTTTATTTACCAGTACTGACATGTTTTGCTATTCTTTTTTATTTTTATCTTTTATAATAATAAATACGTCTTCGTTATTGCGTTTCATGTAATAGCGTTCGCGCGCCAATTTTTCCTTATTGATTTCCAGATCATACCGCATCTGCTCCGCTTCCTTGACCTTCTCTTTGTAAAAAGCGATGTCTTCTTCCAGCGTATTCAAGGTTTTTTGCAGCCGCCACTGAACGAGCACATTATGCTTATCCACAAAAATCATCCAGGCAAAAAACAAGACCAATACCACAAAGTACCTGTTCTTCAACGGAGCAGGTAAGGTATTGACGATGTCCTGGAATGGATTTTTTGGTTTTGCCATTTTTAAAGATGCCAGATTTGAGATACCAGATTACAGAGAGAGCATTACTATATTTTAAATGTTTAACTCGAAAATAAGGTATCTATTATTTACTGAATATTACAAATTGTAAGATATATCCTTTCGGGAAATTATTGAAAGTTTTAACCCAAAAGTTATTTAATCAATGCTTTTCCGACGAAGCTGGCGCTTTTGCCCAGATCTTCTTCGATACGCAGCAGACGATTGTATTTTGCGATACGGTCGGAACGGGAAGCTGAACCTGTTTTGATCTGACCGGTATTCAAGGCAACTGCCAGGTCCGCAATAGTGGTATCTTCCGTTTCTCCGGAACGGTGGCTCATTACGCTGGTATACGAATGTCTTTTGGCCAATTCTACCGCCTCAATGGTTTCCGTTAAAGTACCGATTTGATTCACTTTGATCAAAATCGAATTGGCGGCCTTCATATCAATTCCCTGTTGCAAACGTTTCGTATTGGTCACAAAAAGATCATCACCGACCAATTGGACTTTGTCGCCCAGGGCTGCGTTCAATTTTGTCCAGCCGCTCCAATCGTCTTCGTGCAAACCGTCTTCAATGGATAAGATCGGGTATTTTTCACACCACTCTTGCCAGTAAGCAACCATATCATCAGAAGTCAGTTTATCACCGGTAGATTGATGGAAGTGATAGACTTTTTCCTCTTCGTTATAAAATTCGGAAGCGGCGGCATCCATGGCGATCATGATCTCTTCACCGGGCTTATATCCAGCCTTTTCAATCGCGGTAAGGACGGTTTCAATGGCTTCTACGTTCGATTTGATATTTGGTGCAAACCCACCTTCATCTCCTACATTTGTGGAGTAACCATTGTCCTTTAGTACTTTTTTCAGGTTGTGGAATACCTCAACGCCCATTCTCAAAGATTCGGAAAAAGAGGGAGCACCGATTGGCATCACCATGAATTCCTGAAAATCGATACTATTATCCGCATGTGAACCTCCGTTGAGAATGTTCATCATGGGTACCGGTAAAATGCGGGCATTTACCCCACCAACGTAACGGTACAATTCCTGACCACTCAGTTCAGCGGCTGCTTTGGCAACGGCCAGAGAAACTCCGAGAATGGCATTAGCACCAAGTTTTGATTTATTATCCGTACCGTCCAGATCCATCATCAATTGGTCGATGGCCACCTGGTCAAAGACATCCTGGCCGATTAAGGCTTCTCTGATCTGGCCGTTGACATTTTCAACCGCCTTACTAACGCCTTTCCCCATAAAGCGTCCCTTATCACCATCGCGCAACTCTACCGCCTCGTATTTACCGGTAGAAGCTCCCGAAGGAACTGCCGCTCTTCCGAGGAATCCGCTTTCGGTAATAACTTCCACCTCAACCGTCGGGTTTCCGCGAGAATCGAGGATTTGGCGTGCAAAAACGTCTAAGATTGTACTCATTTGTAACCGTTTGTTTTTTATAACTTGTAATTAATATAGCTTCTTGGTGCCTTCCCCGCAAATCAATCTAACGGTTGCGGGACAGCCGTAATATAATCAACATCCAAATCTTTCCGGCAAGGCGACCCTTTAATTCTCCATTAATTTTATAAACTCATCGAACAAATACCTGGCATCGTGCGGACCGGGTGATGATTCGGGATGATACTGCACCGAAAAGGCTTTCTTTCCCTTGACTCTAAGCCCTTCAATGGTACCATCATTCAGATTAACGTGGGTAATTTCAACTTTATCTTTATTGGCATGAATCGCTTCCGGACTTACTCCAAATCCATGGTTTTGGCTGGTTATCTCACTTCTTCCGGACAACAGGTTCTTTACGGGGTGATTGATTCCCCGGTGGCCATGGTGCATTTTATAGGTCGGAATATCGACGGTCAGTGCCAGCAGTTGATGACCGAGGCAGATACCGAATAGCGGTTGGTCGTCCGCGAGGATAGCCTTCGAAGTTTCAACGGCATAGTCCATTGCGGCCGGATCTCCGGGGCCGTTGGAAAGGAAATAACCATTGGGTTCCCATGCTTTTAAAGTGGCATAATCCGTTTTAGCAGGAAAAACCTTGATATAACAATCTCTTTCCGCAAAAGACCGGAGGATATTTTGTTTGATCCCAAAATCCAATGCCGCTACTTTGTAGGTAGCTTTAGGATTACCAAATAGATAAGGCTCTCCGGTCGTCACCTGCGATGCCAGTTCCAGTCCATCCATCGACGGCACCTTCTTCAAACGTTTTTTCAGTTCTTTTTCGTCGAGGATCTCCGAAGAAATAATGGCATTCATAGCCCCCTTATCCCGGATATGGCGAACAATAGCCCGGGTATCTACATCGTAAATACCGACCATTTGCTCTTGTTCGAAGTACTTCTGAATAGACTGATCTGCCTGAGAACGGGAAAATTGATAGGTAAAATTTTTGCAGACCAAGCCGGCGATTTGAATTTTTTTGGACTCGGTTTCCTCATTTTTGGTTCCGTAGTTACCGATATGCGCATTGGTGGTTACCAGGATCTGTCCGAAATAGGATGGGTCGGTAAAAATTTCCTGGTAACCGGTCATTCCGGTATTGAAACAGATTTCGCCCGTAGTAGTACCGATGATACCGGCTGCTTTACCGTGAAAAATAGTGCCGTCTTCGAGTAATAAGATGGCCGGTTGTTGGTGGATGTCTGCCATTGATTAGTTGATCTTTTTCAAATTACCTGCAAATGTAAGGCGCAATGGGGGAATATCCTAATTTGCAGTAGCTGCAGAAAAGTGATGCGAGTCTTTTACTACTATCAAAAAAAGGCTTTGAATGCATTAACCTTCTTAGCAATGATAAAATAATAGGGTGCAACCTTAGCAGGCTAAAATAATGTCGTTTACCTGACATCAAATTTCAGCCACACCTATTTTACATTCATCCATTTAAAATCAAACCTTACACCTAATTAACTTAAGTTTCGCACATGGCGAAGCGCCTGAAAAAGAGGAAAAAATACATT
>CAZHNG010000054.1:0-26048 GCA_964533785.1 uncultured Saprospiraceae bacterium | reverse complement strand
GGATATCAATTTTTCAGAATAAATAAAATTTCCGTTGATTGTCAATTAGTTAGAGTTTTTAGTCTAACTTCTAGAGTCTAGCGTCAAAAGTCTAGTCCTTAATAAGGCAAGGACAATAAAAAGCCGATCGTGAAATTGGCATCCCAGTCAAACACATAAACGTCACAATTACTGCCATCTTTGATACCCTCGTAGATATTTAGGCCACTTTTGGTTTTGGCTTCTTCTATGCCGGTATAGGCATCTGGCAATTTTAATACCGTATACCGCTCTTCACCCTGGCGGATATCTTTCGCCAGATTGAAAGGCACGCCACCGATCATAAAGCACACTTCCCGCTTATCTCTGGGTACCTGCAAGCCGATGCTTTTCGCCGAATCGTATACTTGATTATCGGGCGTATTATTTGCGTAATATTTAGATCCGTACGTCTCCATTGCTTTAATGCTTCCATCTTGTATCCAGGAAACTTTGGTATTACCAGATCCGATATCTACCACAAAGGCCCGTTCACGGTAAACCTCTGGAAGGGCAGCTTGTAAAGCATAAGAGCCTTCTTCTTCGGGCGTAACCGTATTCACAACATAACGCAGGCTTTTTAGTCCATTGATGATCTGTTGAGTAACTTCCACTTTTTGTGCGCCGGAACTTACCACAAAATGGATATCCTTGCCGGAAACACCATAGTCCAGAATTTGGGCGATATAGGCTTTCAGGCCGGTGGTGATGTCTTGTCCGGAGGCTAGACCATCGATCACAAGACTATTACCGTAGTCAGCTTTTTTCAGCTGCCAGTTTTTGCTGCGGTCAACTTCAACGATAAACGAATTAAATCCCGCTGCACCTAGTTCTACCACTCCTTTCAATTTTCCATTGACTGGAAGAGGTGGGGTGTAATCAAAGGTTTTGACCGCCCGGTCAACCGTTTTCGCCTCCGTCGTTGTTGTTTGCTTTTTCTCTTCGACGATCTGCTCGGTGGTAATGGTTTGGCTACTCTCTTTGCCCGCCTCTGGTATGTACTTGCGGAATAAAAAGAATAAACCCGCCAGTATGGCGATAACGATAAGTATCCTTGATAATGGCGTTAGTCTGGTGGTACTCATGATTATATTATGTTAATTGTTTGGTTTACAAATTATTTTAGAGGCTGTCTGGAATGTTTAATCACATTTATGAATGCTTAAAGATGAAATACTATGCTCCCCTGCCTGCTCGGCCGATTGGCATCAGGCCGATCGGGCAGGCAGGTATTGTCCCCCTCTTACCGTCTCTTGCGTTTTCTACTTGATTACAATATTCCTGCAACCCACACATTTTTTCTTACTATTTCGCTCAAAATAGATATCCAGTCGACCAAGTAAAATGCCGGCCCAGCCCGCCTGGTTAACGTAGACCGGCTCTCCCGCCTGGTTAGCCAATAACTCCGGCTGACTTAAGAACGTATGAGTGTGTCCGCCCAGGATGAGATCGATGTATCGTGAGTTTTTCGCCAGATCAATGTCATCTACTTTATTTTCCTCTGGAGCATATTTAAAGCCAAGGTGAGAAAGACAAATAACATAGTCACATTTCTCATCATTTTTTAAGATAGCTGCATACTTATTGGCCTGTTGAACGGGATCGAGATATAAGGTGTCGCCGTAGAGTGGGGCGGGGACGAGCCCTTTCAATTCGATGCCTACCCCCAGAATACCAATTTTCAGCGGCCCCCTCTCCAGAATGAGATACGGCTTAGAACGGCCATTCATAGGAGTATCAGAAAAATCGTAGTTACTGATCACAAAAGGGAAATTGGCGTTTGGTAATTGCTTGACCAGCCCATCTATCCCGGCATCGAAATCGTGATTGCCAATGGTGGCTGCATCATAACTCATGCGGGACATCAGCTTAAACTCCAGTTCTCCACCAAAATAATTGAAATATGGTGTGCCCTGAAAAATATCTCCGCAATCCAAGAGCAAAACGTGCTTCTCAAGCCGACGAACCTTTTCGATCAACGCAGCTCTCCGGGCAGCTCCCCCCAATCCCTGGTTGCGCCCGCCATCCATCGGAAAGGGCTCGATCCTGCTGTGCACATCATTGGTATGTAAAATGGTCAGCCTTACCGTACTCGGATCATTAAATGCGCCCAATGGAAAATTGCCCGCACCGACTAAGACAGTGCTGACACCTAATTTTTGGAGGAAAATTCTACGATTCATTGTGATGTGGTTATACAGTTATGTGGTTATAAGGTTATGGGATTCTAACCAAAAACCCCTATAACCGATTGATTCATTGTTCATTGCTCATTCTTCCATTGCTCATTGTTCATTGTTCATTGTTCATTGCTCATTGTTCATTGCTCATTGCTCATTGCTCATTGTTCATTGTTCATTGCTCATTGCTCATTGTTCATTGCTCATTGCTCACCACCCGTCCATCCATTTTCGCACCCAGCATTACCCCTTTTGCTGTTTTCGCCTCTATATATTCCAAAATGAGATCTCTTAAAAAAATGCCCAGCGGTTCCTGGGGCTTGTCGACTAAAAACTCGCAATCACTACCTCCATTGGCGATGTAATCGGACATGCTGACCGTATAGTTTTTACGGTAATCTAGAGGTTGGTCATTGATGTAAATGAATTTAGCCTGTTTGTTTTCAATTTTATAATGAACAGACTTACTAATTGGCCAGCCACCGTTTTCGGCCATAAGATGAAAGAATTTTTCCATAGTGCGGCCATCGATCTCGACGAGGACCACCATATTGTCAAAAGGCATCAATTCGAAAATTTTTCCTTTATTAATAGGGCCCGCAGGGATACTACCAATTCTAATACCCCCTTGATTGACTACTGCAAAATCGATTTTTTTACCGGTACTGAATTCCGTCTGCTCATGAAGTAAGTCGGCGAACCAATTGCCCAGGGTAGATTCGGGTTGTCCTTTCGTCATTTCCTGGCCTACCGTACCGATTTGGGTATTCATTTCGGCATCCAGCTGTGCCTTGTAAGGTGCGATCAGTGCTTCTACGGAAGAATCGGTTTCGATCACCGCCCGTTCATTCATGCGGTAGAAGCGAGTGTCGGTATCAACAAGGTGGTTGACTTTACAGGAGCCAAACAATAGTAGCAGCGATACAAATAGGGAGAATTGTTTGAACATTCGGGTTTGCTTTTGCTCATATTATGAGACGCAAAAATACCAAAATTTAGGATGTATAAATCTTTAAAACCTCTTAATCGACTCAATAATGTACAACGGTCGCTGTTTGATCTCCTCGTATATATTCGACAAATAGATAGACATGATGTAGAGGTTGAGGCACATGACCGCAAAAAATACCGAAATTAAGATGACCAGAAAGGCCCAGCCGGAAACTGCCTGCCCTACATTGCCAAAAATGTCAGTACCGGTCAACTTTACTTTGATGGCGTTGGTAATTACGCCAACCAAAAAAAGTGCGGAAAAAATAAAGATCCACAAAAGCAGAGAACGTAAAAAACTGGTATAGGAAGTGATGGCCACCAGCGAAGTACGAAATTTTTCCCGAAATGGAATATCCGGTACAATATCCGAAGGTAAATCGGTTTGTATACTCGTTGTATTATAACCCACCAGGGAGTAGATCGCTTTCATGTAGCGTAAGCTTTCTCTCAAGCGCAGCAAAGAATTCAGCGCCCGCCGGGAAATAATCCGGGAATCGAAGGCGTTTTCATCAATCCGCAGGCTGGAATAGTTTTTGAGTATATAATAGAAAATTTTGTAAAACAAGCGATGAGCAAAAGGAATAACTTTACCTTGTGCTTTTAAGTAAACGATATCGTATTTTTCCTGAGTCTTTTCGTATAATTGGAGAATAAGCTCGGGATACTGAAAAAGGTCAATTTCAAATATGATGGTATAATCGCCATTGGCACGGTCCAAGCCGGCAAGGATCGCATGATTTTTATCGGTAGGACTGGCTAATTGCAGTAAAAAAATATGTTGTTTGATGTTTTGGGGAAGCGCTTCAATGACGTTAACTGGGCTGTCTTTGTCATAATTATTAACGATGATGATTTCAAAATCGGTAAAAGAATTTTGAAGCACCTCGTGTACGACTTTCAGGTATTCCTGCAAGTGTTGAATATGGCCAGGACCATTCACGAGCGTTGTAACTGAAATGAAGCTATTATGTAATTTATCGACACTCAATAGTTGGTATGTTTAGATCTAAGAAAACAATCAACAAAGATAAATCCAAAACAATTGAGAATGATTATTGATTTTATACTATATTTTGGATCGGAATAGTTATTTTTCGTTTTGATTTATAAAGATCCCGATAGTTATCGGGAGACCTTAGACGCTAGAATATAGAGGATTCGATAAAAGAGATTCGGGTATGGGTTATTGGTAATGTGGTCGGCTGATTTTTACTTTACCAGTAGTGTGAATGCATTGATACTTCACGAATTGTTGTGCTTGCGCAGAACTCCATTCTCGAAATCAAATATCTAAATCTAGTATCTTACATCTATTAAAATTAATACCTGCAACAATACTAGGGGTTAACCTATGCCTAAAAATTTCCCATTTTATCAGCAGTTAGATGAGATGGATTGTGGAGCAACCTGTCTTCGCATGATCGCCCGTCATTATGGCAGGTATTATTCCCTGGAATCCCTGCGTGAACTTACCAACATTGGGAAACAGGGGGTAACCATGCTGGGGATCAGTGATGCGGCTGAAAGCATTGGGTTTCAATCCTTGGCGGTTAAGATTACTTTCAAACAATTTCTGGAAGAGATTCCCCTACCAAGTATTGCTCATTGGAAATCAGATCATTTTGTAGTGGTTTACCGGATCACGAAAAAGTACGTCTGGATCGCTGATCCTGCCGCCGGCAAATTTCGGTTGACCAAAGAAGAATTCCTGGAAAATTGGGCTAAAGATACCGATGAGGGAGCTGCAGAAGGCATTGTGCTTCTACTGCAAACTACCCCCACTTTTTTTGACCGCGACAGTGAAAAAGTCAATAAATCCAGTATGTGGTACATCTTTGCTTATCTCAAGCGGTACCGTAGTCTGTTATTACAGATCGTTTTGGGGCTATTACTGGGTAGTGTTATTCAATTGATTTTTCCTTTTCTGGTAAAGAGTATCATTGATGTTGGAATTGATAATGCGGATATCAATTTTGTTTTTTTGATCATTATCGCTCAGTTAGTGTTGATCATAAGCCAAACTTCAGTGGAATATTTCAGGAGTTGGATTTTGCTGCATATAGGCGGAAGGGTTAATATCAGTATTATATCAGATTTTTTAATTAAGCTGACCAATCTGCCGATCCGTTTTTTTGATTCGAGGATGACCGGTGATCTGCTCAATCGTATTATAGATCACGAAAGAGTCGAAACTTTTTGGACCTCCACTTCTCTGGTTTCGATCTTTTCTCTGTTTAATTTTATCGTATTCAGTATCATACTGTTCTTGTGGAGCAATGTAGTTTTTCTTATTTTTTTGATAGGCACCTTTTTGCATCTGCTCTGGATCTTTCTTTTTGTGCGCCGGCGCCGGGTGGTAGAGTATAAAAAGTTTGACCAGGCTTCTGAAAATCAAAGTAATCTCATTGAGTTGATCGACGGTATGCAGGAAATAAAACTACACAACGCTGAGAAGCAAAAGCGGTGGGATTGGGAGCGTATTCAGGCCCGATTATTCAGGACAGAGATGAAAGTCCTGAGGCTTGATCAATTGCAACGATCGGGGGCAGTGTTGATCAATGAGGCCAAAAACTTGTGGATCATTTTCGTCGTTGCTTCTTCCGTTATCAATGGCTATATGACTTTGGGAATGCTCGTAGGGATTCAATATATTCTGGGACAGCTTAACGCTCCGTTTAACCAATTGATGGATTTTATTCGCTCTTATCAGGACGCTAAGATCAGTCTGGAGCGAATGGGAGAAATTCATAGTAAAGATGATGAGCAAACTTTAGATCAAAAGATCACTTTACTACCGGAGGAAGGCCATCTATCCTTTGATAACGTCAGTTTTCATTACAACGGAACTTTCGTGAGTCCCGTTTTGCGCAATTTGTCATTGTCTATTCCCAAAAATGGAACAACCGCTATCGTTGGTGCAAGTGGTAGTGGAAAAACAACCTTATTGAAACTATTTCTGGGCATTTATTCGCCTACGGAAGGGGTGGTACGGCTTGGTGATGTGAATTTGAACAATATTAATAACCGCTTATGGCGCAGTAAGTGCGGTTGGGTTAGTCAGGACGGATTTATTTTCAGTGAAACTATTGCTAAGAATATTGCATTGGGTGATGTGATCATTGATAAACAACGAATGTTTACCGCCGCAAAAGTGGCTAATATTCAGAATTATATCGAATCCTTACCAATTGGATATAATACGAAGATCGGTAAAGAAGGATTGGGGTTGAGCCAGGGGCAACGACAAAGGCTGCTGTTGGCCAGAGCTTTGTACAAGAAACCGGAATATTTGTTCTTGGATGAAGCTACTTCTTCGCTGGATGGCTTCAGTGAAATGTTGATCATGGAAAACATCCGCGATTATTTACCGGAGAGTACTATTATTTTTGTTACTCACCGGCTAAATATCGTCAAAAATGCAGATCATATCATTGTACTCGATGGCGGGGAATTAGCTGAAGAAGGGACCCACGAGGAATTGGTCAAAATGCAAGGAGCCTACTTTCATCTTTTGCGCAGCAATACGGAGCTGAGCTTCTAATGAGAAAACAAAAACAAAATGCTTGAATTGAAACACAGTATGGATGCACGTAGTGAGGAAGTCCAGGAAATATTGGGCACTCCGCCCAATTGGCTGGCCAGATGGGGGAGTACGCTGTTGTTTGCAATTGTGGTGGCTTTGGGCTGGATCGGCTATTTTATCCGGTATCCGGATATTGTTGAGGCAAGTATTAAGGTTTCTTCCACTGATCCTCCGAAAAGAATTATTGCGGAAAATAGTCTGAACATTTCAAAGGTTTGGGTGGAGAATGAAGATACGGTAAACCAAGGCCAGGTATTAATAACTTTTAATGCCAAAGGAAATTTTGAGGATATTTTATTATTGGACAAATACTTAGCAGAGGTAGAGGTGGTTAATGAAACCAATTTGCTAAACTTCAACCCGCCGAAACGACTCATTCTCGGTGATCTGCAGGAGGCGTTGTATGATTTTTTTGAAGCCCAGGAGCAAGTTCGCCAATTCAACGACCAGGGGTTCAATAAATTGAATACAAGACAACTAGAACGAGAGGAAAGGAATATTCAGCGCAGCATCAATACCCGTCAAAGCCAGATCGCTAAATTGGAAGAAGAACTCGCTATTGTGAACAAACGTTATGATGAGCAGGAGCGAGGGGTCAAAGAGCTGGTTATTACCCAACGCCAACTGGATTTGACTAAAGAGCGGATGTTGAAACTGGAAAGAGAACGGCAGGGTCTAGAGGCCGAGATCCGGAACCGGCAATTTCAGCTACAGACGGTAAGGGACCGGATCAACGGAGTCGAAAAAGGCAATATTCAGGGGCGGCAGAATGCCATTATCAAGCTGGAGGAAAGCTTCAGTAATTTGCGCAATAAGTTGGAAAACTGGAAGAACAGCTATACCGTAACAGCACCGATCAACGGTATCGTACTCATTCCAGATGACAATATCAACGATAATCAATACGTCACCAAAGATCAGTTGCTATTACAGATCTTACCTTTTGCTCAAGGTGAAATCGTAGGAAAAATTGACCTTGAACTTTCTGGCTCGGGGAAGGTGAAAGTGGGACAGGAGGTGATCGTCAAGTTTGCCAGTTATCCCTTCCGGGAATTTGGAATGGTCAAAGGGCGGATTAGCTGGAAGGGCCGTATCCCTACTAATAACATCATTCCGGTTAAAGTGTATTTTCCCGACGGGTTGGTCACTACAACCGGCAGAGAGCTAAAGGGCAGCCAGGATTTAATCGGGACGGCAGAAATTATTACGACCAATAAACGCTTTATCGAGCGAGTATTCGAGCGATTCCGGTTTTAGTTAAATGGGCAGACCGGATTAAATCTGCCTGCCTGTCTTATCTACTGCAATACACCAGTCACTTTTCGATAGTAGAAGTCGCTCGTGGCTTCGTCTTATCCTACCCATTTGCTAGGACAAGTTAGCCACATCAGGGTTTCAAACATAAAATCAGTATAATTCTGTGGTTCTCTGCCCCTAGCAGATCAAAACATGCTCTGAAGGATCAGAAAAAAAAGAAAGGCGGTTAACCAAAGAAACCGCCTAATATCGTAATTTAATCTTTTATAGGCACGGACATTAATTGTTGATTGTGATTGTCGAAGTTTCCAGACCTCGATACAATATCAATCGGTCTCTGACCGGAAAATGTGAGGTTAATATTTACTTTCTGTGTCCGGCACTAACAAAGATTCATTCTACAATTACAAATGAATTACCTCTCCGTAGGCGGCGGCGGCGGCTTCCATGACCGCTTCGCTCATTGTGGGGTGCGGGTGTACGGATTTGATGATCTCATGACCGGTGGTCTCCAGCTTGCGGGCTGCTACGACTTCTGCTATCATTTCCGTTACGTTGAACCCGATCATGTGCGCTCCCAGGAATTCACCATATTTTGCATCGAAGATAACCTTGACAAAACCGTTCTTTGCACCCACAGCACTTGCTTTACCAGACGCCGAAAAAGGAAATTTGCCCACTTTGATCTCATAGCCCCTTTCTTTCGCTGTTGCTTCCGTAAGACCGACGGAGGCTATTTCGGGAGAGCAGTAAGTGCAAGAAGGCAGGTTTTCATAATTGATAGGTTCCGGATTAAGCCCTGCGATTTTTTCTACGCAGGTGATCCCTTCCGCGCTGGCAACGTGAGCTAGTGCGGGCCCCTTAACTACATCACCAATTGCATAGATACCGGGTACATTGGTACGGTAATATTCATCAACTTCAATTATTCCTTGTTTATTTTTTGGAATGCCTAATACCTCAAGACCAATATCTTCAGTGTTAGGAGTTATGCCTGCCGCTGACAGTACGATGTCACACTCAATTTGTTCCTCTTTACCGGTTTTGCGGTTTTCAAACTTTACGATGCAGCCTTTGCCACTGGTATCTACGGATTGTACGGCCGTATTCGCCAATATGTTGATCCCTTTCTTCTTATAGATCTTACTAAGTTCTTTGGAAATGTCGATATCTTCCCGAGGCACAAGGCCTTGTTCAAAAAACTCGATAACAGTCACCTCCGTACCGATACTGTGATAAAAATAGGCGAATTCAACGCCTATCGCACCGGCACCAACGATAACCATTTTTTCAGGCTGCTTTTCGAGGCTCATTGCTTTGCGGTATTCTATCACTTTTTCACCATCAATGGGGATGTTGGGCAATTCTTTTGCACGGCCACCGGTAGCGATAATAATGTGCTCCGCTTCGTAGGTCGTCTTTTTACCATCTGCTGCTTCTACTTCCACTTTTTTACCTCTGGCAAGACGCCCATGACCGTTGATTACCGTTATTTTGTTCTTTTTCAATAAAAATTTAACACCCTTACTCATACCGTCCGCCACTCCCCGGCTGCGTTTGATCATCTGTTCGAAATCGGCACTAGCTTCTTTTACTGATATGCCGTAATCTTTAGCGTGATTAATATATTCAAACACTTGTGCACTCTTCAATAAAGCTTTAGTAGGTATACAACCCCAGTTCAAACAGATCCCTCCCAAAGATTCTCGTTCGACGACGGCTGTTTTCATTCCTAATTGTGAGGCACGAATTGCAGCTACGTACCCTCCGGGGCCACTACCAACGACGATTAAATCAAATTTATCCATGGACAAATTGCGGTTTAATGTTAAAAACAATTTAAAAGACTTTCCACCAAAGAAAACAGCTAATGCTTCCCAGTGTTTGAAATGCAGGGTAAATATAGGTCAATTTATTTTATTAAGATGGAGATGGAAACTTAACCTTTACTTTAAGTGGAGACTGAGGCAAGGAAATGCGTTCTCATAGATAGGAAATCAAAAAACTCCACTGCAAATTCGGCAGCGGAGCTTATCCAACTTACTGATACTAAAAAAAATTATAATGTAGGAATTTATTAATCTAGCTGCGCTTTCAAAAGCCCTGCTAAGGTATATAATTTAAGCCTTCTTTTCAAGAAAATAGACTGGCAATTTGTCGTGAAAATATTGTCACTATTTTAATTATATATTGATTAACAGTTTAAAATATATGTTATAAAGTTGGCATAAGTTAGAGTTTCTCTTTGGTTTGGCAATTTTCAGCACGCTTTTCTACAGGCCGATAAAATTAGTCTGTTCCCAAAAAGTGAACAAACAAAAATGAATATTCTTAAACAAAATAAAACAGACTAACGTTAGGCCAAGAGTTGATAAAAGTAACAAAATAATAAAATGGAAATATTAGCGAATAAGAATGTTTTGATCGTTGGTGCCACGGGTGGTATCGGAGGAGAGACGGCTCGTTTAATTCACAACAGCCAGGGAAAACTATTACTAGCGGGAAGAAATAAGGAAAAACTTGCGGCCTTAGGAAGTGAGCTGGACATACCAGGTAATAAGGTTTTTCAATTTGATATTACGGATCCTTATGCTGTTGAGTCTTTGGCCAAAGCCGTTTACGAACGGGTGGATCGTGTTGATATTTTGATCAATGCCACGGGGGTAGGTATCGTAAAATCTTTCGATAAATTGACTTACGAAGATTTTGATAAAACGATCGATGTCAATCTAAAAGGCACTTTTCATTTGATAAAGTCATTTATCCCTCATATGAAGGAAGCCAAAAAAGGGCTTTTCTTGAATATTCCCGGAGTGTTAGGAAAGGCTCCTATGGCCGGAGCCGTAGCTTATTCCGCTTCTAAATATGGGATAAATGGGATGGTTAAGTCGGTAAGGGAAGAGTTGAGGCGCACCGAAGTAAGAATTACCAACGTCTATTTAGGCGGAGTAGATACGCCTTTCTGGGATGAAGACATTGATCTCAAAGTAAATCGCTCTAAGTTTATCACCGCAAAAGAAGCGGCGAGAGTAGTCTGGTTTATGTGTCAGCAACCAAATTCCGGTGTCGTTTCAGAGATTGTGGTACAGCCTTTCAATCACCAGGTCATTTGATAAAGAAAGGAATTTGCTCTTTGTCAGGGTCTCACCTTCTTCGAAGAGCGTTAATTTTGTTATACTTAATGCAAAGTGGTTTGGGACTTCCCAAACCTGTTTCGGTCAGTGTACACCGTACTTGAAGATGGTTTGGATGGCCAAACCACTTCAACGTCGGTAGACATCCAGGACGTGTATACGAATCCCGGATGTATATCATGCAAACAGGTTTAATCTGTTGTCTTCACTTATTTAGATAACCCTTAATTTTCAAATTAGAGCATCATTCAGACCTTCCCCCCCTTTGAGTTTTTCCTGCCATTTTGCCAGGTCTTCCCATCTGGCCTGAGCAGCCAGGCTAGACTGTAAAGGCCAGGAAGAAGGGTCGTGCATCTGAAACCGGGTGCCTCCATTATTTAAGATTGATTGTAGTTGATCCAATGGTATATTGGAAAGTTGTTCGTAGGTTTTTATCCCGTGCTTTTTTAGCAGTTCTTCAATGCGAGGACCGATACCTTCTATCACTTTCAGATCATCTTCTAACGAAAGGGAAGTGCCGCTGATAATCGCTTGCGCTTGTCCTACCCAATTTTCTCTTTCAATGCGGCCGGGAAAATATTCAATAGCTTCATTAACCTGCCGGACATCTGCTTCATTGAGGTTGGCAAGTTGCTGGAAAGTGAAGATCCCCAATGCATTTAATTTTTTAACCGTAAACGAACTGATCCCTTTTATTTTGGAAAGATCATCTTTGTTTTCTTTGTGACTTTTACCAATCCTGTCGAAATCAATCAGATGTGTCCTACTGTGGATTCTTTCCAGAATAATCTCCTCTGGTTCTACGGTGAAGCTTCTGCGAGCCGAACGTTCCTTGATACTTTCACCTTGATATTTGCTGACCTGGGCCTCTAACTCCTGAATGATAGATTCGTAATTTCTCTGGCGAGCCATCAAAGTATTGTACTTTTCTTTGTAAGAGTTTTCTTCCCGGCTTAGATTTAAGTACAAGGTATTGAGTTTTTCGTAATCAGCGGTTAATTGGTCCCGTTCTTTTTCTAGTTCAGCAATAATGATGCTGCTGTTCTTCTGACCTTCGAGGAGATTCTCGTACCTGGACTTATAGGCATCGGCATCGTTAATCACCTCTTCGATCTCGGCGTAGTACCTGTTTTGAAGTTGTTCGATATCACCCAGTAATTTATCCTTACTGGCTTCGAGGTTGTTTATTTGTTCCTGGTATGATTTTACTTGTTGATCAAGGGAGACCATTTGTTGTTGTAAGGCTTCATTTTCACTGTGAGCGTTCGCAAGCTGCTGTTCGACACCTTGATATTGACTGTTTAGGGATTGCACATTTTCTTCATGAGTAGTTTTGAAATCGTTATATTCGGAGCCCAACTTGCCATAATCCTGCTGTAGTTCATTGAATTGCTGATTTACGATTGTGTTTGCTTGCTCCAATTCCGCGATCTTACGTTCCATGCCGGCAATAACCTCATCTTGCTCCTGACTATTATTTTGTAGCTGGACAATCAATTGGCCTTTTTCCTGTTCCAGGTCTCCCAGTCTTTGATTGTTTTGGTTAAACTGCTCTAACAGGTGGTTGTATTTCACTTCCCAGCCAGAGTTAATTTGTTCGCGTTCAGATTCTAATTCATTTATGCGGCCCAGTAGTTGGTTATTTCTATCTTCCAGTTCTACCAGCCTTCCTTTGCTGAGGTCGAATTGATCCAGCAATTGGTTGTAGCGAGCATCCCAGGATTCCATCGTTTCTTTTTTCTCTTGCTCCTGGCTTTCGATGCGATTAGTCAGTTCAGCGTTTTCCTGCTGGGTAGAGTTTAGTTGCTCATTGATCAGGTTGAATTGGTCGAGCAATTCGCTGTATCGGACTTCCCAGGAAGCAATTGCTTCTTTGTAGGATTGATCCAGTTGGTGCAACTGTAGAACAGATTGGTCTTTTTCCGCTAGCAGCGCAGTGTTTTTATCGGATTTTGCCTGGAGTTCGGTTTGCAGATCGACGTATTTTTGTTCCAGTGCTGCGAGTGCTGAATTTTTTTCCGTTTCCACTTCCTGGAATCTGGCTAGCACCAGGTTGTTGCCGCTTTCCAGTTCATTTACTTTTTTATGGGCTTCTCCATAAGTAACCAGCAATTGGTTGTATTTGTTTTCCCAGTCGGAATTGGATTGCTGGTATTCTCCTTCCAGGAAATGAAGCCTTTCGATAGTCGTTTGCTTTTCGTGCTCTAATTCACCAATTCGGTTATTGGCAAGGTTAAATTGTTCTTGCAAACTTCTAAACCTTTCCTCCCAGGCGCTGATCAATTCATTTTTCTCCGTATTGTTTTGGTCAAGTTGCGCCAGGAGATTTTCTTTATCTTGTTCCACCCCGTGTTTTTCGCTCTTGAGGTGATTGAATTGATTAAGAAGATCTTGGTATTTGGTACTCCAGTCGGATATGGTGCGACCGTATTCCGTGTCCAAAAGAAGTAACCTTTCCTGTGTATTATTTTTCTCTGTTTCTAAATGATTGATGTGACCTTGCGCTACACTTAATTGTTCCTGGATATCAACGAACTTTTGTTCCCAGGCAGCAGAAAGTTCTTTCTTTTCTGCATTGACCGCGCTGAAACTTTCCTGTAGATAACCTTTTTCTTTTTCCGAATCAGCATATTGGCGCTGTAGATCATGGTATTGAACCAATAGGTCTTCGTATTTACTTTCCCGATCGGCGATTCCTTGTTTAAACTCTTTTTCTTTAAATTGTAGTTGTTCTTGGTCTCTTAACTGAGAGGCCGACAGCTCCTGAATTTGGCGGTTGGCTAATTGATGTTCTGATTGGAGTTGTTCGTATTTAGCTCCCCAGTCTGCGATGGATTTTCCGTATTCTCCATCCAATAAATGCAGGCGCTCCAGGGCGTCGTTTCTTTCCCCTTCGATATTGCCGATACGGTGTTGGGCAATGTCGTATTGTTGCTGTAAATTGTGGTATTTGGCCTCCCATTGTGAAGCATTGTCCTGGAGCGCTTTCGAATAATTATCGAGTTGAAGCTCCAATTCTCTGTTCTTTTCGAGGTGGGTATTGACTTCGGCGGTAAGTTGATCATTGACAACTTTAAACTCTTCTAATTGAGCATTGGCTAATTCCAATTGATCTTCGCAGGACGTTTTTACATCGTTTATGGTGCCGTAGATCATTTCCTTTTCGGAATTGAGGGTGTTAATTTTGACGGCATAGTCCTGGTGTTCTTTTAGCAGTGCATCGTAGGAGGCTTTTAGGCTGTGGTATTGGGTAGTTGCCCGCTCTGTTTTATGCTCATATTCAGTCTGATAGTAGTGAATTTGCTGCTGTAGGCTTTGATTGGAATGCTCTTTGTCCTCAAAAGCCAGTTTCAATTTTTCATAATCATCCCTCAATTGGTCATAATTATTGACCACATCTTCCATTTGATTGGTTTGGTTCGCGTAAGCCAATCTGATCTGATTGAATTCTTCCTGAAGGTTTGCGTTAATGGAAGAAAGATTTTCGTTGTCAGACTTCCAACCGGCAAGAGAAGTAGATAATTCTTGGTTGGAAGACTCCAGGTTGCCGATTTGGCTTTCGAGGTATTGGTTTTTATTACTAAGCGTCTCGTAATCGACCCTTATCTTTTTCAGTTGCCGGTTTCGGCGATCTAAATCATCTTGCAGCGCTGTAACCCGGTTACCACGTAGAAGCCATCCGATAACACCACCAAGAATGGCGGCACCCAGGCCGAATAGAATTAATAGTGGGAGCGAACACATAAGTAATAGATTTTTGTTGTTGTCTAATACGATCTATCGATCGCTGATTTTATATGTGTGGACAGTGAAATTTTTACTGAATACTATTGAATAAACACTTCAACTCTTCTGTTTTTAGCTCTGCCTTCCTCGGTATCATTGTCAGTGATAGGTTCACTTTCTCCTTCACCTGTAGCTGCGACCTGGTTTGCATTAAGCCCGTTTTTAACCAGGTATTGTTTGATGAAAACGGCTCTTTCCCGGCTTAATTCCAGGTTATAAGCACGGCGGCCTTTATTATCTGTATGGCCAACTACATTGACCCTGGCTGAAGGTTTTTCGTCTAAATAATCGATCAATTTGGCAAAATATTCTCTTTGCTGGGAGGATAAGTCAAGCGTAGATTCATCCGTTTCGAAGTACAATTGAATGGATTCGATTTTCAATTCTTCTTCGATCTCGGCAATTTCTTCTGTATGATCATAAGCTTCGGGGGAAGCACTAAAGGAATAGGAAGCACCACCGTACAGGTTGTTTCCCGGAAAGATCAGGTTGTTGCGTTTTTCGGAATCAGTTTTAATTTGTTCAGAGGCTACGCCCAGGTCCTGGAGAATATTCTTTATCTGGTTGGCTCTGGCAAGACCCAAATCGGGCAATATACTTGTATTTTCTTCAGCATCACTGAACCATCCCGTGATAGTTAATACCTTATCCGGGCTTTTTTTCAAATACTCTCCAATTTTAGAAAGAGCATTTTCCAGGCTTTCCGACAGCGGAATGTTGTAAGTGTAAGCAGAATGCTTGAAGGTGATATTATCATCGGCAGAGGCGATAACCTCTTCATCTTCCTTTATAGAAAGTGAAAAACCAGGAATGTCCAAAATGGCATAAGATAGGCTATTATAGACTTTGTTATCATCGACCGGTAAATCATTCGATAGTTGGTCTTCTATGATGATGAAATCCTGTGACAACCCGAGTTCCTGTAAGTATTCCTGCAGACTCTCACCCCTGGCAACTCCCAGGTTTGGCTGGTTTTCATTATCCAAAAAACTTCCGGTAATGACCAGGGCTTTTCCCCGGTTTTTAGCCAGGTAAGCTACCGTTTTTCTCAAGGCATTCTGAGTGGGGTCGGGGAATTCCGGGGCTGCACTTCCAAAACCAAATATGACATTTTGGGTTGACTTTGCTACGGTTGTATTGCCATCGGCTATCGTAAAACCGCTTCCTGCAAGCCCGCAACATAGGGATCGATAAAATAAACTTCCCCCCACGATCCAAGCCAGAAGGATAATTACCCAAATTGGAATTGAATTTTTCATCAGAAAAACTTTTATTTGGTCAAATTATGTGTGAATGCGGGTCTTAACTACTGGATCTTACCCCTCGGAAAGGTATTATTGAAGGCAAAATAATAATTCTCCATAAATAATGCAGTAAGTTCTTGTGAAAAATTTAAAAAAGACTATAATTTTAATTTCTTTTTAATATAAATGCCATACCCAATGAAGTCCTTCTTTTGTTGTTTATTGCTTTGTGCGTCTTTTTTAGTTGGTGGAAATGCCCAGGTTGCCGGTGAATCTGAAACCGGGCTTGCAGTTTATTATGCTGATTATCTCCATGGTAAAAGAACTGCCTCTGGGGAATTGTATGACAAAAATGCCTATACCGCTTCACACAAAACATTTCGCACTGGAACGATCCTGCGCGTGACGCGACTGGATAATAACAAAGTCGTAAGGGTTAGAGTGAACGATAGGGGGCCTTACGGAGAAGGACTGGTTGTTGACCTTTCAAGGGCAGCGGCAGAGCGTATTGGTCTTTTGAGAGACGGTAAAACCCGCGTTAGAATTGAGGTGGTCGGTTTTTCAGACGAAAATCCTACTCAACAATCCGCCGATAGTTACGAAGACGTCACCGCCCCTCTTATCAGGTCTTACAACACCAGGGCCAGAACCAGGCGCCCTTATTACGAAGGCGTTAGAGATTATGAAGTTACCACGCAAACAACCCCGCCCCTTACCCGGAAAAAATATGATTATTCCAAATTTGATCAACCAAGAGGGGGGCAGCCGAAAGATAATACTACTCCCAGCGAATACGGTGAGTTTACGCCTAAAGGAGGAACTGCTCCCACTGCTGCCGCCGCAGGCGGTTTTCTCGTCCAATTAGGATCATTTTCCAATATAGACAATGCCAATCGTCAGGTAAATAACCTTAGAAGGCAAGGATTGGAAAGCGTATACGTCTTAGCTAAACGAGACGGCGGTAAAACCTACAACCGGGTAGTTATGGGACCGTTCGAAAGCAAATTGATAGCGGAAAGTACTCTCGCTACGGTGAGAAATCGTTTTGAAGTAACGGGTTACGTAAGGAAAAATTAGGATGAATGAGGTCGCCCATTCATCCGTTGATATTTGGTTCTATAGTTATGCTGAGCAACGGCATCGTTCCGAAACTCGTCAAAACTCTTTCTAAACCCTTACAGAATCCAATAGCTTCACCGGAACGATCCAGTTGTGGGTGTCTTCAATTCTTCCGGACCGCAAGCCGTTGATTTCATTTTTGGCTATGGACCCGATACTTTCTTCCGTAATTGCAGGTAGAGTGATTATTTGATCCTTGTAGGCAATTTCAGAAATAGGGGCCACTACTGCCGCAGTTCCGGTACCGAAAGCTTCCTTTAAAAGACCATTTTGGTGCGCATCGACCAATTCGTGGATGTCTACCGGACGTTCCTCTACCGTATAGCCTTTTTCTCTTAAGATCGTCATGATCATATCTCTGGTAATTCCTTTCAAGATGGCACCGTCGGTTTCGGGAGTGACGACCTTATCACCGATCACGAAAAAGACATTCATCGTCCCGACTTCCTGTATATAGCGAAACTCCTTGGCATCCATCCATAAAATCTGATCAAAACCTTCCTTTTGGGCGAGCAGCGTAGGCAATAAAGCGCCCGCATAATTGCCCGCAGCTTTTGCTTCGCCGGTTCCTCCTACGGCAGCACGGATGTATTCCAATTCCGCTTTCAGGCGCACGGGTTTAGAATAATAAGGGCCTACCGGGCAGGTAAATATGATAAATTTGTACCTGATGGAAGGTCGAACGCCGATAAATTCATCGCTGGCAAACATATACGGGCGGATATATAGCGCACTTCCTTCTTGCGGTGGAATCCATTTGTGGTCAAGGCCAACGAGCTTATGCAATGCTTCAAGGAATAGTTCTTCCGGAATCTCCTGCATGCACATGCGTCTTGCCGATGCATTAATGCGTTTAGCGTGCATTTCCGGCCGTAAAAGTAATGGCTGTCCGTCGTTTCTTTGCGAGGCTTTCATGCCTTCAAAAATGGCCTGTCCGTAGTGAAGCGCCATAATAGCAGGGTGGAGGTCTAATCTTCCGAAAGGCACAATCCTTGGATCCGTCCATTGCTCTCCGTCAAAATCGGTAATAAACATATGATCGGAGAAAATATTACCAAAAGTTAAATTATTAAAATCGACATCATCCAGTCTGGATTGCTTCGTTTTAGTTATTTTTATATTTTGATCACTCATATTGGAAGAATTTGATTAAAAATTATATTTTGCAAATATACATTTTAAGGTCATTATTTGGGTATTTGTTTTTTAATTCAATAAAAAGGTGAAATAAAGTTTTGAATCCTGTATTTAATAAATTGAAAATCAGTTTGATCCCGGAAACGGATCAGTTTTCATCAGATTTTTCCGGCGCCAACCGAAAAGGGATCTTGATCATAACAAAATCAGCGGCAGAACTTTCCGGGGAAGAGCGTAATTTTTTAGCAAAAATAATGAAAGCAGTAGATTGCGAGTTGGATGAAGATAATTTGTTCTTAAACGTCAAGCCGAACACACAACTTTCATTAGCTGCCGTCAAACGCAAACACTCATTCAGTAAAGTCGTTGTTTTTGGCGCATCACCTGAATCTTTGGGTCTAAATTTTACACAGTTAGCCTATCAACCAATAACAGTTGGGGAACAGGAATTTCTTTTTGCTGATCCTTTGTCCGTATTATACGAAGAACGTCAACGAGGAGGTAAGCAAAAATCTGCCCAGCTTTGGAAAGCCTTAAAAATGATGTTCAAAAATAACTTATCATAGTATATTAATGAAAGAGATCGTATTTGCAACGGGAAACCCCCATAAGCTCAGGGAAGTTAAGCAACTTTTGGGAACTAAATTTAAAATTGTAAGCCTGGAAGATATTGGTTGTACCGAAGAAATTCCGGAAACACGGCCGACCATTGAAGGTAATGCCATTCAAAAAGCGGAGTACGTTAAGGAGAAATACGGCATTGATTGTTTTGCCGAAGATACCGGTTTAGAAGTGGAAGCTTTAGGTGGAGAACCGGGAGTATATTCGGCGCGGTATGCGGGCCCGGAAAAGGATGCCCGGGCTAATATGAATCTATTGCTGAAAAAACTGGAAGGAAAAAAAAATAGAAATGCTCGGTTTAAAACCGTTATAGCATTGATTTTGGATAATAATACCCATACTTTTGAAGGTATTGTAGAGGGCAAAATTGCTCTTGGACCGAGTGGAGAAAAAGGATTTGGTTATGATCCGGTCTTTCTCCCGGAAAATAGGTCCTTTTCCTTTGCGGAAATGAGTGCGGAAGAGAAGAACAAGATCAGTCACCGCGCCCGGGCAATGAAAAAATTAGAAGCTTTCTTGCTGGGCATTTGAAGTTAAACACACAACCACATGTTGACCACTAACACCCTAAGCATTAACGATTTAAAGGAAATGAGCGATGATGAGATCAAAGCCCTGATCATGGCTCATCCTTACTGTCAGAATTTATATCACCAGCTCCTGGAAAATAATATTGATCAGGAAGGTACCGGCTCATTTGAGGATATCCTTCAGCGGGCCTCTTTGTATTCGGTAGACCGGGAATTCTTATTTCAAAAAGTGCGAAAACTCAAACAGGAGGCCGAGGTGGAAAAGCTCGACCTCATGGAACTCGCTATTAAAAAGGAAGAACTGGAACAAATTCGAATTGCTGATGCGGCCGGGGAATCAGTGGACTTCATAACAAAAGAAAAAGAATACCCAACAGTATCGCCCGGTGACTCCGGAATAAATAGTGTGTATAGCGAGGAGGAAGATATCGACACCGATCTCGAGGATGAGGTTTTTGAATTTGATACGGCAATGACCATTGGTAATGGGAGTCGTGACAGTGGCTTGTCATTTTTGGAAAAGATCATAGATGTTCCCGGTGAGGAAGAAAAACCATTTCAACTCGATGAACAGACTCTAGATTTTTTAACTTCTTACAGCAAAGCACTTGATTCAAACACCATCATTTTAGATCCTACTCCTAACAAGGAAATCAAAGAAGTGACTCCTGTAAAAAAGGCTAGCTCCAAACCCAAAGTAGCTGAAACACCCGAATTGGAAATCACTAATCTCGAACAGGTAAAAGACGAACTGAAGCCTAAAAAGGTCAAGAAAGCCATCTTAAAAGAGGAAACTCCGGAGGTCTCTACCACCGGCACTGAAAATGTTGAAGAATACGTCGAACGCAGTGTGATGGAAAGCCAGGAAATTGCCTCGGAAACACTGGCAGAATTACTGGTTACTCAAGAACAGTTCGATAAAGCGATTAAGATGTACGAGCGGTTAATGTTGCTATTTCCTGAAAAAAGTAGTTTCTTTGCCGAGAAAATTAAAAATATATCAAAAAAATAAGTCATGTTACAAACGGGTTTGACAGTTATGATTGCATTGATTAGCGTGTTGTTGATTGGTGCTGTTCTTATCCAGAATCCAAAAGGAGGCGGAGTGGATTCTACATTTGGAGGTTCTCAGGCGAATCAGATGTTTGGAGCTTCCCGTTCAGCCGATTTTATTGAGAAAGTTACCTGGGGTCTTGCTATCGCATTATTTGCTTTGTGTATCATCACTAGTTTGGTCGTTGGCGGCGGTGGTGGCGGAGAGCAATTATTGGTTCAGTAAATATAGCTTTAAGCAAACAGGTTAAACTTAATCCAACTTGTTTGGGTTTTCTAAACGTAACAGGTTACGAAACGAAATAAAAATTGCCAAGCATCAAAACGGGTGCTTGGCAATTTTTGTCTGTTTTTTTAATTCCTCCGTAAACCCATTAGCATGAGCAAGCGTACAACACGAAAAGTATTTTGGATCTCATTCGGACTTGTTTCTATAATAATAAGAACAGTACTCAGTAATTATCCCGCTATCGTAGAAGAATACTATAGCCGCTCCGTTTTTTTGGGTATTCGGTGGCTTTTTGATACACCCTTGTATTGGTTGCCTTTTCCCTGGGTATATATTTTTGTTCCTGTTGTTTTAGGAGTGTTCTTTTATAGAGTGATAAGGTTGTTGTCGCAGCGCCTTTCTTTTAAGCAAAAACTTTTGCGGGCTACTTTGGGTGGGTCGGCATTCATACTGGGGATGGTGGGGGCTTTTATCTGGTTGTGGGGCTTCAACTACATCCGGGTGCCGCTGGAAGACCAGTTGAGTCTTGCTCCCAAACCACTTGGATTAGGGGAGTTAAAAAGCGAACTGGAACTGGAAACGGAAAAAATCATTGAATTACGCGCTCAATTGACGGAAACGGGGACTGAATCGGATAGTATTGCGATAGTAGCTTCCCAATTGCCGGCCGACTACCAAAATCAGGTGAGAAGTGTTGTAGAAGAATGGCTCGAAGAAAACAATTTTCCTATTGTTGGGGCGGTGCGAGGCCGGGAAATCTATCCTAAAGGGATCTTTTTACGCTTTAGTTCTTCTGGTTTGTACTTTCCTTATACCGGAGAAGGACACGTCGATGCCGGCGTGCATCCTTTGCAAAAACCGCACATCGTCGCCCACGAAATGTCTCACGGGTATGGTTTTAGTGATGAAGGTACTTGTAATTTTACGGCTTATTTAGCTTGCATCCGGTCTGATGATCCTTTTATTGCTTACTCGGGGCATTTGAATTACTGGCGGACGCTGGCGATCAATTACCTGCGCTATAAACCCCGTGAATACCGCGAATTTCGCCGTGAACTGCCCCTCACCATCCAGGCGGACCTGGACGCCATCAACGAATCTTTGTTGCACTATCCGGATATCATGCCACGCTTGCGGTATTATGCTTATGATGCTTATTTGAAATCGCAGGGAATTCACGAAGGCATGAAGAATTACAACCGGGTGATTATGTTGGTGCACGCCTGGCGACAGCAGAAACGGACATAGGGATGGAACGCGGATGACGCGGATTGGGCAGATTTTCGCGGATAATGTGGATTGGGGGATAACGGCAGATGATAGGGATTTGAAGGGTTGCCGCGGCTTGTTGAACAAAGGTTGCCGGATTTTTTTGAACGTTTGTGTTTGATGTTGAATCTTGTTATTTTCGGCATTCGAAACAAGCTATAAAATGCCAGAAGAATCAAAGCGTGGACAAGGCCGGCAAAAATTAGATGTACCCAAGGTGTCAAAGGGAAAAAATTACCTGTTTGTTATCGGAATTGATAAATACGATCACTATCCCAAACTACATAATGCGGTAAAAGATGCGGAGACTTTCATTGATATTTTGACCGAAATGTATCAGTTTAAGGCGGAGCACGTAACCCGCTTGTTTAATGAACAGGCTACCCGCAAAAATATATTGGCTCAGCTGAGGGCTTACATTCGAAAGATACAACCGGAAGACAATTTGCTGATCTACTATTCCGGGCATGGCATCAACGATCATCATCTTGATGAAGGGTACTGGATGCCGGTGGATGTAGAAGTGGATGACTTTGATGATTGTGTTCCGCACGGCCGAATCATTAAATTGTTGAAGGCTATTCGTTCCAGACATACTTTATTGATTATCGATTCTTGTTTTTCCGGGGAGTTTTTGAGGGAGCGTGGGAGTGAAACTGTAGAAGCACCCGATGAAAATATTCCTTCGCGTTACGCCATTACTTCTGGTCGGGATGAACCCGTTTCGGATGGCCGCCCTGGAGATCACAGTCCTTTTGCGCATAATTTGCTATTCTTTTTACGAGAAAACCAGGAGCGCAAACTCGCCGCCCGAATTTTATTCGAAAAGCTGAAAAACGCTACCGCAAACAATGCTAAACAGATTCCCCATTTCGGTAAGATCTTCGGTACCAATGACAAAGGCGGGCAATTCTTCTTTCACCGCAAAGGCAACGATGAGCAAGATTGGCAGGCAGCAAAGACGGAAAACACACTGGATGCTTACCGCTTGTACCAAAGTCTACATCCACAAGGAAAATACGTAGAACAAGCCGAAATCATCATCCAACACTTCGACGAAGAAAAGGCTTGGCAGACTGCTAAAAGGCAAAACACCATACCTGCCTTTTACCAATACCGCAGCGATTATCCGGACGGAAAATATACCAAAGAAGCCCTACAAGCTATCGAGCAACTAGAAGAAGCCCACACCTGGCAAATGGCTCAATGGCAAAACTCGGTGGTGGCTTACGAGAATTATAAACATAAATTTCCGAAGGGGAAACACGTAGAGGAGGCGCAACAAAAAATAGAAGAATTACTGGCTTACTACAGCAGTGCCTTACCGTCGGAGCCTCCCAAACCCCAATTATTGCCAACTAATCCCGGCAAACCGCCGGGCATAGAGGATTTGGTCTTCGTAGCCGGAGGCTCTTTTTTGATGGGCTGTACGAGTGAACAGCAGGATTGCCAGGATCAGGAAAAGCCAGTCCATAAAGTAACCATACCGGGATTTTATTTGAGCAAATATCCGGTTACAAAAGAGCAGTTTATCGTTTTTTTGAACGAAATAGAGTCGGCAGTGAAAATTACAGGAAACGATGTTTTGTATCAGGATAAGGCAATTTTCTCTTTAGATTCTACCAGCCGCATTTTTTACCGCAATAGCCGTTTTCAGGTTACTGCTCAATACGAAAAACATCCGGTAAACTTTGTGAGTTGGTACGGAGCAATAGCTTATTGTAAATGGTTGAGCAATAAGACAGGATTGAGCTTTCGGTTACCCAGTGAAGCGGAATGGGAATACGCCGCACGCGGCGGTAATCGTAGCAAAGGGTATCAATACGCGGGGAGCAATAATTTGGATGAAGTAGGATGGTACAAAGAGAATTCAAAAAATGATACCCATCCGGTAGGGCAAAAAAAAGCCAATGAATTAGGCTTATTCGATATGAGCGGCAATGTGTGGGAATGGTGTGCGGACCATTGGCATGACAATTATGATGGGGCTCCGGAAGATGGCAGTGTTTGGTTGGGCGGTAATGATTCGCGGCGTGTGTTGCGTGGCGGTTCGTGTTTCATCAATTCAGCAGACTTTCGCGTTGCGTTTCGCAACTGGTTCAATCCTGGTTTCTGGTTCAACAGCTTCGGTTTTCGGGTGGCCCAGGACTAACCCTTTGCCGCCGCAGGCGGTTTTTACACTTTTATGGGAGCGTGGATGGAACGCGGATGAGGCGGATTGGGCAGATTATCGCGGATAATGTGGATTTGTACGGAAGATGGAACGCGGATGACGCGGATTTGATGGATTATCGCGGATTTTTCTTGGGCGTTGGTTTTAATCATTGTCTTTGTGCTTAGGTTCCTATTTTTCAGTTAAAGCCTGCCCAGGTCAGCGTCTATAAAAAAGCAGTGTCCTGCCAGCGTTTCATTTCACTCCTTAGCTTTTATCAAGTATACATAAACCGGGAAGTGGTCACTATACCCACCCAGGTAAGTATTGCCCGCCCAGGTGCGGTAGGGATAGCCCTGGTACTGCCCGAAAGTCTGGGTCAGGTACTTTTTATTGTGGATGTGGGTGCGGAAGTAACGGTAGCCATGAGCCTCCTTGTCTACGAAGCCGTGGGAGAGGATGATCTGGTCGAACAAATTCCAGGAATCCCGCCAGGCATTGCTGCCGATACCTTTTTGGTAGAGTTCGTACATAGGGTTGTAGAAGCCGTTGGTTTTGGTTTTGCTGAGTTTCTTTTGGGCGTCGAGGATCTTGCGGACGCTGGGGTTGACGGGGTCATCGTTGAGGTCGCCCATGATGAGAACTTTCGGGTCGGGATCAATGGTGACTAATGAATCTACAATTCGTTTATTGACGGAAGCCGCATGTTCCCGCAAAGGACTGCTGGCAGCTTCTCCACCGGAACGCGAGGGCCAGTGGTTGACTAAAACGTGCACCGTATCCCCATCCAGGTATCCGCCGACGTAGAGGATGTTGCGCGTTTTGAGGGAATCGCCATTGGTGCGGACGTAATCGAGCGGAATGGTCTGGGTTACCTTAGGTTCGAAATACTTGGGGTTGTACAAAAGAGCCACGTCGATGCCCCGGTGATCCGGCGATTCGTAGTGAAGGATCTGGTAATTGCGCTCTTTTATTTTGGGTTGGCGGACAAAGTCTTCCAATACTTTGCGGTTTTCGACTTCTGCTACGCCAAGGATAGCGACACCGTCGGGCGTCAGTTCGCTACCCAATTCGCTTACGACATGGGCCAGGTTGCCGAGTTTTTCCTGGTAGCGATTTTCGTCCCAGGTTTTGCCGCTGGTGGGGAGGAATTCGTCATCGCCCCAGTTGTCGGGATCGTCTTCCGTATCGAAGAGGTTTTCGAAATTGTAGAAGCCGGCGGCAATGACCTGGTATTCTTTTTGGGCGTGGGAACAGGCAATGCTGATAGTGAATACAATCGCAAGGATGAAGTATCTCATAGTTTGGGATGGGATTGGTTTGGCTGCGAATATACCGGTTAACTGGAATTTATTCCGGAGGGAAATAAAAAATTTGACTATACCGTCTAGAAAAGTCTAATGTTTTTTAGCAGGTAGCAGCAATAACCTAACAATCCAATGAGGTGATCTGGGGAGGAGCCTCGCGCTTGGGTTTACCGGTAGTTATTTACAATTGTGGGTGGGAAACCCACCCAGGCCTGCCAACCAACAACTCCCGACACCACCTGCAATGAAAAACCTCCTTCTCTCTGCAACAATTAGAGAAAAATAAATAAAACAACCAATATCCGGATAAAAATATGCTCGCCTTCTGACCAACTCTAAACACCTGAATAAGCCAGAACAATTCTAGATGTAAATTTAAAATAATTGGACTTTTGACGCTAGACACTAGACGCTAGATTTTAGACAACAAAACGCT
>CAZHNG010000053.1:0-26114 GCA_964533785.1 uncultured Saprospiraceae bacterium | reverse complement strand
CAAGTAGTTAGAATTTTTAGTCTAACTTCTAGAGTCTAGCGTCAAAAGTCTAGTACTAATAGCAATCCATTAATATCTGCCTCTTTTGTTGGTATTTGTTTAAACGCATGCCTTGTTGCTGCAGGCAAATTTCCTCCAGCGCTGCCAGTACACCATTTTGCATCAGTATAGAACCACAGATCATGATCGTTCCGCCATTTTCCAATTGTTCGGCAACAAAAGCACCGTCTTTTTGGATCAGGTCTTGTACATATTTGAAAGATGTATTTTCTTTAGAAAAGGCAACTTGATAATCATTTAGTGTGCCATTGGTAACAGCTTGGTCGATCCAGTCTTTGTATAGCTCCAGGGATTGAGTGCTTCTGCCTCCCCAATAAAGATTGATTTGGGCGCTGCTTTTCACTTCTTGGATCATTCCTAAAAAAGGAGCAATGCCCGTACCATTCGCAATCAAGATAACCGGCTTGCCATTGTCCGGAAAATGGAAATCCGGATTTTTTCGGATCCTGCCTTTAATGGTATCGCCAACGTTTAATGTATCGAGATAATGAGAGCAAACGCCAAATTCATGCCGCTTGATGGAAAGTAGGATGTTTTTCTTATTGATCTTTGCAATGGAATACAATCTATCAACGGGATCGGTAGGTGGTGTAATGCTAATCAAGTCGCCGGATTGAAATTTTGAGGACTTTGATTGTAAAAGAAGCACGAAAGTATTGGTATATCCATCGTCTATTCTTTGTTTGTTAATGATCCTGAAAGTCTGTTGTTTAACGTTTTTATCTTGTATTTCAGGAGGAAGGTCTATGGGGATCTCCACCCGTTCCGCCCAATTTTCGGCCCAGGTTTTAAAACTCGTATAGGATTTATTGTGAATGAGAAAAGGTTTGTTTTCCGTTGGCAGGTAACCCTTTTGGTTTCGGAGCTGAGTATCGATAGCTACGGCAAACCGGCAAAAATTCGGATAGGCCAAAGAACCGAAACCAACGACCGAAAATTGCGTCGGACGGGGAGCCGGGTGTTGCTTCAACAACTGTAGAAAATGGGTCGCATTAGCCGGAGGATCTCCATCCCCGTAGGTAGAGGTCAGGATCAATAGATTTTTGATCTTTTCGTAAGGTTGGTATTGATTCAACTCACCCAAAAATACTTTTTGTCCGGATTTCAGCAGAGCGGTCTGGAGCATTTTTCCAAAACCTTTGGTGCTGCCGTTTTCCGAACCAACGAGAATGACTATTTCTGATTCCTTAGCCGAAAATTTATTCTTGACTTTATACCGGAGTCGCTTGTAAGAAATTGCCAGGCCGGAATAAATGAAAAACAATATATTGACCGCAGCGGCAAACAGCACGATCGACCATAGGATGCTGCCCGTACCGGTATGCACATTAAAACTCCATTCGGACAAAGTGTTGACAAAAGGATAGCGACGCTCTTCGACGACCTCTCCCGTTTTCTGATTGATCTT
The DNA here is from genome assembly GCA_964533785.1 of uncultured Saprospiraceae bacterium. GTDB lineage: Bacteria > Bacteroidota > Bacteroidia > Chitinophagales > Saprospiraceae > JANQRV01. The sequence continues at coordinate 24,646 of CAZHNG010000053.1, read as the reverse complement.
CAACTGGCGGTCTTTCAGATCCAGAATGAAAAAGTCCTCCACATCAGAAGAAAAGGGGAATTCTAATTTCCGGACTGCTCCCAGCTTTGTTTGTTGAAAAACTTCGAATGAAGAAAAGTCCAGCACCGGTTCAGCTGCCAAATTTGATGTGCTTTTAGTTAGTACGGGATCGGGATCCGGAATGATGGAAAACCGCAATAGGGATAGGTAAACCCCGCTCAGGGCAACGATGATGACCGGGATCAGCATCCACCTGCCCGTAACCACGTGATAATATTGAAAAAGATCTTCCTTGATGATCTTATCAAAAAAATGCCTCAGGCCTTTTTGCCTTTGCACAAATAATATACAGCCGGTAAAGGCAATTAGCAATAAAAAGAAAGAAGTGATCCCAACGAATATCCGTCCCGTTGTTTTTAAAAATAAAGAGCGGTGCAAGTTGGTCATGAATTCAAAAAGCGGACGTTTAGCAATGATATCACCTACTTTTTCGCCATTGAAAGGATTGACGTAAAAATCACCATCCAGAGATTCATCCATGCTGATCACGGAGACGGAAACGAAATGATTGGCGTCCGCTTTTATTTCCAGGATTTCATCGTAATGTGTCGATAAAGTATCGATCACCTGGGCAATTGATAATTCCCGGGCATCGGGAAAGTTATAGGGTTTTAATTTATTTTCTATTGGCTCGAAGGCCAAGACTGCTCCGGTGATCGTAGCCAGGAGTATGAACAAAGCAGAAGATACAGCCAAGGCAAAATGGCTGTACCTCCATATTGTTGCGGTCATAAAAATGCTAGTTGTTTGGAATGATTCGTACGTATCGGATGTATTCACTCCCTTCAAATTTACCACTGAGAGACTGTTTGGTTAAAGGGATCTGCAGATCTTCTTCTACGTATTTTTGGTGCTCAACGGCGGTCTCGAACCGCAATTGATTGCCGCTATCTATTAATGCTTCATCGATATCTAAAACAAAAATGGAGCGTTCTCCACCGGCGATGGTAGCACCGGTAATACCGTCCAATTCCGGTCGGCTGCCCTGTTCATAGAATTTCCACCAACTCACCAGGTCTTGATACCATTCTTCATCTTCTCCCAAAATCCTTAAGGTCTTCAGGTAATTGTTTTCGGCATCAACTACTGACACAATGATATAGGCGCCCTCCCCCGTATAATTCGTTAACTGGATCATACACTTATACTTTTGGGTGGCCGCTTGCCTGGGCATTACCACAAAAGAAAAGCCGAGCAATACGATTATCGGAAGGATTAAAAATTTATTAATTGAGAATGATTTCATTGAAAATGATTAATATTTTCCGAATATCTTTTTAAAATTGATTATAAGCTGCAAGAAACAAAGCACTAGCGTCTAAACCCTCGCTACTTCATCTTTAAAAATCCCAGATCCACCCCTTTTTGCATAAGCGCCTCATTCTCTGCTGCCAGGTCATAAGCGCTTTCTTCAAATTCGGTTAAAATGCTTTTATCAGCCCCTTTATCTAACAGTAGCGTTAGTAAAGCCCCGTCTTTTGCTTTCATGGCTGCCAGGTGTAATGGCGTTAGCCCATCCTCGTTTTTTTGATTAACACCAACTTCCATGGCAATGGCTTTTGCCAATAAATAGGGACTGTTTTTCTCAACAGCAATATGAGCAAGAGTATTCCCCTTGGCAAAAGGCTTGGCAAACTCAAGGCCTTCCGTTTTGGCAGCCTGGAAAAATTGATCAAAAGCTTCCTGATGTTCTTGATCGTAACTATTAAAAATATAGTATACCAGGTTGTTTCCTGCTGCATCCTTAACATCGGTATTCGCTCCGTTCTTCACCAACAGGTCGAAGGCTTCCGTGGAATTGCTCATGACGGCGTAGGTTAGTGCGGAATGTCCTTCTTTATTGAGGTGGTTGATGTCGTTTATTTTATGCACCAGTTTCCCGGCTATTGCAAGGTTATTCCTTCTTATGGCATTGATGAAGGCTGTATTCCCTTCTTCATCTACCTGGTTGAGGTTTACACCACGGGAGGTAAAAAAATCGATCACTGCCATATCCTTAGCTGCGCCGGCGATATTGTGCAAGGGGGTTTTCCCCTCCCAGCTAACTACATCTGCTTCAATGCCCAAATTCGTTAGATATTCGTAGATCTTCACCGGATTGGAATATCCTCTGGCACCGTAAGTGGCGAATAAAAGGGCATTTTCCCCCTTGTTGTTGAGCGTTTGGTGATCGACCCCCATGTCGATCAGCTTCTTCATCAGGTCGATATTACCCCTGCGGGTAGCGTAGTTGAACATACCGTTGCCCTCATCATCCTTCGCGTGAAGGTCCAGCCCCTTGTCCAGAAAATATTGCATTGTATTTTCATTGTTCAAATAGGGGGCTAGTAATAACAAAGCGTTGGCACCGGCCCTGTTGGTTGATCCAATGTTACCGCCGTTGGCCAGGATCAAGTCGTAAATCGCAGTGTTCTGTTGCCCCGCAGTTGCTGCAAAGGTTAGAAGGTTGTAGCCGTGGTCGTCGATAAGTTGAGTGTCGGAGCCTTTTTCAATGAGCCATTTCATTAAGGCTATATTCCCTTTGTAGCCAGCCCACAGTAAATAGTTCCTTCCGTCATGCGTCACCTTATCCACTTCATTGCCTTCCATTGAAAGTAAGTACTGAATTGTTTCCAAAGGGGCATTTTCCAGGATTGCGTAAACCGTTGCATCAAAGGCAAAAGGATTTAAAGCAACCGGGTCATGGCCCTCCTTTATTTTTTCTTGTACCGTGGCGATATCCGGAGCGGTTTTCCAAAAAGCCCTATCGTAAAAAACATTAGAATCTTGGGCTATGGTGATACTTGCGGATAAAAACAGCAGAATGATAAAAGAATAGCATTTCATGTTACAAACTTCAATCGTTATTTAGACTAATTAAATATAGTGTGGCAAAAATAAAAACCTCGGTTGAATAATCTATTCCGCGGGCAAATTTTTACCGTAGATACCTAAAAATTGAAATTAAGTTATCGTCCTCTGCAAGTTCTTTGGTATTAAACGGTCTTTTTTAGGTATAGTGAGTCGCGAATAAGGGGTAGTTAAGCTCATTAATTCTAGTGATTATTTGTATTAAGTCTAAATAAACTTTGCACTTTAGGCTTCTCGATTTTAGCTTTGCCGAAAATCATTTAAATATGGAAAAACTGTTACACCTACTAACCGGTCTATTATTATGGACCGCTGGCCTTAGTGCACAAGTTGATGTACTTTCTTTAGAATCCAACTATTCAAGATCATTGTATTACTCCATTGCTGATGGTTCTACCACAGCGTATAATTATACGGATTGGGACATCGCTTTCGGAGTTGCCGGCCAAAGCCTTGCTGTTCTTTACAATGAAGGCGCAGTGGAAGGTATTGCTGAGATTGAACTGTACATCACGGAAAGTACCGACTTTGAATCAGTTGATACGACCGGGATGGTTCGCATCTACAATAATGAAGTTTCGTGGGATGCCGGTGCTTTCAATCATGTTGGCAGCGATGAAGATCCCTTTGACTTTGGCTGGGGGCGTTACGATGTCGTAACCCACCAGGTAAACGGAACCCGGGTATACGTTATTAAACTGCGAAGCGGGGATTACAAAAAATTGAAGATTGAATCCCTGGATGGCGGTATTTATACTTTCCGCTACGCGGATCTGGATGGAGAGAATGAAGTGATGGATGCCATCGACAAGTCGGAATACACCGGAAAAACCTTGGCCTATTATTCTTTGGAATCCGGAGAAGCCCGGGATTTGGAACCTGAACAATGGGATATCCTATTTACCAGGTACACCACTCCTCTGGCACTTAACGACGGTACAGGAGCCGTTCTGGAATATATGGTGACCGGCGCGCTTACCAATACAGGAATTGAAGTGGCACAGGTAGACGGCATTGATCCGGCTACCGTTGATTTCAATGAGTACGACGGCCTCTTTTCGGACACTCTTACCATTATCGGCCACGATTGGAAGTCTTTTGATCTGGATATTTTTCAATTCTCCGTTCCAAATGACCGCATTTACTTCATCAAGAACGCTTCCGGAGAAGTGTGGAAAGTCCAATTTATTGATTTTGAAGGAGCTTCGACGGGTGGTTTTGCCTTGGAAAAATCACTGGCAGGAATGGTTACCTCTACTTCCAACCGGGCCAAAAACTTTGAGTCCTTTACGCTTTTTCCCAATCCGGCCGGCGAATTAATCAATGTCAATTTCGAGCTAAAAACTGCTGCTGACAATGCACTAATCCGCATCACTAACAACCTCGGCCAAGAACTGTGGAGAGAAAGTATCCGGATCAGTGAGGGGCTAAATACGAAGACGATTCCATTGCAACTGTCTGCTGGTTCGTACCATCTGACGGTACAATCCGGCAAGGATTTCATTGGCAAACCCTTCTTAGTAAAACCTTAAGTCAGAGTACATACAGATACCAGATGCCAGACTGTCTCACATTTACTGTGGGATTGGAGGTGAGTCCGGACGGTACCTTCAGGAGTGGGTGAACTATCTGTAATCTAAATCTGGTCCATCATTAAAATCTTTTTAAATCATAACATTTAAATACCATTAAAATAAGAGTGATGAGAAGAACAATCTATTCTACCGCCATTTTGCTCTTTGCTGTCTTAAGCTTAGCAAATGCCCAAAGTAAAAAGAAGCAGGACATAAAGGCTATCAAAAGCATGTGTGGTTGTTACGAAGTGAAGTTCAACTTCGCAGAGACCTTTCACTATTCAGACGATCCTGATTATCAACCTTCCAAAGTAAAGTACGCCGATGGTCTGGAATGGGTACAGTTAGTGGAAGATGGAAAGAATAAAGTAGTGATGCAACATTTGCTGCTGGTCGGTACCATGACCAACCCGCGCATCATCAAGCATTGGCGGCAAGACTGGATCTACGAGAATGAAGACTTCTACATGTATAATGCCGATAACACCTGGAAGTACGTTCATAAGCCCCAAGCGGAAGTTAAGGGACAATGGACCCAGAAGGTCTATCAGGTAGACGATAGCCCGCGCTATGAAGGCACTGCTTCCTGGGTACATGTTGATGGTAAGAGCTACTGGGAAAATACTACGGATGCCCCTTTACCCCGGAGAGAATACACAAAAAGGGATGATTACAACTTGACAGTAAGGCAAAACCGGCACGAGATTACCGATTTCGGCTGGATTCACGACCAGGACAATAAGAAAGTAATTCGTAAAACAGGACAAGAAGACATCATCTTGGCTGAAGAAAAAGGCTTGAACACCTACACCAAAGTGGATGATGCTAAGTGCCAAGCCGCTGCCGAATGGTGGAAAGAAAACGGGGGCATGTGGGCCGAAGTACGCCAAAACTGGGATAATGTTTTTGCTAAAAAACAGGATCTGGTATTAAAAGAAAAGGTGGAGGAGAAGAGATTATATGAACATTTGTTTGCTTTAAAATCTACTGCACAGACCACCGAGATCAAGGAGATTATTACCGGTTTTGTACAGGAGTAATTGCCAAAACTAATCGTATGAATGATATCGCTAACAGATGGGCCGATCTTTTCCGGGTTGGCCGATCTTTCCTTTTCCTGCTTATTCTTTTGTCCTTTCCCTTGTTGGCGCAAAGTCAATCCTATGCTGATCCTGAACCCGACACTTTCGCGATGTCCATCAATCTGGATGATGTGGTGGTCACGGCCCAGTATGCTCCCACCAACAGCAAAAATGCGCTCCAGAACATCCGGACGATAGACCGCAAAACGATTGACCGGCAAGGGGCGAATAATCTGGAGCAGCTGCTACAACAAGACTTGAATATTCGTATCAGTCAGGATATGGTACTGGGTAGCAGTATGAGTCTGCTGGGGGTAAGTGGTGAGAATATCAAGATCATGATCGACGGTATTCCCGTGGTCGGCCGCTTGAACGGGAATATCGATCTGAGTCAGATCAATCTCCAAAATATTGCCCGGGTAGAGATCGTGGAAGGCCCCATGTCCGTCACTTACGGTACGGATGCTTTAGGGGGTGCCATTAATCTGATCACCCAAAAATCCCAGCTTTCACCGTTCCAATTATCCATCGGCCAGCAATTGGAAACGAACGCGGAATCGAGTACTACGGTCAATTCAGGAGCTCGACTCGGCGATAACTGGCTGTTAAAATTAAATGGCGGAAGAGATTGGTTCAATGGCTTTGGAGAAGATACCACTCGGTCGGTGCTTTGGAACCCTAAAGAGCAATGGTATTTCGATGGCAGTGTTCGCCATGATTTTGGTGAAGACCACCGTTTGATCTACCGCTTTTCCTTTTTTGATGAGGAAGTCCAAAATCTTGGTGATGTACGCCGGCCTCAATTTCAGCCTTATGCTTTCGACGACTATTTCTTGACCAAGAGATTGGATAATGCGCTTTTGCACGAAGGGACGGTCATGAAGCATTTTTATTGGCAGAATACCATTGGCCACAATTATTTTGACCGGCAGGTGAACTCCTACCGCTTGGATTTTGACTCCGGCCGGCAAGAACAGATCGCCGGACAGGGTGATACCACGGTCTTTAATACTTTCATGGCCAGGTCCGTTCTGGCCAGCCGGCTTCCCAATAGTAAAGTCAATTTTCAACTGGGAGTGGATACTGAAATCGAAACAGGCAGTGGAGCCAGGATCATCGATCCCGAAAGCGACAAAATAGGCGAAAGCACCATTCGCGATTTTGCGGTTTTCGGAAGTTTGCGTTTTCAACCTTTCGAAGCGCTTGTGTTGGAGACCGGACTGCGTCTGCCTTACAATTCACGATACGATGCGCCATTGGTGCCATCTTTTCATGCCAAATATCAATTGGCAGAAGAAGTATCCATGCGAGCTTCTTACGGAAAAGGTTTTCGCAGTCCAAGTCTTAAAGAATTATTCCTGTCCTTCATCGATATCAATCACTACATCGTAGGTAATCCTGATCTACGGGCTGAAACCTCAGATAACCTGCAACTGAATATTGCCTACGATAAGGAATGGGATAAGCAACAGTTTGGCGCTAAGATCAATTTCTTCCACAACCACATTCAGGATCAAATCCAGCTTTTTCCTTTTACCAACGAAGGTGGGGAAATACTACCCTCGACTCCCGACGTTTCCACCCAATACGCTTATTTCAACTTGGATAGGTCCAAAACCCAGGGCATCAATTCCCAGTTCAGTTATCAATGGAGAAACCTCTCTTTGGAAGGGGGCCTGTCCTGGATTGGCTTTTATAACCCACTGAGTCAAAGCAAGGATATCGACCGCTTTACCTACAGCACCGAGTTAAGCGGTAAATTGGGCTATCGATTGTCTGCTACTGGTACCCGGTTTAACCTATTCGTACGCAAAAATGATCGCCTGATCAGCTACTACCCGGCCCTAGAGGATGGGGTAGAAGTGGCCCGCCAACGCCTGCAGGATGGCTTTACGTTGTTAGACGGCTCTGTTTCTCATTCCTTCTTTGATCAACAACTGGAACTCTTCGCCGGAGTGCGGAACATTCTGGATGTAACCCAGGTCAATATCACCGGAGGGGGTGGAGGAGCACATAGCGGTGGGAATAGCATGCCGGTAGGGGCGGGGAGGAGTTTCTTTGTCCGGGCCAGGTTTCATGTTTTTAAGTGATTAAGTTAAAAGAAACGCTTAATCTTGTTTACATTCATCACCTTATTTATTGCTGCTCGAGTTTATCGACTGCGGTACAATTCCGAATATTTTCAAGAGTTCGGTAGTTGTCAGATTTGTAGCTTATTCCGATTGGCGAATGATTTGGCTATTCCTTTTTGACATTGCGCAATAAGAAACACTTTGCACCGGCCTTCTTTTGTCTTTAGGTGTTAATCCGGCGGAAAATCAAATTTTTTCAATAATAATAACTACTAGACTTTTGACGCTAGACTCTAGAAGTTAGACAAAAAATTCTAACTAATTGACAATCAAGGGGAGTTTATTTATTTTGAAAAATTGATATCCATTGAATATCAGCGTTTTATTGTTTAAAATCTAGCGTCTAGTGTCTAGCGTCAAAAGTCCAAATAACTAAGAGCAGCCGATTTTTTGTAAAAAAACATATTTTATTTACGTGAATTTGTTAACGTTTTTATTTGCCGATAAATCAATGCAATTGTATTTGTAAAACCTCTTCTTCCCTCCTAGATTTGTATCAGAATTGAAGAAAACATTATTTCTAACAATAGTATTACTATTTCGAATTCAGATGGCGTTTACTTCGATTGGGCATCTACTTTAGACATTATATCAAAATATTAAACCCTCTTAAAAGCTAAATGAAAATCTGATTCTTCGATTAGCTTATGGACTACCTCGACTATAATTTCTTTTGTTAGTTCTTCTACAAAAATCATATTCTTGGCCCAGAAGAATTTTCCACCTAAGAATTCACCTGTGTTTTTATGAAGTTTGTGTAAATATTCCAAATTCGTAAAAGTATAAAATGTGGCGACATATATCTCCTCGTTTTGCATTTCAATAATAACATCCGTATGGGCATTTGAGCGATCGATCTTTTGAATCCCTTCTTTTTCAATGGATAAATGGATCTGTTTGATTTGATATAACATGCTGTATTTTACGTTTAAAGAATTTAGCGTTCTGACCTGATACCATTGTGATTTATAATGGCGTATTTCCTTTATCGCCGTCCAAATCCAAAGCAGTATTTTTTTGATTGGTTTAGCAGATGCTTTTGACGCCTATGAAGTTCGATGCTATGCTATGATTTCCCAATGTTTGAGTGTATTCATAGCTATTATGATAATTTTTGTGAGGGGTGATTACGGACTAAAAGAAGAAAGAAAGTCATTCCAAGCCTTAGTTTGCTCTAATTTTTAGAATGACTCTCAATATTTGGACAGGTTTTACGTCAAGAAGTTTTTTTAATCCAAAGATCTTCACTTCTCGCTATTGTTGTTTTCCAATTGGAGGCCGCTATAGGTGGCAAATTGGACCTTCTGGAGTTATTGCCATAAATCTCGAAATAAGGAGCATCGTGTATCCTGTCATCGGGAATTGAAAAATTGGCTTCTTCCAGATTTAGCGTGTCTTTATAAAAGGTAACTAAGCGATAGAATAACCTTTTGGAGTTTTGTAGGTTAGTCCATATTTCCTTAGGCATTTGGTAGATGTCTGATTGTTTTTGCACGTAGATCAACCCTCGCATTGCCCAGGAATTAAAGTAGTTTGAACTTGATCGCTCATCTGTGTTTTGTTTTAAGAACAGCTCCGGTGAAGAAGCAAATTCAACCCCGTAGAAAGATTGGGTACCCAGGTGTACCTTCAACGTAGGGGGTTCGTTCCCTGCATGGTAATCCTCGGGGCCAACAATGTAGGGCAAAATACTATCAATCCTTCCTGTGTTACTTCTCATATTATTGCAGGTTTCTCTTACAAATTCGTCAAAAGCTTGCTCTGTCATAGCTGCTCCGCTTTCGACCCAACTATTGAGGGATGACCTTAACTCGACGATCAAGGACCTTCTTTTCATACCAATCCCAAGCTGGCAATTGAAAGCTTCAATAACCCTGCGTGCGAGGTTTTGTAATGCCTGGGTGCTTGTTGATGAGGTCTTGATCTCCACTGCTTTTCCAGCTAAGAAAAGACTTTCACTATTACCGCCCTGTTTTTCATTCAAAGCAGGATGTACATAACCTTTTTCAACGATGATGGATCGGCCGAGTGAAGTTCTGGCGATCTGTAATTTCTCAATCAATTCTGGTGAAATTCTCGCATAATCTGCCCCATCAGATGCTTCAAATTCATTGACTGTGAAATTTGTACTTAATTTTTCATTTCCTCTACCTGCAATTTTTATCAGTGGTACATCCGAATGTCCGGCAGGTGCCCGGTAGTCTTTACCGTCCAAAGGATTGGTTTCGATATTAAAGGTAGTTCCACTAGGATATCTTACCATAGAGTTTGTTTCACCTCCATCCACGGGCCCTGGACTGCTGGAACCGAGAATTGAAATGCTGGGAGCATTACTTGCCTGGCCATCCGAAGTTGTCACAGCATAGTTGGACCATTGTGTATCGTCGGCCACGTGCATGCGGTAAAATAGTTGGCTGGCATGCTTGAGGGTATTCCATATATGAGTTGGTAAAGTATAGGGCACTTGTTCTGACAATCCATCCGTCCAAGAACCGTAAAAGTTTTGATCCGTTCGGTCCTCTCCGTGGTTATTGGTATCGAAAAGCCTGGCCTCAGTGGCTACTTCAACTGCGTAATAACGTCGCCCTCCTGTATTTATCTGGAATTCAGGTGCATTATCACTTTGCCCGATCTCTGATGGCCCCACGATACCAAAACTTGTTGGTACGCTGGGACCGTTTGGATTATCCTGATCGTCAGCCGCCGTTATTTCGATGCTTGGTGCTGAAGAGGTATCGGTACTTGAAGTGGTGGTAGCGTGGTTGGACCAGGAGTTGTCATCGCCAACGTGCAGGCGATAATAGATGCGATTCGCGTGTTTCAGCCGATCCCATGCTTCGCTTGGAGGAGTAAATGGAGTGTTTGATAACAGAGCATCCGACCATGAGGCATAAAAATTATTTTCATTCCTATTATCCCTTAACCTGAAGAGGTTGTGGTCGGTCGCTAATTCAACGGCATAATAAGTTCTTCCGCCTTTCTGGATTTGAAAGGTTGGCGGAGGAGCGTTGCGACCTGTATTTGCCGGGCCATTAATAGAGAGTTGGTTGTTGTTATTATTGATCTGACTCAATGCTCTGGCAGCATTTACGCGGCCATATCCATAGATCGTACTGTGACCTTGACTATCATAATTTCCTCCATTCCTGTCTATTTTGTCTGCAGAATTTTTTAGGATCTCTTTTATTTGATCCCTTGTTAAGGAAGGATCCTGTGATAGTATTAATGCCGCAATACCAGCTACTAAAGGTGTGGCAGAAGAAGTACCTCCGAATATACCTGTATAATCCTTGTTATTGGACGGTACTGCCGCTCGATTGGGGTTGTAGCCCTCATTTCCTCTTCTATCCACGGTGAATATGCTCTGTGTACCACCGTTTGAGGGTGCACAAATAAATATTTCCGGTCCAAAGTCACTATAGGAAGCTTTTCTTTCTTGATCATTAGAAGCAGCAATAGCCATCACGTCGGGGTTAGAAGCATAGCCATCAGGGGTAACCAGTTGATTACCATTACCAGCGGCCCAAAAGATCGGTATACCTTTACCATTTCGTCCATCTCGCACACAGTAAGAAATGGCAGCTCGTACATTGTCTGCCAGATAGTAGGTCGGGTTACTAGGAATGTCACTTGGTCCCCAGCTGCAACTGATAATATCAGCACCTTGATCGCAGACCCACTGAAACATTTCTGCCTCTTCTACTATGCCTAGGTACCTTGGTGTTCTCACCGCGATCAACGAACAACCGGGTGCGGCTCCGGGTGCTTTTACGCCTTTTGCTACCGCAACACCAGCACAAGCAGTGCCATGGCGGTCCAATTCACCCACCGGAATACCTTCTGCAACATCACGCTCGAAATCGTATTGTGCGCTTACTTTGCCGGCAAATTCAGGATGTTGCACATCGATCCCATCATCGAGGATGGCAACTTTTATGGAAGAATTTCCAGTTGTAACGTTCCAGGCATCCAGTACTTTTGCTGTATCCAAATGCCATTGATCATTGATGAATTCAGCTGATGCATTTCTAGAGTATTCACGCGATACCGGATCAGGTGTTATTTTTGAAGGTTGCTTAAAATGTCGTGGACGAATTAAATTAGGATTGGCAAAAACAACCATGCCTGATTCGTAATAAATATTTGCTAACTCTACAGCAGTAAGTCCCTCTGGTTGATCTTTAGGAACTTCCAATAAGTATCCATTTGACACATAGCCTAATTCTTTTATGATTCGTACGGAGTACCTGTCGTTGAACTTCCGAACTTGATCTGGTGTAATGTCCTCTTTAAATTGAACGGCGAATTCTTGTGAGACAAACATTAATTCATCCGTTGAAGTGGGTTCAATTTCCGGGATCAAACGGAAAGCAACTGAAGAAAATTCTACGGGTTCTTCCTGGTGCAGGTGTTTTACCTCTTTCATTAGTTCACTTTTCAGCTCATTGGTGTCTTCAGTTCGGCCAACATTTGCGGAATTGACTCTATATATCTTTAATTCATACTGTGGAATCAACCCTATATTTTCCGATTCCTGCAAAAACCTTTTTGCTCTAGAGGAGAATTCTGAATCTCTTTTGTTTCTTCCTGCCTTATATTTTAGGGCAAAAATAGAAGGTTCAGCAACCAATGGAACCTTCTCACCATTTACGTAAAAGTAGGATTGTTTATCAGAATATGAGCTTTGTTTTGAAGAAGAATAATTCATAATCATTGGTTTAAGGAAAATTGATATTAAGTTTGGTCAAATTCTATAATTCAGCATTATAATCACCGTCCAACCCAAGCATGGTACTGTTTATACCTATTATGGTAGTGGAATTTAGATTGATGGTTTGGAGCGGCACAGGGGTTAATTGTCCATTGACGTCTTCTTTCACTATTGTTAATTGAAGAATAAGTTCTTCTAAATTCATCGTGACGGGTAACAAGAAAGTAACAGACTTGGTAGCCATTTCTTGCGTCAATTGAATTAACTCAACCTGATCGACACCCAGTATTTTGGCTTCTACATGTATCCTTACCAGCAAGTGGTCTTGCAAGTAGGTAAGGAGGGTGAATATTAAGTTTGTTTCAACCTCTTCGATAAAGCTCCTGGTTTCTTCAATAGTGGTTGTAACACCCTCCGGAATTTCGTATATAATTGCCGGGTTGTTGATCTTTTGTTGTAAGGTATATTCGGCTTCGGAAGGAATGAGGTCTTCGATAATTTCTTCGGCAGGATGACCTTGATCATTCGTCCCTGTTATCTTGAGCAATTCAAGATCGTGCTCTAACATATTTTTAATTTTTTGGATAGTTCCCTGGTTCTCCGATTTGATAGGACCTTCCATCCAAGGGCCGCGAATGGCATCAGTTTTGATATTAAGGTTCGATTCGAATTGCATACCGTCCTCAAGCGTTACCTTAAGAGTACCCTTTAGACCTATAGTTTCGATAACTCTGCGCAGCAGGAACCAATTTGCTATGTTCATTTTGAATAGTGCGCTGATGAAAGGACCATCAGCATTAACCAAATCTGTTATCGGTTCTTCTATTTCAATTTGGTTGTCCACTACCCATGAAACCTGGTGATTATTTAGCACCAATTCATTTGGGTATTCAATGACAGGATTGTAATGAAGTGCAGATAATTCTTGTTTGAGTTTTTGCAGCTTGTAGTATGGAATATCGGGCTGTAGCGTAGTTCGTAGTTCGTAAATATTTCTATTGGCATGAAGTGCATCTACCACTACATTTACGAAAATCAGGGGTCTGTAAGGCTCTTCTTCCCCGGAACCTTTTCTGCCTATGCAATAGGAGGTTGGGTTTACTATATAATATCCGGGTTGTGAGAGGGATTTGTATACTTTATACTCAGGTTGTCGCAGATCAATTATCTCTGTGTAACTAACGTATTCTAGGTTACCGAGTTTTAATGCATCTCTACAACCTATTTCCATCACTCCGCCATCCGTTAGCTTTTCCTGGTAATGATGTCCATAGTTATGACAATCAAAGAAGCAATCTGATACTCTATAGATCAGAAAAGACTGAATGGCATATTCTTTTACTTCTACAGCTTTGAGTAAATCCGGTTTCATTACATATGCCGCGGAAAGCATATTGGGAAGGGAGGTCGGTCTGTTGATAGTGGCCGCGGAAAATACTGATTTACCTCTGGGAGCGTTGCGGTCGCTTCTGTCGGCGTGCTCTACATTGTATTTTAATTCAAAACCTCTTCCTACCAAAGTGAAATTAGAAGCGTTGAATACAGGAGAAATTGGCTGTAAATTTGCTACCGGCTCCGAATAATTAACAACAGTTGGTGAGATCTTTCCTCCATAAACAAAATTGAGTTGCCCTTCTTTTCGCACAATTTGATAACCATCAAAGCTGTAAGAAAGTGAAATGGAAGCCTGTTGAGAAGCTATGTTTTCAGTTGAAAGAGCATTATATACAACACGCACCCAGTCATTTTGCATCCTTACGCGACAATGAATGATATTTCCCTCCCTTTGGACACTTGCGTTCAGAGAATGTACCTTTCGGTTGCCATCCTTGTCATCAATAAAGGGAACAAGGAGCCTGCATTTAATATTTTTTATCGGCAACATCCTAGCCGAACGAATTTTCTCCTTTTGAATAGCAGCTTTAGTATCAGTACTTTGTACTAATTGAAGACTGAACTTTACCCAGCCACTTAGGCTTGGCTTGCCCGAAGCAGTAGAACCTGTACGCCAATAATAAAATTGAAATAAACCCGTATTATCTTGTGAATTTTTCACCGTTTTGATTAATGCTGTATCCGGAGCGTACCAAACTTGGTTTGGGTTTTTTCTATCTTGCCAATAGGGCTTACTTAAAGCATCGACGATCGGTAAGCTGAGGATCTTTTCGTCTGCATCTACCGTTATCTTGAGGTTATCAAGGGAATAAATAGCTGGTGACGTTAAAGAGTGAATGTACTCGGGTTTGTTTATAAAAGTAGCTCCTGTAGATGGCAATGTCAAAGCGGTCATTGACATCAATTGATTTTTGTGCAGACCAACTGCATTGGCGCCAACTGTATTGGTTCTTCCTCTGGATCTATCTTTGACAACCAACCTTTTACCCACCGGCTGATACCGAAACCTGGAATGGGAATCATTAGCAATAAGGTGAACGAAATCTTCCCATGTTTGGTCTGCTAGTAGGTTTCCAATGATCTCTTCCAGACTATGGGAGAATTCGATGTATTCTTTAGTTTGCTGAGTCAGGGTAGATTTATAATTAAGTTGAATGCCTTCAAAAGGCCGGTTCTTTAGCGTATATTCTGTAGAATGTAAGGTGGTAACTCTCTGGAGGATAATAGATGTATGTGATCGCATCAAGTTGAAAACAGAATCAGCACTCGTGCTAATGGGTTCATTTTCTTCGTTTACAATCTCGATGATACCATCAAGGTATAGATCGTACAAGATCTCTTTCAGTTCTCCTTCAACAATCGTTTCTCCTCGTTTTTTTTCTTGGATACCGTCATAAATTTCGGCCCAACTACCCCGAATAATTACTGTTCCTCCTTCTGGCCGGTCTTTAAAATAGACTTTTGTCTTGACGAGTAATCCACTCTCTTTGGTGAGTAAAGCATCCCAGACTTGTAATACCTGGTCTTTACTTAATTGTGCTTCCAGTGTTCCGATTCCGGTTGCTCCAGCACCTTCAAACCTGGTGATCGTAGAGGTCTCCTCTGCACTTTTTTGACAGAATTCCAATATAAGTGGATCCGTAAAAACTCTTTTTACTGCACCATTGGACATACAAGACAGTTTCTCCAAAACTTCCTGTTGTACTCCTAGTCCTAGTTTAAAATTAAGTATACCAGACTGGATGAGGTGACTAATCGTTTCCTCATTGACTGTGGGCATTCGGCTCAGCAGGATGGTCAGTGAAAATTCTGGTGCGTTTTGGTTTCCTCTTATAACCTGTGGGCGTGCATGTATTATTTCACGACGACCATCTTCTTTGTCAATTGCCAAGACCTTTATTTTTTCTCCTGTTTCGAGAAATACATCAATGAGACCGTATCGACTTTCATGAATGGATGAATTATACATATTTTTTCGTTTAATATTGAGCATGAGTCATTCCAGACAGGAGCTAAGGTTGGTTCAACTGTTTGTTTATCAGTTTTAGGTCGAGGCTGCCTCATGAGTCAGCCTCGACCCTAGCAAGAATGTGTGGATTGAACTTATTTTACCAGGAGTTTCCCGATTTGAATTCTCCTCTAGCTATTCGGTGGTGGATTTTGAGTACCGATTGTGTATCCGCCCAGTTGTTGATTTGAATCGGACTGCTCGTCCCTTTGAGTGCCGGGAGGGCCTGCCGGTGGTTGGTTTCCATCATTATTGTTGCCATTTCCTAAAGAACCTCCGGGTGGTTGATTTACATTTCCTCCGTTATTGGTATTTCTGACCGGGGGAGGAGTATTGGAAATCTCTTCTGGTATGGTTTCAAATTCGGTAGCAATTTCTCTTGCTGATCTTGATATAGCTTCTACACCAGGTTCATCGGCAAGCGGCACATGCACCATCAATGGTCCGTTACCTCGTCCTTCCAGCCAGGGGCCAGCCCAGGCCATTCCTGAACTAAATAAGGTGCCTTTTACATTAACCAGTACGCGGTAATGGTAATTAGGAACATAATCAGGCTGACCGGTAAAGATTTCCCAAAACCTGGGGTGATCGTAGTCATCATATTTCCATTGAAACTTGACTACCGGACGTTCGTGTCCGTCGTGGGTCTGGCCGTCAGCTTTGAATTCTACTGTTACAATTTGGGTGTTGTCGGTCAGGGTGGCATCGATATCAATCGGGCCCACTTCCAGTTTACCAACCGAATCTGCTCTGACTTCGACAATACTTTCATTCATCAGTTGTCCTTCTGGTGGGTCAATGTCAATAATGTTTTTTTCGACCATTACGATAGCGTAGGGATTGTCAGTGATGCCAGCGGATTCTACCAGGGAAACCTTTCGCCTTATATAGGTTTGATCTGGGTTCCATTCTGCCGGAGGATTTGCGATTTCGTCAGTTTCTCTACGAACAAATTCAATTCTTTTGTTGGATTCATCACTGGTATCGCTGGATTGAAACTGTGCGGGTTTCCATTGAATGCTTCCGGTAGATACGGGGTAACCAATTTCAGCGCTAAGATATGCTACTGGCTCGCCGATCCAGTTTTGGTCGGGGCGGGGCCAGTTAACAACTGGTTTTACGATTCTGAGAACTTTGCGACTAAGGTCTCCAAGGACAATTCTTTGGAAATATTTCCGCTCCGCATCGGGGTCATTCTTCATTGCATTGAAGAATCCTTCAAAGGAAGAAGAAACGACATTAGGTTGATTGTATCTGAAATAGCGAGTCTCTTCATAGTGTAAATTTAGCTTCGTTTCATCGCGGCGATACTTTAAAGCTAATCCACCGCCACCAAAAATACGGCTGAACAAGCCTCCACTTCTGGCTTTCGCAGGTTCTACTTCTGGAGGAGCTGGCTCGAAAATCCGTTGACTGGCTTGTTCCATAAAGCGCTCTACGATCAGATCGATTCTTTCATCAATGGCGTCGTTCATTTCTTCGGCACCGGGAATAGTCCCGTCAATAGCTATTTCAACTTCGATCCCCCCACTAATCCTGAGTTGGTTGAACTCTGCTTTTACATCTCCTCTAAACCATAAATAAGAAGCATTGGCATGAGCACTGAAATGTTGGAAAATTCGATCCCAGTTTCCGGTAATTTTTAAGTAGATCTCCTGACTCCATACCGGTAGTAACATTTGCTGTGTAGCTACGATCGGACTTGCACCACCGTGAAAACCAGCCCAGACAATTTCGCTTGGTAAAGCGCCAATAAGACCTGAATAAGCATTTTCTCCTCCGGTGACTGATCCTGGTCCCTGACCTTGTAATTCCCACGCCCAGGCGCCAAGGTTTTCAATTTCATTTGTGCCGTCGTCTTCTCTTGCATGGATGACCGGCTGATCGAGGTCGGCAAATTTTACTTCAGCTGACGGATTAGAACTACCAGGAATTATATCCCTTCTTGCGTTTAATATTGCCCGGCTTGTAGTGGGAACGTTCTCTATCGGTGCAGTACCATCACTACCCGGAGCTAGGTTGGTGATGGCGGTAATGTTTTCGCGGATAGGTGCAATGCGAAAGGTTGGAGCTACCGGAGTACGCCATCCCCAGTATCGGTCGTTATCCCCACTGAATTTGTCCAGTAGCTGTTGTTCTGCCTGACGTAAAACTTCTGTTGGATACCTCGATGTAACTGTAAAAGAAAGTACTCCGCCTGATACTTCTGAATTACCCTCAACACCAACATGACTATCTTCATCTAATAAACCTACGAAGTGGATATGACGAAATTTATAGTCTCCATTGTCCCCAAACTGTGCTAGTCTCACTGTTCCTGGTACCCAATAGTAAACAGCCGGTTTTCCTTCCCTTTGTAATTGTTCGTTGTTTCGGTCCGGTAAGTAAAGAATAGTATATTCCATACCATTGTTATCAGTAGTAACGAATTCTTCAAATCCTCCCGTGAAGATTGGACCAACTGGATCTGCCATAATCTAATTTTTTGAAGGTTAGCATTTTAATAAATCAATAGTTCTGAACTTTTTTAATCAGTTCCTTGATTCAAAAGTGGGAAAGATCGCCTGATAATTGAAGTCTTATTCACTTAACGGTCCAATTTGATACTTAACGGTGATCGGTGATATTTACCGGTATCTGTCTTCGGTGAGTGCAAAAGAATTAGATTTCAGTAGCATGAAATGTAGCCTGTCGTTCCTCACTGTTAAGATTTTTTTTTATTATTTTTACCTTCATAATAACTTCAAACCAAACCAAATACTTATGATTAATGCCCTCATTATCAATGAAAACAATACTCGAAATAATTCCATTAGAGTAGAACTGAGAAAATTTAAAAATAAACTAAAGGTTTTCGCAACTCTCTCTGAAGACGAGGACTTTGTTCCCTATATTGAGGATACGAAAACGGATCTCGTTTTCTGGGAGATCAGCAACATTACCAATGAAATAATGACTAAAGCGAGTTATTTTATTTTAAATGAACTTGATTTTGTTCTTATTTCAAATCTGAAAGACCTGGCCTACGACGCCATCCGATTAAATGCTGCCGGGTTTATACTAAACCCTGCCCACTCATTTGACATCAATTTTTGTATTCAGCGGGTAATAAAAAGAATAGAAGAAAAATACAGGCGAAAGCAACAACAAAAATTATTGGAAAGTATACATGAGAGACTGTTTTTTCCTGATAGTCTGGGTATTCCTACACTCGAAGGAATTCAGGTACTGCGAGCCTCAGAGATCTTTAGATGTGAAGGTATTCAACGTTGTACAATTGTTTACACAAGATCCGGGAAAAAGCTTATCAGTTCTTACAATATCGGCGAGTTTGTTAAATTGCTTAGCCCGTTCAATTTTTTTGCAGTGCATAAATCTCATCTGGTCAATTTGGGTGAGGTTCAATATGTTTCTAAAGAAAATTATCTTTTAATGTCAGATGAGGTCTTGATTCCCATAGCAAGGCGAAGAAGATCGGAGTTCCTGGCAAAAATTCCACGGCCGTGATGCGGCAGGGAGTAGTTGTTGAATCTGATTCACCAGTTGCTCATGTTCAACAAAGCCTACTCCTTCCAAAACTGTATCAAATTAACTCCCTCATAATCCCCTTCACGGATCTCCAAAGCATAAAACCCCGGCTCCAAATGTGCTACCGAAATGTGGGTTAAGATGCCTGGTACTTCATTTCTAGGGTGGCGGTGAAACAGGAAAGTCAGATCCGAATAAGTGGAATCGGAGATTGATAGGGTATAATACGAGGCAAAACAAGACAGCGCATTTTCGACATCTTCTTTGGTGACTTCAAGCTCGCCGAAAATAGACTTGTCGTTTATATTGATGCCAATACCACTGGAAAAACTTTCTTGAATCGGCTTCAGGTCCGGACAATGTTCTTTTAGAAATGGATTCTCCTGGATATCATAAGGGATGAATAATCGAAGGTATCGCCCGGAGATGACATCTGACTGAATAATTGGCCGGTCAATTACTCCGTATTCTTCCGGAAGTAGATTTTCGTACTCGCTGTAAGAAAGTTCAAAGTCATTTCTGTATAAAGAAGGATAGTAGGTAAAGGCCTTCCTGTACTCAAAATCGAGAAAAATAACCAGGGTTAAACTAATGTAGATCAGGAGAACGGACGTAATAACCCGGCGGGGAGTATTACTACTTAACGTATAGTATATGGGGCGATATAAAAATCCCAACGTGGAAATACTGATCAACTGACTTATTGGATAATAAATCTTAACAAACCACTTCTTCTTGATCTTTTTTAGTGCACCTATTGTAACAAAATCTATCAGTTTTAGTAAGGCCATCAGGGTGTACAATACTAAAATGGTGGCTACAATAACCATGAAAATGGTGCTTAAAACTTCACTTACGGGTTCAATGATTTGATAATTAATGAAGTCATGTGTTTTGCCAATAATAAACAGTTGCAGCAAAAACAATCCCGTTGAAATAGCAATGAAGAAAAACAAAAAAGAAAGGGCGAAAATGGAGCTACACAGGTTATCTAGCTGCAGGATCAGTCGTTCCGTATTCAAGTTATTCTTTCTCAGCTTTTGTTGAAATCTTTCGGCATAGTTGAGTCGCTCTGTATTTATACCTTTTGGAAAGGCGGAGCTCAAGCCGATCATTCCGATCCAGAAGCCCCGCATCAGCAATAGGATGATCAGGTTAATAGTAATGATCTTTATACCGGTTAGCAAACCTAGCGCCCCAACACCCACTATATTAACAGCCAGGCTTTCCGTATCCATCCCTAACGTAAAGGTTTCCCACCAGGCATTAACAATTTCAGGTAATTGTATCAAACCGATTAATACGAATCCGGTGAGCAACAACTCCATTTCCCAACTGTTCCTGCGTAATGGCTCTATCCAGTCGTTTTTTGAATGCGGGTTTGGATTTTTTTGTTCCATTAAATCATTGTGTATATAGCATGGAAAATAGGGATAATTCTGACAATTAAGAGCAAATCTATTGTCAAAATCGTTAGAAATCCCAGAATTTGTCTGCCTGTAGCTTCTGGATAAATAATTTGGCTCCCTTTTTATTCAAGTGCTGCAAATCCCCGAAAGCTTCTTTGTCATCGATCGCAGTAGAATAGTCCCAAACGGGCAAACCAGTGGCTTCTTCGACGGCTGCAATTAACGCATCCAGATCCGTCATCCGTTGCCGGAATAATGGGAAATAGGGATTGACTATAAGTTTAACTTTTATACCCTGTTCCTGTAAAAAGTTGGTAAGCTCTGCCAATACCAACGGTGTTTTATCTGGGAACAGAAGATCAAACCTGTAGTTTTCATCCTCTACTTTCTCGATTAGATCGTCAGTGATCATCCGGTCCAGTAACCAATCTTCGTCGGATTTATTGAGATAAAAAATGGCCCGCTGGAAAACTTCACTGTTGTAGCGGTACAAATGACTCAATGCAAAAGCCTGGCTCTTCAGATTAAGGCTATCCCGGATCAAGCGTTTCAGACGGTCAGAGCTACTTTGGTAACAGCCGAATTGGGCCGTCAACTCACTGTAAAACCGATCGCAAAGCGTAATGTCGATCACCACCAGTTCCGGATTTCCGTATCCCTCGATATAATCCCGCACCAATACGCCGGCAAGATCTACTGGTAAACCGTTATAGCTGAGGTTTAAGGTTTGTTTGCCAGTGACCGCTTCAATCTGAGGCTGATAAAAGGATAGCCCCCTGGAGTTGCCGATGAGCAGAATATCGCACTCCGCACGACCGGTATACAAACGGGAATACCTGAATTCACTGGTTTTGATCAGTTGGTGTAGCATCCACCCACCTGACCGGTCTCCGAGAAAAACAAGGAATATAAAGCCAATTAGCCAAACCGCTTTTTTCATAGTAACCTAATACTGCTCTCCCTAAATACCAGCTATCTTAAATTGACACTCATAAATAAAGTCTGGCATCTGACATCGAGCATTTTTTACATCAAAATTGAAAATAAATAAAAGATTCCGCGCCAAAAGTTCCCAAAAAGGCTATCAACCAAAGTAAAATCGCAAAAGAGGCCAACCTGAATACCGGCTGTTGTACTATCAAGCGGTTGAATCTCAGTTTAAAATCTGCCAGTTCGATCAGCAAAAGCATTCCGATCAACACTACTCCCTTTAGTACCATGAACTTGTTGGTAACCTGAGCGAGATTGAAATCTTCCAGGCTTATTATTTTCTCCAGGATTTGCGTAGCGGTATAAAAATCCGGGCTGCGGAAGAATACCCAGGCGACATTCGTCAGAAGGTATACGAATAGTATTTGGGGAAAGATCAAATAATTCTTATGCGTAACGGATTGAAAGTACGGACGCAACAAACGCTCAACCACCAGGTACAAACCGTGCAAAAACCCCCAGAAGACGAAAGTCCAATTGGCACCGTGCCAAAGCCCTCCTAACAACATAGTGAGCATTAAATTCCGGTAAGTGTTTAAGGTGCCTTGCCGGTTGCCGCCCAGTGGTATATAAAGATAATCTCGCAACCAGGAAGAAAGGGTGATGTGCCAACGCCGCCAAAATTCACTGAAGCTTTTCGAAAAATAGGGCGTCTTAAAATTGGCCGGAAAGTCAAAACCCATTATCCGGGCCAGTCCGATGGCAATATCCGAATAGCCGGAAAAATCACAGTATATCTGAAAGGAGTAAAAAATTACCCCGAACAACAAGTGCAGGCCTCCAAAATTATTTGGAGCAGCAAAACACTGATCGACAAACAGCGCCAGAGAATCGGCAATGGCAACTTTTTTAAAAAAACCCCATAGTACCTGTCCTAAGCCGCTATTGAACCGGTCCCAGTCAAAGGGACGCTGCTTGTCGAATTGCGGTAGAAAGGTGCGGGCCCGTACGATAGGGCCGGCTACCAATTGCGGAAAAAAAGCGATGTAAGTGGCAAAGCGCAGCAAATCTTTTTCGGGAACGATCCGCCTGAAATAAATATCGATGGTATAGCTCATCGATTGGAAAGTGTAAAAGGAAATGCCGACAGGTAAAATGATTTCCAACGTTTGAAGGGGAGGAGAGAAGCCTATCCAGGAGATCAGCCTGGCAAAAGTGTCTATAAAAAAGTTGAAATACTTAAAACAGGCCAGAAATCCTAGGTTAACCACAATGCTGATCAAAAGAAGGTTTTTTCGTTTTTTTTGACTTTCGGTTTTATCGAGCATTTTACCGATCAAAAAGTCAACGGAAGTAGAAATAATGATCAGGCCCAGAAACCGCCAATCCCACCAGCCGTAAAAAAAATAACTCGCCGCTAAACACAGCCACAGCCTTACTCTGCCTTGTACCAGAAAATAGAGCGGTAAAAAAAGGGCAATGAATAGTAAAAACGGAATGCTGTTAAATACCAACGGTTAATACATTTACTTTCCAGCAAAGTAAACAACAATTCCAAATACTTCCTGCAAAAGCTTTTTCAAAATTTGCCTACGGACGGCTATAACCTACGCGCCAGGCATTGTCGCTGCTGACTTGATTTCTTTTTCCTGCCGTAGGTCGATAGATAAGTCGGATAATTCACATCCATTAAATCTGAAAAACAAATTAAATTTTCACAAAAAAAGAAGAAATAGGTGATTATAAGTTATTTCTTATTGGGTTTGAGTGTTTTTTTTGTGAAAAACATATTCGTTTTTTCTCACAATTATTGATTTTTGTCGTTGTTGAACCCGAAAAATAGTAAGATTATTGTATTGTCAAACGAAAGTTAATTCAGTGTGGGAACTGATCCTTTAATTTTCGGATATGTACACGGGATAAAGATTTGTCAAAAGTAGGTTAGAATGGATTGGGAACTCATTTTGACCTACTTAGTCAAATTTTGACTCAAAAAATATAAGAAATCATTTTTTCTACTTATAATTGTTCATGGGATTATAATTTGTTGGTAGTAAGTCGTATCATCTTTTTTTGATGCGACTTATTTTTTTATCCAATTTATTCCAATAAACCGCGGATATTCCAGTTGATGCTCTCACCGTTCGCTCTTTCGCTAAAAGTTCTCCAGTCACCATCCGTCAGGAAATAAGTCCAGTCACCACCGTCTTTGCGGGGGCCGCTATCACAACCAATGGATTGCTGTGCCTCGGAAGTGCCATTTGTAAAGGCAACACTGATCCAGAAATCCCCCCCTGTAATATCTAGTGGTTCAGAAAGTCTAAATCTATTCCAAGCCGGTGCTATGACCTGATCGGAAACATCAAGTTCCAGTAAAAGCGCTCCCGGTTCTGAGGCCGAACCCTGGCCATAAACTTTAATCGCGCAGGTAGTTGGCACATCGAGCAAGAAAAAGCTTATGTCCCTTAAACGCCGGGTCGAAAGGTCCCCTAAAATTCCATTGGGGAAATAGGCTGCTGTTTCATAAGCTCCCGGCGGCAAAAAGGGACTGGTCGCCGGATCACCGTCGTACCCAAATTCACTGCCATCAATGATCAATTGATCTTCATCATCAGAATTGCAAGCAAAAAAAAGACTTAGTAATAATACTAGTGTTATCGACTGTAATTTCATATTATATTATGTTTATATCTGTATTGACAATGGGTAGACAAAATTGTTCTTGGATGAATCTCCTTCTTCTTCGTATTGAGGACCTTCCATTTTGTCCTATGCTCAAAACTACTAGAATAACAGGTAATCCGGAACTAAAAAAGGATTATTTAGAATTATTTAAATCCAAATAATAAAGGCAAAGAAAAATTTAACTATTGTAAATAGAATGTTAATATTCTGCACCAGAAAATTATTTTACCAAATAAACTGTTATTAATACAAATATTCATGGGATTATAATTTGTTAGTAGT
>CAZHNG010000052.1:0-26228 GCA_964533785.1 uncultured Saprospiraceae bacterium | reverse complement strand
GGCGCTTTTGGAAAAAACCTGGTGGGAATTGGAAGATGCTTCAAATTAGGTGTCGCTTTTTCGTTAATATCATTTCGAATCCTATTTTTATTACTATCTTTGCACGCAGCAAACAGCTTGTTTGCCTACTCTCCAATAAGCGACCGAAACTCCAGTTTTAGCCCTCATAAGTAATGATGAAATTAATAAAACCGCTTTTTTGAGCTGGCTCCAAAAGAGTAGCCTACGAAATGATGGAATTATTGTTTTTATCATTAGTAAGTTCGAATTAAAAAATAATCCTGTTAGGTAGGCGTTAAAATTGCACATTTTACTTGGTAAACTACTTAATAGGATCGTTCTTTGTTAGCATACATAAAATATCACATTTATGAAGAATTTTCTATCACTGATTGTTGCTTTGTTAATCGCCTTGAGCAGTGTGAATACGTGGGCGCAGGACATTCACTTTTCACAGTTTTACCTTTCACCGACTAACCTAAACCCTGCAATGACCGGGGTGATTAATGGAAATATCAGGTTGGTAGCCAATTATAGAAACCAATGGGCCAGCGTGCTTAGAGATAATGCATTTAAAACTTACTCGGTATCTTATGACCAGCGGATACCGGTAGGTCGTTATGATTACTTTGGCGTAGGCGGTACCTTTTGGGGAGACCGGGCAGGAGAAGCCAATTTTTCTACGGTTACGGGTAAAGTTTCCGGTTCTTACAGTAAATATATGGGAGGAACCCGCAAACGGTCAAATTACCTAGTGGTTGGTGCCGAAGCAGGTTTGGCCCAAAGGAGTATTGATTTCCTACGGTTACGGTGGGGAAGACAACACGATGGGAACGGTGGTTTTGATCCTTCCCTGGACTCTGGTGAAAGGGACGTTTTTAACCGGGATAATTTTACTTTTGCAGACCTTGCCGCCGGTTTGTTGTGGTTCACCGTTTTCGATGAAAATAACAACCTGTATTTGGGAGGTGCTTTCCACCACCTTACCCGTTCCAACCAGTCCTTCAGTTCTAGTCAGGAAGATCTTTTGTTTAGCCGTTTTACCGTACACGGTGGAGCCGAGTTTTTACTCAGTGAACGTTTCGGGCTTGCTCCCGGCATTATCGTTATGAGTCAAGGCCCTTCATTTCAGTTAAATGCAGGAAACAGCTTTAAGTTTTTACTTGGTCAATCAAGAAATAATTACCAGGCTTTTTCAGTAGGTCTGTGGACGAGGATTGCCAATAAATTTGAGCCTGCTACCGAAGGAAATGTAGAATCTACCAGCCTGTTGAACGATGCGGTGATCTTATCCACCCGTTTTGATTATAATAATTTTAGTCTGGGCTTTAGCTACGATGTCAATATTTCTCCATTAAGGGAGGCCAGTAATTCCAATGGTGCTTTTGAATTTGCTTTAGTTTACCGGGTACTGGGACCCGAAAAACGCGGTGTCTATTGTCCTAATTTCTAGAAAAGTAAGTGGGGCAGTGGAAATAAAGGACTAGACTTTAAGCTTTTGGGAGATATCCTTCCGTTCATTTTTCAATTTAAAAATGGCTCGATTGCCCAGCATTCGCAAATTATGCTAACTTTGGGAAGATAATTCTTGTTGATATGCCTCGTTTTTCTTTCCGTATATCATTTTGATAATGGGGCATCTCCTAAATTTAAACCACTATTAATATGTTTGGTAGTAGTAAAAGCAATAAAAAAGATATGAGTAAATCTAAAAGTACAGTATCTAAGCCAACATCATCGGGAAGCGGGCTAAACAGCCTGGTAGACGGCACAGTGGTGGAAGGGACCGTACAATCTGCCGGAGACATCAGGGTCGACGGTGCTATCAAAGGGAAATTGAATTGCTCGGCGAAAGTCATTATTGGACCGACGGGCAAAGTATCTGGAGAGATCAATTGTAAAAACGCAGTGATCGAAGGGAATTTTGACGGAAATTTACAAGTAGATGAATTATTAAACATAAGAGAAACGGCAAAAGTCGAAGGTGAAATATCCACCGGGAAACTGATCGTTCAGTCCGGCGCTGTTTTTAATGTTTCTTGCGTAATGGGGGGTAAAAAAACAAATATAGGCTCCTTAGTTAACAAACCTTCCAGTACACCCAGTAAATCAGATAAATCAGATTCAAAATCATAATGTCAGCGGAAAAACCTGATAAAAAAAATGGCAGAAAGCCAGCTCCCGCTTATATGAAATACTCCGGTATGGCCATACAAATGGGTATCATCATATTGGCGGGCTCCTACCTCGGCAAAACATTAGATGCCAAATGGCAAACAGAGCCCTGGTTAACGGTCATCTTTGCCTTGTTGTCTATTTTTGTTGCTTTTTACATTACGCTGAAAGACCTGCTTTAACTGATACGAAGATCACTCTACCACTCAGGAGTTTCTGTAAATGAGAATTTTATAATCCATGCGACCACAACAATTTTGGCTACAATTAGCTATTATTTCTGCTAGTACTGCAATACTCCTTTTTTTCTTGAACCGTATCGAATCCCTTCAACCATATAGTGCTTTTTCCTGGATCTGTCTGGCCGCTTTTATCCTGTTGACCATCCTGATGTATAAAGCCGGGCAAAGTGCATTGAAAAGCCAAAATAAGAATGACTTTACCAATACAACCCTGGGCTTTATGATGGGCAAAATGTTACTTGCCGGGATCATCATTATTTCTTATAATAAATTAATGGAGCCTCAGTCTAAAATTTTTATATTGCCTTTTTTTATCGTTTATGTTATCTATACGGTTTTTGAAACCTACTTTATGATGCGGCTTGCCAAATCTTAGAGGCTGTCTGGAATTTTTAATCACATTCATGAATGCTCAAATCTTAATATTAATGTTTTGCTCAATGAGCAGGCTCTTAAATTAAAAATACTTAAAACGGAAAAAATGAATAATAACCAGGAAAAGCTGAAAGTAATTGTAAATAATCAGCTTGAATTCAATGAGTTGGATGATCAATCATTGGATATGGTGCAAACTGATAATAATTCATTCCAAATATTGAACGGGAGTACTGCTTATAACGCCGAAATTATCTACCAAAATTTTGACGAGAAAGAATTTAAAGTAAAAGTAAATGGCACCCCTTATGATGTTAAAATTGAAGATGAATACGACATTCTGATTCATGAAATGGGGCTTAAAGTTGGCAAGGTCCAGAAAGTCAATAAAATAGATGCTCCAATGCCCGGTCTGGTACTTGAAATATCCGTAGCGGATGGACAAGAAGTAAATGCAGGTGATTCGCTGCTGATCCTCGAAGCAATGAAAATGGAAAATATAATCAAATCACCCGGACAAGGAGTAATTGATGAAATCCTCGTCAAAACTGGGCAGGCCGTGGATAAAGGGCAGTTGCTTATTAAATTTAAGTAATTGGTATCTCTGTCAGAGAATAAAAAAGCAAGGTTTTTGAATAGGATAATGGTTATATTTGAAGACTATCCTAATCTATTCAAAACCTATATTTATGAAATCGCGGCTAGTCGTTTCCCTTCTTTTCCTCTCCTGGTTATTAAATGGGCAGGCTAATTTTGTTGCTGGAAAAATTGTAACCAAAAATGGTGAAACCATCCAGGGGGAAATTGATTACAGAGAATGGATATTTAATCCCCGTACGATAAAATTCCGGAAATCAGCGACAGATACGCCTGAAAGTTACAAACCATTAGACTTACAATCTTTTTTTATTGATTACAAAAAGGAAAAGTACATCAGTGCCGATGTGTTCGTCAATAATGAATCCCTCGACTGGGATGAAGTAAGAGAATACGATTCGGTGGACGATGTCGAGGATTACATCAAACTTGATCCGGATACTGTTTTTCTCCTGACCTTAGTAGAAGGTACCGTTGATCTTTATCAATTGTTGGACGAAAATAATAAGCTGCACTATTTTATTCAAAGAGGAAACGGGCCGATAGAAGAGCTACTGTACCGCAGAGTAAAAGCTTTCAAACGCGATGCGATCATTACGGAGAATACAGGTTCCACTTACCTGGTGAGGATGGAAATTGAAACCTATAAAAGACAGTTGTCTTTTGTGATGCAAGATTGTCCTGAAGTAGCCAAAAGAACACAAAAACTCAAGTACTCCTATGAAGTCTTTAACTTGGTCAAACGATTTAACAATTGTATTGGCCGGCTGGAATACGTCAAACCCAAAGATAAAGCGCCCAGCTTCCTTTTTGCCTGGGCGGGAGTGGCACAGTCTTCCTTTGTTTTGCAGGACCGCAGACTGAATCCACCTATAAGTTCCTTACCGGCTTCCCGGGCTGAACTCTACGGAATTGGTTTTGAATGGAAGATCGCCAGAACACGCAACAAGGTCAGTCTCATTGTAGAAGGAAATTACCTGCAAGGTGAATCAACAGAATCCACCAACTTCATGGTTGCAGGCCAAACGAACAAAATGGTTGAATACCATACTGCTATTGAAGGATTTCGTTTTTCCGGACTTTTTAAATACGGATTTTTTGATGCGAATCTACAACCTTACCTAAAAGCAGGTATCAGTGCGACCAGATACACCAGAAATGACTTCTGGGTAATTGACCGATCCGATGAAGTTATTCGCAATGATCAAACCCTGAACGAAGGAGAAGTAGCTCTAATTGGAGGTTTGGGCCTCCAGTACAAAAACTTTTTCATGGAAGGACGGTATATCTCCGGCAATGACATTAATAAAACCACCGATTACGACTTGAAAATGAACAGGCTGGCTTTACTGTTCGCATACGCTTTAAAACTGAACAAATACTAATATGGTTGATAACGGCGGACCCGCAACACGTTTCTATTGGTCATGGATGACAAAAGTTCTTTGTCACCACAAATGTGGTTATGCAATTATTAGGTTAGATGTGAATATAAGCATTGAAATAACCCGTTAAACCCGTCTTACGCGTTTAAATATATTGCTTTAAATTTGCGCGTAAAACCCGCAAAGCTTTCCCCATCTGGTTCTCTACGGTTTTAATAGATATGCCGAGGGTTTCCGATATTTCTTTGTAGGTCATTTCATCATAGCGGCTCATTTGGAAAATAACTCTACACTTGGGGGGTAATCCGTCGATCGCTAGTTTGATGTGGTCTTTCAATTCACCGTATAAGAATTGTTCTTCGGCGCTTTCGTCGGTTTCAGTGATTGAGTTGAGGGTAAATTCATCCGCCTCAAATCTTTTGTTACTGCGAAGGTAAGCCAGTGCTTCATTAACTCCCATTCTTTTTAGATAAGCTTCGAGGGAGGAATTAATTTCAATTTTATGGCGTTTATTCCAAAAACGGATAAAAACTTCCTGGGCAAGATCTTCCGTGAGGTTATTGTCGCGCACATACCGAACAATAACCTGACAAACAACGGGGTAGTAGGCCGTAAATATAGACTGCAAAGCTTTGCGATCATCAGCTTTTAGCCGCTTTAATATGTCATCATGCTTTTCTGTCTGCATTAACTTAGCGAGTGCGCTTAGCGTTTTTTACAAGATTACTAATAAAAAATCAAAAATAAATGCTTGTTCGACTGATTGGCCAAATATATAGAAATAAGCATTCGGAATATTTTCTTTATTGACAGAACGTCTCTATTTTCGTTGGCATTAAGAAATCATTGACACATGACCTCTAGAGAAATTCGACAAACGTTTTTACAGTTTTTTGCAGGGAAAGGCCATAAAATTGTCCCTTCTGCCCCCATGGTGAATAAGGATGATCCTACCTTAATGTTTACCAATGCAGGAATGAATCAATTTAAAGATTATTTTCTAGGTAATCAAGAGCCGGAGGCCAAGCGCATAGTGGATACGCAGAAATGCTTACGGGTTTCAGGGAAACACAATGATCTGGAAGAAGTAGGGCGCGACAGTTACCACCACACGATGTTTGAAATGCTTGGTAATTGGTCATTTGGGGATTACTTTAAAAAGGAGGCCATTGCCTGGGCGTGGGAATTACTCGTTGATGTCTACAAATTACCGCAAGACCGTTTGTAC
Organism: uncultured Saprospiraceae bacterium; assembly: GCA_964533785.1. GTDB lineage: Bacteria > Bacteroidota > Bacteroidia > Chitinophagales > Saprospiraceae > JANQRV01. The sequence goes on along the minus strand of CAZHNG010000052.1, from coordinate 20,226 downwards.
GTTTCCGTATTTGAAGGGGATAAAAAGGATGGACTTCCGGTTGATGAAGAGGCTGTTCAGTTTTGGAAAGAATGGATCGACGAAGACCGTATTCTCTATTATGATAAAAAAGACAATTTTTGGGAGATGGGCGATACTGGCCCCTGCGGACCCTGCTCTGAAATTCATATCGACTTGCGTAGTGATGAGGAGCGGCAAAAAGTAGATGGTAAAACGCTGGTCAATGCCGATCACCCTCAGGTTATTGAGATCTGGAACCTGGTCTTTATCCAGTTTAACCGAAAAGCTAACGGTTCACTGGAGGAACTGCCCGCCAAGCATATTGATACCGGGATGGGCTTTGAGCGTCTTACCATGGCCCTGCAAGGCCGGTTATCGAACTATGATACCGATATTTTCACCCCTTTTATTCATCAGATCGAAAAAGCTTCCGGAAAAAAATATACCGGCAGCTACGAGCCGGAGGCCAAAGTGGATATCGCGATGCGGGTGGTGGCGGATCACTTGCGGGCAGTGAGTTTTGCTATTGCAGATGGTCAATTGCCAAGTAATACAGGGGCCGGTTATGTTATCAGGCGTATCCTGCGCAGAGCCGTTAGGTACTATTACTCGTTCTTAGAAATTGATAAACCTTACTTATACACTTTAGTACCATTGTTGGCGGATAATTTCTCCGGTGTCTTTCCTGAATTGAAGGCTCAGGAAGACCAAATCAGTAAAGTGATCGAAGGGGAAGAGCAGGCCTTTTTGCACACCCTGGAAAACGGCTTGAAAAGATTTGAGATGCTAGATGTTTCTGATGGAGTCATCGATGGTGAAGCGGCCTTTGAAATGTATGATACCTACGGCTTTCCTATCGATTTAACGCGCTTATTAGCGGAAGAAAAGAACCTGAAAGTTGACGAAGAAGGCTTTCAAAAAGCATTAGCTGCCCAGAAAGAAAGGTCGAAAGCCGATGCTCAAAAAGCAGTGGGGGATTGGGTGGATTTAATTCCGGGAGTAGAAGTGGAGTTCCTCGGCTATGATCAATTGGTGGTCGAAAAAGCGAAAGTGATCAAGTACAGAACGGTCAACATCAAGAAAAAAGATCAGTACCAAATTGTATTGAATAAAACGCCCTTTTACGCCGAAAGTGGCGGTCAAAAAGGAGACCGGGGTCTTTTGTGGTTCGGTGATGAAAAAATTCCAGTACTGGACACCCAAAAAGAAAATGATCTGACGATCCACATTGTGAAATCATTACCCAAAAATATAAAGGCGGATGTAAAAGCCGAAGTAAACGTACACCGGCGTCAAGCTACTGCCAATAACCATACTGCCGTACACCTGATGCACGCTGCACTTCACAAAGTACTTGGTGAGCATGCCCTGCAGAAAGGGCAGGACGTTGATGATAAAAAGTTGCGGTTTGACTTTTCACATTTTTCTAAAGTATCCAAAGATGAACTTGCACAGATAGAAGCTATTGTCAATCAAAAAATCCGGGAAAATATTCCTTTGGAAGAACAACGACAGATCCCCATTGATGAAGCAAAAGAAGCAGGGGCAATGATGCTGTTTGGAGAAAAATACGGTGATCTGGTGCGTGTGATCACTTTTGACAAAGATTATTCCAGTGAACTGTGTGGCGGTACTCACGTTGAAGCTACAGGTCAGATCGGTGCTTTCAAAATACTGAACGAAAGTGCGGTAGCTGCGGGGATCCGCAGGATTGAGGCAGTAACGGCTGATAGAGCCGAAGCCTACATCAATGCAGAGTTAGAGGAAATGGAAAAAATAAGGCAGTTGCTTAAAAATCCTAAAAGTGTCAGTAAACAAGTAGAATCCTTACAGGAAGAAAATAAATCCCTCAAAAAGGAGATTGAGCAGTTGTTGGCACAGCAAGCTACCAGTTTAAAGAAAGACCTTGTCAAAGGGATCGAGAAACTCGGAGAAGTGCAATTAATTGCTACCCGGGTATCGATCGGTGACAGTGGTGCTTTGAAAAATCTGGCCTATCAATTAGATAAAGAACTTGATAACCTGGTAGTTGTTTTTGGGGTAATAGTCAGTGATAAGCCGCAAATATTAGTTTTGATCAGCAAAAATCTGACAGAAGCACCGTTTGGGTTGCACGCCGGAAAAATGGTGCGCGAGCTGGCTCAACTGATCAAAGGCGGTGGCGGAGGTCAACCATTCTTTGCAACTGCAGGCGGTAAGGATTCCAATGGTCTTGACAAGGCTATTGCCCGGGCGAAATCAATAGTTGAAGAGATCGTCACACACACATAAACAACAACAGAACGACACTGTAAAGCGTTTGATAGTGTGAATTGTTAATTAATTGATAGTACATGAGCAAAATATATGGCTTCTTGTTTGATGGAGAAAAACCCCTGTATTCCAATTTGGCTAAATTGTTATGGGTATTGACGATTGGCGGAATACTGGCCGTGGTTATCACCCTGGTTTATCTTTCCCTTGGAAACTTACCATCCGTACAACAATTAGAGAATCCCAAAAGTGAATTAGCTACCCAGGTATTTGCTGCGGACGGATCCGTACTCGGTCGTTATTATAATGAAAATAGAGTGTTAGTAGATTATGAAGATCTTTCTCCCTATCTCATCAATGCCTTAATTGCGACCGAGGATGAAAGATACGAAGACCATAGCGGCATCGATTTCTGGGCTTTAGGAAGAGCGGTCTTCAAAAATATAATTCTTGGAGATCGGAGTTCTGGTGGTGCGAGTACGATTACCCAGCAGCTGGCCAAATTGCTGTTTACTAACCGTACTGCTTCTAGTTTGCTCAAACGAGCCATTCAGAAACCAAGAGAATGGATAATAGCCGTGCGCCTGGAGCGAAAATATACTAAGGAGGAGATCATTGCCATGTACCTCAATAAATTTGATTTCATTAATGGGGCAGATGGTATTAAGGCGGCTTCTGAGATCTATTTTGGCAAAAGTCAAGATTCCCTTGAAATACAAGAAGCAGCCATGTTGGTCGGCATGCTTAAAAACCCTTCCTTGTTCGACCCTTTACGTCACCGGGATACGGTTTTACATCGACGAATGGTCGTCCTTAAACAAATGTTGAAAAACAATTTCATTTCACAAGTAGAATATGATTCTATCCGTCAGCTTCCATTGGGCGTTCGTTATCAACGCCAAACCCACATCGATGGCTTGGCCACTTACTTCAGGATGGAATTATCCAAATACCTAAAGGAGATTTTAAATCGCCGGGAGAACCGCAAGGCGAATGGCGAAGCTTACGACATCTACGAAGATGGCCTGAGAGTCTACAGTACTATAGATCCTCAAATGCAAGATATCGCAGAAAAAGTAATGGCAACACACCATATGCCTAAAGTACAAAAACAATTTTGGCGTACCTGGCGAAACCTCGACCCCTGGAAATATACCGGGGGTGATACCAAAACCATTGCTTCCGTTGATTACCGGGACCGAAAATTAAATCAGTTGATGCGGGAAAGTGAGCGTTATCAACATCTGAGAAATAAATATTTGGCCAGTGTAATTGCCGAAATTCAGCAAGATGTACCGGAATTAGTCTTTCACATTGATGACCGAGAAGTGGAAAGGATGGTACAGGAATCTGAATCAAAAGGTGTTATTAGTGGCTTAGTCAGGAGTAACCTTATTTCCGAAGGAATTGCGGACAGTTATCGCAAAGGAATGCGCAGTCAACACTTTTCTAAATTAAAGCAAAGATGGTACGAACTGCAGAAGGCTGCTGAAGAGCAGTTCAAAAAACCTGTTAAAATGAGGGTTTTTGCCTACAATACTCAAATGGAGAAGGATACGGTCATGTCGCCCCTTGATTCTGTGAAATACCACAGTATGTTCCTGCAAACTGGCATTGTAGCGGTAGACCCTGCGACGGGTCACGTGAAAGTTTGGGTTGGAGGCATTAACCACAAGTACTTTAAGTTTGACCACGTTACGAGTGAGCGGCAGGTTGGATCTACCTTTAAGCCTTTCGTTTATGCAACCGCCATTGCTCAACAAGGTTTTTCTCCTTGTTTTCAGGTATATGATCTGCCAGTAGAAATCTCGCCGGGTGATGGAGAATTTTACCTCCTTGAACCCTGGGTACCGCAAAATGCGAATGGAGAGTATACCGGTAATCTATATACCTTAAAGGAGGGATTAAGAAGGTCTAAGAATACCGTTTCTGCCTATTTGATGAAGCAATTGGGAAGTGCTGAGCCCGTGCGGGACCTGGTACACCAAATGGGGATCGACAAATTTGAAAAATACTCCAACGGACAACTCCGCTTGCCGCAAGTACCTTCTATTGCTTTGGGGTCGACTGATCTGAATGTGCTGGAAATGACAGGGGCTTATACTACCTTTGCCAATAATGGGGTGTATAATAAACCGATCTTCATCACTAAGATCGAGGATAAAAACGGTAGGGTCATTTACGAAGAACTACCGGAAGAAAGGCAGGCATTGTCAGAAGGGTCCAATTATGTGATGGTAGAAATGTTGAAATACGCAGCCACCGGATTACCGGGGTTAAAAAGTGAAGTGGGCGGAAAAACAGGAACGACTAATGATTATGTAGATGGATGGTTTATTGGGGTCACCCCGAACCTGGTCGTCGGAACCTGGGTCGGTGGTCAGTATCGCTGGTTGCGCTTCCGCAGTCTTGATATGGGGCAAGGTTCCAGAATGGCTAAACCATTTTTCCATGAATTCATGAAGCGGGTCGAAGCAGATGAAACTATTAATTTCGATACGGATGCTAAGTTTTACCGTCCTTCGGGAGGAATAGGTATTGAACTGGATTGTGAAGAATACGATAACAGCCTGTGGAACGATTGGGAGTCGGAAGATGATATATTTACCGATAGTACCGGAAATTCTTCAACTGGTTTTTCTGAAGATATTTTTGCCGATGAAATTCCGTTGGATTATGAATTTACGGCCAGGGGGGCCGATAGCACGAAAGTTAAAAAGAAAAACAATAATTAAGCTAAACCTATTATGAAGCCTTTTCAAGCAAATTTGTTGAATGCAATCGTTCTAATAATTATGGGGTTGTGGGGTTATTTTGACTATGTCTCTGATAAACCTTCACCTACCGCCTTAATTCCGGTTGCTTTTGGGGTGTTATTTCTTCTGGTTACACCACCTTTCAAAAAAGAAAATAAGATCGTAGCACACGTTGTGGTATTACTCACATTTTTGTTAATTATTGCGTTATTCATGCCTTTGCTAGGGGCAATAGGACGAAATGATTCGGCTGCTATTTTTAGAGTGGGCTTAATGATGGCCAGCTCTGTTTTTGCATTAATTATCTTTATAAAAAGTTTTATTGATGCAAGAAAAGCCAGAAAACAGGATGTAGCCTAACTTTCTCGCTGGTTTTTACGAAGTTGAGCGGGAATGCTACTTTTCCACAAAGCTATAGATTTCATAAAACGTACTGAGCATGCGCTATCTGATTTTTGGAATAGCTATATTGACTTTGTTTTTTGCTTGTTCTCCGGTAGAGGAAAACATCAGCGAGGTCGAAATAGACATCACTGATCCGGAGATCCGCAAAATTGTCAATTTCCAGGATAAACAGGCCGCTGATAGCTTGTTGGGCTATTTTGGTCATTCGGATCCTGTCTACCGTTACCTTTCCGCTCTTGCATTTGCCTCTATCAGGAACCCTCAATATACTGACACCCTGGGTAGTATGTTAAATGATCCCGCTGATATCGTCAGAATGGCAGCGGCTTTTTCTATTGGTCAATCAGGAGGTGAAAATGCAGATAATATACTTTTAGATGCTTTTGATCAATACGATACTAGCGGGTATTACGTAAAAATGAACCGTACGATCCTGGAGGCTATTGGTAAAGTAGGGGAGGCCGAATTGCTGGAACCACTGAGTTCCATTAGTACCTACGAAAAAACTGATACGGCATTGCTGGAAGGTCAAGCCTGGGGTATTTACCGGTATGCATTGCGGAATATTACGAGCTTTCCGGCCACTAAGAAAATGGTGGAATACGCCCTTGATCCAAATATTCCTGGGAGTGTGCGGTTGATCGCAGCTAACTATCTATACAGGGCCCGGGGGATCTCACTGGATACTTTTGCCAATGCGCTGGCTGCTAATTTCAGCCGGATCGAAGATCCTAATATCAGGATGGCATTAGCTGCTGCAATGGGTAAAGCTAAACGTCCAATTGTATTGGACACCCTAATTGTCAATTTTAAAAGAGAAACCGACTACCGGGTAAAGTGCAATATTTTGGTTGCCTTCGGAGCTTTTGATTACAAAACCGTACAACCGGTCGTTCTGGAGGCATTGAACGACGAAAACCTACACGTAGCTAAACGGGCAGCAAGCTTTTTTATACAGCATGGAATCCCGGAAGATGCTACTTTTTACCGCCGTACCGCTAAAGAAATAAAACGATGGCCCGTGGAAATCGGGATGTATGCGGCTGCTAACCGTCATTTACCTTCCTATCTTTCTGATTATCGAGGCTTGATCAACTATGATCTGAGACGGAAATTCGGGCAAGCCAATTTTCCTTACGAGAAAGCCGCTATTCTTGATGCCTTAGCTGAGTACCCCTGGAATTACCGGACTATTTATCAATTTGGAAAAGAAGATACGTCTACGATCATAAAAACCGCCAGCATCAGTGCACTTGGAAAAATTAGCGATAGTGAAAAATTTAGACGTTATTTTGGTCTGGGTTATCGTCAAGTGACCCGTGAGCTATTCAACTATTTTGTGGAAGCAATTTCGTCAGGTGATCCCGGTCAGGCAGCTATTGCTGCGGTTGCTTTACGCAATCCTGAGCGAGGTTTTAAAACTTATATTGACAGCCTGACTTTCCTGGAAACAGCCATACAAAAGCTTGATTTGCCGCGGGAAGTAGAAACTCACATAGCATTGAATAAGACTTTGGCCTTTTTAAGTGACAAACAATGGGACGAGGACTACATTCCTGAATACAACAATCCAATCAATTGGGATAAACTGGATGAAATTGATAATCAAACCAGAGCGGCTATTCAAACCTCGAAAGGTACCATTATTATCCGGTTGTTTCCTGATGTAGCGCCTGGAACCGTCGCTAATTTTGTGAAGTTAATCAAGGCTGGCTTTTATGAGCATAAGAACTTCCACCGGGTGGTACCCAATTTTGTTATTCAGGGAGGATGCACTCGCGGAGATGGATACGGTAGCCTTGACTATACCATTCGTTCAGAATTATCACCGCTTCACTACAATGACGGAGGGTACGTGGGGATGGCTTCTGCTGGAAACCACACCGAAAGTACTCAGTTTTTTATTACGCATTCCCCCACTCCTCATCTCGATGGAAATTATGCTATATTCGCGAAAGTGACGAACGGTATGGAGGTCGTACAAGATATCCAACCTGGCGATGAAATAGAATCGATAATTATCAGATAGATCAATACGTTGCTGATCTCTCAACTTTAATGCTCAAACATATGAAAGCCACACCTCTTAAAAATAGGCATCTTGAATTGAAGGCGAAAATGGTAGACTTCGCAGGTTTTGAAATGCCTGTGTCTTATACCTCCATAAAAGAAGAACACCAGGCTGTAAGAAATGGAGTAGGGGTTTTTGATGTTTCCCATATGGGAGAGTTTATTGTAAGAGGAAAAGAAGCCCTGGATTTGTTGCAGTACGTAACTAGTAATAACGTTGCAAAACTTGCAATAGGCCAAGCCCAGTATTCCTGCTTGCCCAATGATCAGGGAGGCCTGGTTGACGACCTTTTGGTATACCGGCTCCCCGAAGATTATTGTTCCGAAGGCGAACAGGCTTTTATGCTCGTGGTTAATGCGGCCAACATCGAAAAAGACTGGGCCTGGATAAACCAACACAATACCTTCGATACTAAACTGATCAATATTTCTGATGATACTGGTTTGCTGGCTATTCAAGGGCCTGATGCCCTCAAGGTATTGCAACCGCTTACAGACACTAACCTGGAAGTGCTCAAATATTACACTTTCACCAAAGGCACCATGGCCGGTCAGGAAAACGTCCTGATCTCTGCAACCGGGTATACCGGTGCTGGAGGATTCGAACTATACGGCCGGAATGATCAGATGGAACCTTTATGGGATGCTATTTTTGCTGCCGGGAAACAGTATAATATAAAACCGATAGGGTTGGGCGCCAGGGATACTTTACGTCTGGAAATGGGGTATTGCCTCTATGGAAATGATATTGATGATACTACCTCGCCGATTGCAGCAGGATTAAGTTGGATCACTAAAGTAAAAAAGGGCGATTTCATCAGCAAAAACTTGTTCGCGAGACAAAAACAAGAAGGGGTTCCCGAAAAATTAGTAGGGTTTACTCTTGATGGTCGCAGAGTGCCCCGGACAGGCTACCCCATTCAGGACGAAAAAGGAGAACCCATCGGGCGGGTAACTTCCGGTACCATGTCACCTACTTTGGAAAAACCCATCGGTATGGGATACGTGAAAATTGAAAATGCATCCCCTGATCAGCAGATCTTCATTTCGTTTAACAAAAAAATATTGCCCGCTAAGATTACCAAACCTCCGTTTATTAAAAAATAATGCCGTCATACTCCATTCCCACGTTCATCCATTTTTAACTTTGATCCCACCTTTTCCTCCTCAATTGCTTCGCATTAATTATCCTTATTTACCAACAAAACGCAAACATATACCGTTAAATATAATTGTTAACATTTTTTCAGTAGTTATTGAAAGTTTAAGCCGTAATGAATATTATTGAAGGTAAGGAAAAGTTTATTCAGGCCTGGGGTACTTTAGGATCTAACTGGGGAATTAATCGGACGATGGCTCAAATACATGCCTTATTGCTGATCGCTCCGGAGCCCTTGAATGCAGAGGATATTATGGAAGAATTGAAAATATCCCGCGGAAATGCCAACATGAATATCCGTGCGTTAATAGATTGGGGGCTTGTTTACAAGGAACTGAAGCCAGGTCACCGCAAAGAATTCTTTGTGGCAGAAAAAGACATGTGGCTGATCTTCAAAAATATTGTAATTCAACGCAAGAAAAAAGAGCTGGAACCAGTACTAAAAGTATTGGATGACTTGTCAAATGTAGAAGGAAATGATGAGCAAACGCAGGAGTTTAAAGAAGTGATCAAAGACATTCGTTTGTTCTCTAATAAGGCAGATTCTGTGCTTGATTCATTGATCAAGGCCGATTCAAATTGGTTTTTAGGCACTTTTATGAACCTGATTAAATAGGGTGTTCAACATACGAAGGAATCCTTTCTGATACTTTGTTTATCCTCAACTTAAAGCTCAGTTTCCAAGTTTTCTATGGTACCAGAATAACTCACCTACTGTTTCACAATGCTGATCGTATGCATCCTGTCTCCTTCTTTGAGCGTAAGCAGGTAAATACCTTCTGCCAGGTTGGTGAGTTTTGCTCCGACTTTCAGTTGGTGTTGACCGGTCGGGAGTGTTCCTTGAAATAGCGTGATGAGTCTTTTCCCATTTGTATCCGTGAGAAAGATTTCCGTAGGATCTGTCTTTTGGGTACGAAAATTAATGGAGAAATCATTTCGGAACGGATTAGGATAGCCAGTAATATTAACAGGGTCAATATCTTTTGAAAATAGAGTACGAGGCTTTTGCCATTCTGAAGGGGTAACTGTACGAATTCTCCCTTCACCATCTTCTGGATATTGAGCAGCAAAAATATTACCCCTTAAAGCGGAAGTGATGTAACTGCTGAGGGCCTGCTGGCTAGTGATCCCAAAATTGATAAAAGTCTTTTCTGCTAGGGGATAGGCATCTCCTCCCCTGGCTAAAAAATCAACGGTTGCTATTCGGATAGCTGGTGCTCCTTCCACTATTTGTCCGTCAGATACAATAGGAGTGCCATCGTTTAGGGTGATGGAAACTATGCGGTTGCCTTCCCGGGTTATTATTCCATTTTCATCGACCTCCTGGGCTTGGCCTGCCGCATCATAGACGACTTCAAAACCTGCAATTTGTGCAAACTGGCCTCTCGCTGATTCTACTTGGCTAACCGCTCTTTCCATCACCTGCTTAAATTCTTCAGCGGTTACCGGTTCTACAATACCTGTGAAGTTGGGGAATGGGAGCATTCGGAAGGTTGTAAGTTCAGAAATAGTACTTCCTGCCGGAATAACGACTGAGTTTCGAATACCTCCGCCATTTTGAATAGCAACATCAGCGGGAGGGCTGCCAAAGAAAGGGGCAAACAGATTGGTTTGCCAAAGTAAAGCATCCGCGATTAGGTTGCCGGCATTGGTTTCACGGGTACGCACATCATTTCTTGCTCCATTTAGCTCAGGTTCGGTAGCACCGATGATATTGGCTTCGAGAGAGGCTACGAATGATCTTACCGGATTGACCACCATTTCCTGTATGCGCTCGTCTGGTTTATCCGTAATGACTTTTTTAGGACCGCTTATCGTATCAATTTCGATAACTTTGCCATCTGCGCTGAAAGTAACCGTAAGGTTCCCTAAATAGTTATAGCTGCCGGGAGCTGTGACCAAATAAACGCTTTCTCCATCGGCATCTTTGACCTCCAGGGGATAGGGTCCTATGGCGTCTTCCGCGTCCACGATACCTGCTATAGCATCTTCTGATGGATTATTGGTGAGAAATTCATCCCCACCACCGGCAATCACGATGTCAATATCTTTTAGGCGGGCCACTAAAGCGATCTCTTCGTCGATACTCTGCAAGTGGCTGAGCAGAATGATCTTATTGACCCCTTTTTCCTTCAAGGTTGCGACCTCTTCCGCGACCACCTCCGCCACCTCCGTAAGAACTTCAACATTACCAGGATTGCTGACAATATTGAGCTCGGGAGTTGTCAAGCCAATGACCCCAATGACCTGGTCTCCCCTGAATATCCGGGTACTTTTTCTGATCCGGTTTAGTTCAACCAATCGCTGTAAGCCCGACTCTCTGGTGAAATCCAGATTAGCACTCAGGAAAGGAGGAGCGCCATTTTGTGCGGTACCGTCTGTAGGAACGGTTTTCGTAAACACTTCAAAAGCCAGAAACTGATTGACCTGAGGAGTCACAGAACTGAAATTATCATCGGCAACTAGCACTAGAGTGGAATTTCCATTTGGTAGTGTTGGTCCAAAGGTCATTCCTTCCAGATTATCAACCGGGTTCATCAGGTCAAAGGTGTTATCATCGATCGTAAGCAGTAGTTCTTTTTTTACCGGTATGTAATCCCTGCCTGCTAATGCTTCTATACCAGCAACATCTGTTGCCTCCGAAACATCCACCTGGAAGATTCTGATGATATTGCCGAAATTATTAAGATTAAAGAAAGCACTGCGTTCCATAACGAGGAAGGTTGTCTCATTAACCGCTAACATTTCCACTACTCCGTTGAGCTGAAAAACCAATCCTCCTTCGGCTACAGGATCTAACGGATACGCATATTCTTTAGTGACCGTCCCGCTATTCCTGTCGAAAAAAACCATTCTGACCGGAGAATCAGTCGGAGCAATGTTGGGGACTACGCCGTCCTGGATCAATGGCAGTTCAAGCATACTAATCACTTCATCACCGTTTACGCTGAGGGTTAGGGCTTCGAAAACCCCATTTTGTCTGGGCCCGGAAGCCTCGGTGGTGTCTGGACGATAGCGTACGGGAATCGTGAGATCTTGCAAATAGCTTCCATCGAGGTTCATTTCACGTATAGCCGGGGCAATAGCATTGCTGATATTCCCTTCGCTACTCCAAAGTAAAGTATTATTCAGGTTGTCGTAGCGAATGGCTTCCGGGTCGACTGTACCGTTGGCAAAAACTACACCTTCTGGATCTAAAAGGTTGGTGACGCTAGTAATATCAATTGATTGTATACCATTCTCATCCACTGCTATATCGGCGGTATAATATCGGGCGTTTCTGGAATCGTCGGAAATGAGATAATAATTCCCGTTAATGGAATCATAGTCTATCCCGGAAATACCACCGAAGGCAGTACCCTCCACCTCGAAGCCAGAAGGCAGGGTAAAATCACCCAGAAACTCCAGCCTCCCGATGGCCGTTTGCGGTTCTCCTCCCTCGGGTCGAAAAGCGGGATCTGTATTGGTGATATACTCCTCGAGGATAGTAGGGCCAAAATCAAAATCATGGTTCCCCAATGCAATGGCATCATATCCAAACTTACTATGCGCTATAGCATCGTATAGGGGTTGGCTGCCTATCTGCCGTATACTTGCTGTAAATTCAGGGCCTGCTAAAAAATTATCTCCGGCAGAAAATAATAAGCTGGGATAACCACCTTCGAAAGCAGCAAATCTTTGTTCATCAATGATCTGTTGGAATCGGGCAACGCCTCCCAATTGATCCTCATCTGATCCGATCAGTGCAGATTCTCCATCGTTGTGGTGTAATAGCTGTACCTGGAAAAGAGCTCCGCCTGTGATCTCTACGGTAATGAAATTTCCGGTTAATTCCGAACAAAAAGAGGCCAGGTCAACTGTTGCGGCATTTTGTCCTGGCTGAGCAATAATATCACCCCGGTAAGAAAAGGCCCATATCCGAAAAATTCCGGCTCCCAGGTCGGCGATCTCAATAAAATTGGTCGTGGCAACCTTTACTATCGTATTGTTTTCGTCGGTCACCAAATAGCCGTAAGCGGTAACGAGCGGACGGGTGCTCACCCGAATAACAGTTGATTCTCCAAGGTCTTCAATATTGGTGGAAAAAGTTGTTCCGCCTCCCTTGATTTCAATAGCTGCACCAGCATAACAAAATCTTGATTGTGCATAAGCTATACCAATGACAAAAAAGAGAAACAAATTGAGAATAAGTAGTCTTTTAAGCATCATTGCTTTTAATTTTGAGTGGTGAAAAAGTAAAAAAACAGCAATCAGCACTACTTGCGAGCAAGCAGTCGCGGCACAATAGGAAGGGACAAGGGTGATGACTTCTTCCTCAACTTAATAAAAGGGATATAGCGGATAGATTGAATGGCGTCGTTTAGACAGATCTAAGATACTAAATTACCTGCTACTTTTCATTCGACAAATGTATTTTACTCAAATATAGGATGGTTATCCGATAAGTAGAACATCTTTTCAAAAGACAATTTTGCGATTCGGGGTAAATACTTTCATTTTTCTTGGTACGTTTTGAGCTTTATTAGTATTATTCTTATCAATTAGCGTAGAACTTTAATCCGGAATTTTCGTCAAAATAAATAGGGAAACTCGAAAACGAATCATCAGGAATTTATGAATTGCAGCTCTTACCACTTACTACTTTCCACACTACTATTGCTGTTTTTCAATATTGGTAACGGGCAAGACTTCATCATGGGAGATGTGTTAAATGAATTACCTAACAGTATTACTTTTTGTAAGCCGGGGGTTATCGGAAAATCTAAAAGTAAAGGAGTCATGCTTCTTTATGGCTTACACTCCGGCTATCCTCAAATGATTGAGGGTACGAACATCGATGAAAACCTTTCGAATGTGGAAATACTGGAAGCTAAAATCAAGATCCCACTGGTCAATGCACCAGATGTGAAAGTTTTGTTTGGCTATGAGTTTGGATTCCGTAAATACCATTTCAATGAAAGTGACGATAATTTTTATACGGATATTTTTAACCGGATTGACGATCGTACCTTAAAAGAAAATATATTTTCGGTTTATCTGACCAAAGCTTTTGATGAAAGGAATTACGGGGCATTGAGAATTCGGGCAAACTATACTGGAGATTATGAAGGTTGGCTGGACCTCGAAGACCATCATGCGATCTATAACGTAACAGCAGTTTGGGGGATCAAACCACGTGCGGAATTGGAATGGGGGATCGGCTTGAGCTATTCAAAACGTTTTTTCCGGGATAATGACCAGGTTTTACCCTTTTTAGTCTACAATCACACCTTTAATAGTGAATGGGGAATAGAGTCCACACTTCCAGCTCAGATCTTTTTGAGGCACAACTTCAGCGGCGATCAGATCGTGCTTTTCGGACTCAGTGCACAAAGCTATGTCTATAGTATAGATGTGTTATCAAACGTGGACCGGGAGCCTACCCATGCATTTCGGGAGTTGGGAGTCAATACAGGTCTTACCTATGAGCAAAAGTTGTTCTCGTGGATTTGGATGAAAATTGACGGAGGTTATCACATTCCCATTCGTTCTGAATTTATTGCGGTAGACAATGACTTTGAAGATTTTATACAAAAACCTAACGGACGGCCTTTCTTCAATTTGGGGCTTTTTTTAACCCCGCCGGATGATTTTATCAGATAAAACAACAGCCTTTAAGTATTATTTAAATACAGAGCATAACTAATACCGAAAACCAATACGGATAAAATGATCCCTATCATAAAAATAGTATAGCAAGTACGCAGCTGCCGGTATTTATTGCCTAGCGACTTCCCCAGGAAAAAAAGATCCCTCATGATGGCATCGTCGAGTGATTTTTCCTGGGTTACCAGGTCCTGCATACTCGTTTTATATTCGTCGTAGGGCATTTTATAAAAATTGCCAAAGAAAAATAGATTCGCATTACCCGAACGCACTTTCTCAGTCGGAGTACTGCCGGCCATTTTAATTGGACGGGTGGCAAGGGTGGCGTATATCATGGACATAAGACAAGTTAATAGTAAAGTGCCAAGGGGAAAAAGCAAATAGATATTTCCTTTGATATAAGAAATAGCAACGGGCATGATGATGGCGATGATCAGTGCATTTACGCTGAGCATTATATTCGCTTTATTGTCAGCTAATGCGCTTAGGTCCAGGTGATTGCGTAGAGAGGTTTTAAACATCATCTGAGCGCTGCGGTTCCCTTCTATGATGGAATTTCCCACCCCTAGTTTCTTTTTATTTTTTTTGCGTTCCTTCTTCAGTCTTTTAACGTTGTCTTTTTTCCGCTTGCTAAACAAATTTTCCGCAGCAGCAGTATGAAAAGTATGTTGTTTCAAAAAATTGTAATTGATCTGTGTCCAGGTATATTCATTGTAATTTTTGTCCAAGTAGATTGCCCATTCGTGCCGCAGGGTTTCAATCGCCTCCAGGTAATCCTTACTTGACAAATGCACCATATCAGCATCTTTGATGATCTGCTCTAATTTTCCCTGTGGTTCGCGGTTTGCTTTGGTCGCTTCAATACATTGCAAAACCAACGCCGTATCCTCGGGTGGATATTGGCTAATATCAAGAAAAGATTTGGCATATTTTTTACTTACGGCTTCATGTCCTTTATATTTTTCAAGAAATCCGGTATCGTGAAAAAGGGCGGCTAATTGTAGAACTTCTAATTCCTTATCGCTGGCACCTTCTTCATTAGCAATCGTTATACAAGCTTGTTTTACCGCCAGAGTATGGGCGAAGTTGTGATATTTCAGATCTGGTGAAAGTTTTTGCAAAATTTCCTCTACATGTTTCTCTGCTTTCTGGATAATGGTTGGCATCGATTTATAAATTAGTCTTCTAGGCAATATAACCCTAATCGGGAATTAGTTCAAAAGAATACGAATAAATGAAGTAGATGTTCGGCAAAGTATTTACGATGGAACACTTTTAGCCCAATGCGGTGGCCTTGAAAGATGCGATGTAGCTTTTTTTATACTGACGGAATTGATCCAATAAAGCTAGGGTAATAGGGCCTGGGCGTCCGTCACCAATTTTGAAATCGTCAATTTGGGTAACAGGTAATATTTCCTTTATAGTGCTGCAAATGAATGCTTCCTTGGCCTGTGGCAATTCATCTGATCTGAGGGGACGGATCTCTACTTGATAATGGTTTTGAACCAATGAAAGCAGGTGTTTTCGAGTAATGCCCTTTAGGACATTATCATTCGGAGTGATTAGTTTGTCATCCGCATCCACAATGAAGAAATTGGACCTGGCCGATTCTGACACTTTTCCGTTTTTATGATACAGAACATCTGAGGCATTCGCCGCCTTTAATTTGTCCAAAAGCCAGATGCCCATGGTGTAGTGAGTGGTTTTGATTTCCGGCATATCACGTACGTATTCGTAGGTCATCATTTTTATACCAGACCGGTATTTTTCTGCCGGGTAGGGAACATAAGGATGCTGTAAGATCAGGATGTTAGGGGCTATCGGGGTGTAGCTGTCTAATACATAACCACCGGTTAAGAGTAATCTTATGCCTGCTTCCGGCAGACCATTGGCCGCAATTACTTGCCTGACCTGCTTGGACATGGTATTTGGGTCAAAAGGGATTTCCAGTCTTAAGAAATTAGCAGAAGCGAAAAACCGCTCTATATGATCTTCCGCGAAAACGGGTATACCTTCTCTCACCAAAAAGTAGTCGAAGGCTCCGTAGCCGCGTAACAAAGATAGGTCATTGACTTTCAATGAAGCAGTAGAGGCATCTACCAGTTCCCCGTTGATCATATGGTATTTAATCATAGTGGAAATTATCGCATTATTCATTCAATGACGCAAATCTAGGCTTTTTATTTTCTTGTAGGAGCAGAACTTTCTAAATGGGAAATGATGAGAAATGATGGGAAGGTTGTGAACTTAGAGGAACGTCTGACACGTTTAGTAAATGAGTCCTTAAAATACAGATCTTATGATTTCTATTCTTGAACAGCCCGAAATAAGCGAACAATTATCGCAGTTGAAGTGCGGAGAAGTGCTGAGATTAAAAGGCACGGAGGAAGACTTTTGGCAATTAGCAACTTCCGTTGATGAGTATAATTTCGAGTATCAGGGGCAGGAAATAATGGTATCTATGAGTTATGAGTCTGGACTTCATTCGGAGATTGCATCGAAGATTAACTTTTTGCTGCAATTGATTTTTGCAGAGCGAATTGGTAAAATCAAGATCTTCAACAGTAATCGACCAGTCTGTATTTTGGATTGCAATCATGCCATATTTAATCCTGATGGCTCAGTGATCGATGCCGCCGGCAAGAAATATCAATACCAACCGGATATGAGTGCGGAATTATCGCCCATTGTTCTGTTTGAAGTACTATCTCCGTCTACCCGAATAAGAGATTGGGGTGAAAAATTACCTTGTTACAAGAAAATAAGTACTCTGCAACACATCTTTTTTGTTGAACAGGAGAAAATTAGTGTCACTGTTTTTGAACGCTTGCCGGAATCAGGAAAGTGGTTGGAAAGTATCTATGAAAATGAACAGGATACCTTCGAGATTTCCGGTCAAATGATGAAATTGTCCGATATCTATAAAGGTACTTTGATCCTGAATAAGGATGAACAATAGGTAACATGAGTAACCCCAAAAGTTAAAATAGGAATTTTCATAAATATTAGAGATTACTCATGTTGTGAATCGGATGATATTTAGTTGTCGTAGTAAAAGCGCTCGTGGATAATTTGATCACCTTCCCACTTTTGTACTGCCACTTGTTCCATTTTTGCGCGTTGACCTCCCTTGAAAGTAACATCCATCATTGATTCCACGAAGGTTGTTTTATCTTCTTCATTAGATCCTATGTTGTAGATCTCAAGGTTGTGGAAGGCTTCCACGTTATTCAGGAACTGCACTTCGTATTCACGACAGGCTTGTTTGCCTTCCCGGGTGCCGCGAGGTTCTGTCATGACCACTTTTTCGTGGTAATATTTGTCAAAGGCTTCTAATAATTTCCCCTGGCCCAGCAGGTTGTAAATGTCCTGTGCTTTTTCTTTGTAAGTCATTAGGTTGATTTTGCAAATGATTAAAATAAACGTACATACATTAAACGTCTATACATTGAAAAGGTTTTTAGGAAATGTTCATGACATAAAGATTTTGTTTTACTTGCTGAAATGCCGTAATTTCGTTTTTTTAAAGTTTCGCAAATACAGGTGTCTTTTTATCCTGCATTAATTGTTAAAAAAAGCAATAGATTCGATGCCTTATACAGATGAGAATCAGACCAGTGTGGAGCCGGTTGGTCAAAACGGCAGTCCTCAGGAATACAAGGAGGAAGAAAAGGAGATGTCATTTTTGGATCATTTAGAGGAGCTGAGGTGGCACATTATTCGATCCTTGATTGCCATTGCCGGGGTAGGAATCGTTCTTTATTTGTTCCACAAATCATTATTTGATTATGTGATTTTCGGTCCAACACACGATAATTTCATTTCTTACGGTGCATTTTGTGAGCTCTCACAATTCATAGGGTTAGGCGAAACGATGTGTTTTCAGCCGCCTAAATTTGAAAAAATTGCGGTTGGATTTGCAGAAACTTTCATCACCAGTATCAAGGTATGTTTTATTGGTGGCTTCATTGTGGCTTTCCCTTATGTTTTTTATGAAATATGGAATTTTATCAGGCCGGGGTTGTATCCTGAAGAACGTAAAGCGACGCGTGGCGTTGTGGCGATCTGTTCATTTTTGTTTCTGCTTGGGGTTTGCTTTGGTTATTTTGTTATTGCCCCATTTGCTGTGAATTTCTTAGGAGGCTATACCCTTCCTGGGGTTCAGAACTCCCCGACGATCCAGTCTTTTATAAAATATATGGTAATGTTCACCTTACCGGCAGGTTTGATCTTCGAATTACCGATTGTGGTTTATTTCCTTTCTAAAATTGGATTAGTAACAGCGGAAGGCATGAGGAACTACCGGAAGCATTCCTTTATCGGTATTTTGATGTTAGCCGCCATTTTAACTCCGCCGGACGTAGTAACACAATTCTTAATTGGTATTCCACTCTATATTTTGTATGAAGCCAGTATTCTAATTGCCAAAAGAGTAGAACGAGAAGAAGAGGAGAGAGAAAGAGAAGGAGGAGAAAAAAGATCCAAAAGAAACCTGTTTAAACAATGGAGAACCAAAAAATTTGGAAAAGGCAAAAAGAATAAATCAGGTAAGAAGAAATAAATGAAGATGCAACGTGTGTCCTCAAATTGGACATTATTCTACCGGTTATTTTTACCAAGTTTTTGGCTGGTATTCTTTGGCGCCTTGACCATAGCCTTGTTTAATATCAATGCAGGTTATTTTCAAGCAGGGGGAGGGCGTTATATTCGCCTCGGTCTATTGCTTCTTGTGATATTAAGCTTCGTTGTTTTTTACTTCACAGTGTTTCGGCTGAAAAGAGTAGAACTAAATGCAGAATCCATTTATGTTACCAATTATTTTCGACATTATCGCTATCCCATTAACAACGTTGCTAAAATTACCGAAAAGAATTACGGGTTTATTAAAATAGGAGTGGTTCACCTAAAGGAAAAAGGAAGCTTTGGAAAGACCCTAGCTTTTATGATCAGTAAAACGGAATACCAACACTTCTGGGATCATCACCCAAAACTCCGGGAGCGGTTGTTGAGGTAATGGGACCGATGGCGATCTTTACACTATCTCATCTTAGGTCTTCTGCGTTTTCCGCTGCCTTGCCGCATCATGCCCGCCCCTTGTTTACCCATACGAGTGGCAGCTTTCAATTGTCCGCGGTTTTGCATTGCCTTTTCGAATTCTTTGATCTGCTCTTTCAGCGTAGATTCCGTTATTTTTAGATCCTTGATTTTCCGATAGTGGATCTGGGCCTGTTTCCATTTACCTTTTGAAGCACTGATATTGGCCAGTTGTAATTCGAGCATCGCTTTTTCATTATCCGTAGGAATATTAATTTCCTGGGCCATTTTCAGGTACCTTTCACTTGCAGCAGTATCTTTTCTTGACATTGCAATGGACCCTTTTAGCATATAGTAGTAAGCACGGTTAGTAGAATACAACCAATTGGGATTTAAGGTGAGGTTGAGTCTTTCTTCTGCTTTATTAAAATCTGCAGACTGTAAAAGCATAGCCGCCGATTGTACGGTTCCCAAAAAAACATAGCCCAAGGCCAAAATGACACCCGTCAGCAATAACGGAAAAGCATACCAAAAACTAATCGTAATGGCCAGGATTATCCCTCCGATGATCAATACCCCGATCAATGCAAAGCGTATGTAAATATTAATACTAAACATGAATTATCTTTTTCTGTAAAATAATTGGGTAAATCAAGTCATTCAACCAAAGTAAGTACTTAATGAATTCATCCTTATTAAATGCCATCACTCCCCAAACTGTTCATTTCTGGCCCATATCTCAACCCATTGCTCATTGTTCATTGCTCATTGTTCATTGCCCATCGCTCATTGTTCATTGCCCATTGTTCATTGCTCATTGCTCATTGCCCATTGCATCCCCTAAATCCCATCCCGCTCTATTTCCAATATAGCCTCAACATGAGCATCAGCGATAGCCTGCCT